>NZ_JAFIMU010000006.1:0-300000 GCF_017302985.1 Corallococcus macrosporus
GACGCCTCAAGCGCCGGGCAAAAAAAAGGGCCGCCCCCTGGTGGAGGCAGCCCGTTTCAGCTTCGGGGGCCGGCGTCACCGCCGGCCGTGTCTCAGGCTGCCTTCGCGATGTTGGCGATGGCGGCAAAGCCCGCGGGGTCCGCGATGGCCAGGTCGGACAGGACCTTGCGGTCCAGGCCGATCTTCGCCTTCGCCAGGCCGGCGATCAGCTTCGAGTAGGACAGGCCCACGGTGCGGGCGGCCGCGTTGATGCGGACGATCCACAGCGAGCGGAAGTTACGCTTGCGCACCGCGCGGTCGCGGGTGGCGTAGTCCAGGGCGCGCTCGACGGCCTGGTTCGCACGGCGGTAGCAGTTCTTGCGACGGCCGCGGAAGCCCTTCGCAAGCTTGAGAATGCGATTACGACGACGACGAGCCTTGAATCCCTTTTTGACGCGCATGACACACTCCTGACTTCTGGAAGGTGGCCCCGGGGCGCTGGCTTCACGCCGCTCCGCCAGGACTCACGGTTGGTTCAAACCCGAGGACGACTCAGGCGCCGTAGGGGAACAGCTCCTTGATGACCTTCTTGGCGTCCATGTCGCGCAGGTGGCCCGTGCCACGGTTGCCGCGCTTCTGCTTGGGCGTCTTGGAGAAGGTGAACAGGTGCTTGCTGAACGCCTTGCCGAACTTCACCTGGCCGCTCTTCTTCACGTGGAAGCGCTTCTTCGCGGCGCTGCGGGTCTTCAACTTGGGCATGATCCCAAACCTTCCTTCTGCTTCCTGTCGGCCGGCAGTCTTCGTGACTGACGGCGGACCGGGGCGCACGGTCCCCGGACGCTTTGGGCGGAAGCCTCTATCACTCTTTTGAGACGACGGGGGTAGGATTTCCTACAGCCGTCGCGGAAACGACCGCGGCGGCGACCGCCGGCCTGCCTTCCTGCTTCTTCCCGGCCGCTTCCACCTGCTGGCGGGCAAGCTCCCGGGCGCGCTGGGCCACCTTCGGGTTGGGGGCCAGGATCATGAACATCTGGCGCCCTTCCATCCGGGGGTTCTGTTCCACCACCGCGATTTCCTTCAGGTCCTTCACCACGTCATCCAGGATGGCGCTCCCCAGCTCCTTGTGGGTGATTTCACGACCCCGGAACTGGATGGTGATCTTCGCCTTGTTCCCCTCCTCCAGGAACCGGCGGGTGTTGCGGACCTTGAACTCGTAGTCGTGCTCCTCCGTCTTGGGGCGGAGCTTCACCTCTTTCAGGTGGACCACGACCTGCTTCTTCTTCGTTTCCGAGGCCTTCTTCTTCTCCTCGTACTTGAACTTGCCGTAGTCCATGATCTTGCAGACCGGCGGCTTCGCCATGGGGGAGATCTCGACGAGGTCGAGACCGTCCGCCTGGGCGCGCGTCAGCGCTGCTTCGAGGGACATGACTCCGAGCTGCTCGGCGTTCGGTCCGACGACGCGGACCTCCCGGGCTCGGATACGGCGATTGGTTCTCTGATCGCGGACGATGGGAGGACCCTCCGACGGCTCGGGGGATGAGGGCGTGCCTCAATCCCCGGAAGTCGCGCACGTAGTCCAGCCCGGACGGGGAGTCAAGTCTCCCCGCACTGCGGCTCAGGGCAGCGTGGCTTCCTTGGTCAGGAGGGCCTCGAAGTCGGCGTACTTCATGGTCTTCAGGTCCTCGCCGCCGTAGCGGCGGGGGGCCACGGCGCCGGACTCCACCTCGTTGTCGCCCACCACCAGGGTGAACGGCACCTTCTGCATCTGGGCCTCGCGGATCTTCGCGTTGAGCGTCATGCCACGCTCGTCCAGTTCCACCCGGAAGCCCTTGGCGCGCAAGTCGTCACGCACCTTGCGGGCGTAGTCCAGCTGACGGTCCGCCACGGTGACGAGGGTGGCCTGCACCGGGGCCAGCCAGGCCGGGAAGGCGCCGGCGAAGTGCTCGATGAGGATGGCGGTGAAGCGCTCGAAGGAGCCGAAGATGGCGCGGTGGAGGACGACCGGGCGGTGCTCGGCGTTGTCCTCGCCCACGTAGGTGAGGTCGAAGCGCTCCGGGGCCAGGTAGTCCAGCTGCATGGTGCCCAGTTGCCACTTGCGGCCGATGCTGTCGGACACGGCGAAGTCGATCTTCGGGCCGTAGAAGGCGCCGTCACCGGGAGCCAGCTCGTACGGGAGCCCCAGCGACTCCAGCGCCGCCTTGAGACCGCCCTCCGCGCGGTCCCAGAGCGAGTCGTCGCCCAGGCGCTGCTCGGGGCGCGTGGACAGCTTCACCGCGTAGGTGAGGCCCACCGCCTTGTAGACGCGGTCCAGGAGCTGCACGAAGCGCCGCACCTCGTCGGTGATCTGGCTCTCCATGCAGTAGATGTGCGCGTCGTCCTGCGCGAACTGGCGCACGCGGGTGAGGCCGCCCAGGGAGCCCGCGGCCTCGTTGCGGTGGAGCACGTCCTGGGTGTGCAGGCGCAGGGGCAGGTCGCGGTAGCTGTGCTTCTTGAAGCCGAAGTACAGGTGGTGCGACGGGCAGTTCATCGGCTTGAGGGAGAAGTCGTGCTCGCCGGACTCGCTGTCGAGCACCAGGAACATGTTCTCCTTGTACTTGCCCCAGTGGCCGCTCGTCTCCCAGAGGCCCTTGTTGAACATCAGGGGCGTCTTGATCTCCACGTAGCCGTCACCGGCCGTCAGCGCGCGCATCCAGTTGGACAGCGTCTGGTAGAGCGCGGTGCCCTTGGGCGTCCAGAAGGCCGCGCCCGGCGAGTACGGGTGGAAGTGGAAGAGGTCCAGCTCCTTGCCCAGCTTGCGGTGGTCGCGCTTGCGCGCCTCTTCAATGCGCGTGAGGTACGCGTCCAGGGCCTTCTTGTCGAAGAAGGCCGTGCCGTAGACGCGCTGGAGCATCGGGTTGCGGTGGTCACCGCGCCAGTACGCGCCGCTGGAGGAGAGGATCTTGATGACGCCGATCTTCCCGGTGCTGGGCGCGTGGGGCCCCAGGCAGAAGTCCACCCAGTCGCCGTGGGTGTAGAGCGTCAGCGTCTTGGCGCCCTTGGCGGCGATGTCCTTGACGATCTCCACCTTGAACTTCTCGCCCTTCTCCTCGAAGAGCTTGATGGCGTCCTCCATGGAGATCTCGGTGCGGACGAACGGCATGTCCTGCTTGAGCTCCGCGTTGGCGGCCGCTTCGATCTTCTCCAGCTCCTCCGGCGTGAAGGGCTTCTCGCGGAAGAAGTCGTAGTAGAATCCTTCTTCCGTCGCGGGACCGATGGTCACCTGCGTGCCGGGGAACAGCTTCTGCACGGCGCTGGCCACCACGTGCGCGGCGTCGTGGCGGATGAGGTCCAGGCCTTCCGGGCTCTTGGACGTGAAGATCTGCAGCTTCGCGTCCTCGTCGAGCGTGCGGGCCAGGTCCATGTCCTGGCCGTTGACCCGGGCGAACAGGGCCGCCTTCGCGAGCCCCACGCCGATGCTCCCCTTCACGAAGTCCGCGATGGTCGTGCCCCGGGCGGTCTGCTTCTGGCTGCCGTCGGGGAGCGTCACCGTGATGGATTCGGACATGGCGGATAAACCCCTGCGCTGGAAAAAACCGCGGGCGGCAGGCTTTTGAGAAAGCCGGCCGCCCGCGAGATGGATCACTTACTGATGATGGGTCGTAGTGGGATCGAACCACTGACCCCTACCGTGTCAAGGTAGTGCTCTACCGCTGAGCTAACGACCCGTCGTGCGGATGGGCGCGGGGAATAACAGCGGGCTCCCGCACCTGTCAAGGAACATGAGCGCGGGGCCTGATCTTCCCCACGTTCACGTCTCCAACAACGCGCGGACGCGTTTCAACACCGCGTCGAACATGGCGGGGGTGAGCCTCCCCGTCTGGGTGTTCTGCTGGCTGACGTGGTAGCTGCCCACGAGCCACAGGCCGTCCGGCAGCCGGAACTCGGCGCCGTGGCCGAAGGCGGGCCGGGGCGTGGGGAGGGCCCCACCCGTCCGGGCCACCGAGGCCAGCGCGGCGTTCCACCCGATGGCCCCCAGGGCGAGCAGCACCCGGCCGGGCAACAGCGCCATCTCCCGGTCCAGGAACGGGGCGCAGCGGGCGATCTCCTCCGGCAGGGGCTTGTTGTCCGGCGGCGCGCACCGGCCGGCGGCGACGATGAAGGCGTCCGTCAGCTTCAGCCCGTCGTCCCGGCGCTCGCTCCGGGCCTGGTTCGCGAAGCCCGCCCGGTGCAGGCCCGCGAAGAGGAAGTCGCCGGAGCGGTCCCCGGTGAACATCCGCCCCGTCCGGTTGGCCCCGTGCGCGGCGGGCGCCAGACCCACGATGATCAGCCGGGCCCTGGGGTCTCCAAAGCCGGGGACGGGCTTCCCCCAGTAGTCCCAGTCGCGGTAGGCGCGCCGCTTCACGCGGGCCACCTCCTCGCGCCAGGCCACCAGCCGGGGGCAGGCCCTGCAGGCGATGATCTCCTGGTGCAGCTTCTCCAGCTTCGTCACGGCGCGCGTGCGCTCCCCTTGTAGAGCTCCGTGCGGCGGTAGCGCTGGAGGACGACGCTCAGGACGACCTTGAGGATGGCGCTGGCCGGGACCGCGAGGAGGATGCCCACGAACCCGAACAGCTCACCGAAGGCGAGCACGGCGATGATGACCGCCACGGGGGCCAGGCCCACCTTCTCCCCTACGACGCGCGGGGTGATGACGAAGCCCTCGGCCAGTTGCCCGATGATGAAGGTCGCGGCCACCACGGCCAGCTGCCACGGCCCCTGCCACGACAGGAGCACGCCCAGCAGCGCCAGCACCACGCCGATGCCCGTGCCCAGGTAGGGCACCATGTTGCCGAAGCCCGCGATGAGGCCAATGGCGATGGCCAGGTCGATGCGCGCCACGGACAGCCCCACCGCGTAGAGCACCGACAGGATGGCGCCCACGGTGAGCTGGCCCTGCACGAAGGCGGACAGCACCTCGTCCACCTCGCGGAAGCGCTGGCTCACCAGCGCCACGGAGCGGCGCGGCAGCAGGTCCTGGATGCGGCCCATGAGGCGCGGGTAGTCCTGGAGGAAGAAGAACGCCAGCACCGGCACCACCGACAGGCCCAGCAGCGTGGCCGCGAAGCGCGCGGTGTTGCCAGCGAAGCTCGCGACGAGCCGCGCCGCCGTGGGGCCCGCGCTCTGGAGCAGCTCGGAGGCCTTCTCTCCCAGCTCCGCGGTGCGCTGGCTCACCAGGTCCGGCAGCGACACGCCCAAGAGCGACTCCACCTGCGGCACCACCTGGGTGCTGGCGCGCTGGAAGAAGCCGGGCAGCTTCGCCGCCTCGTCGCGGAACACCGGCACCAGGTACAGGCCCGCGCCCACCATCAGCAGCGTGCCCGCGAAGAAGAGGATGGACGTGCCCCAGGTGCGGTCCACGCCGCGCTTCTCCAGCAGGGTGACGAGCGGGTTGAACGCGTACGCGCCCGTCAGGGCCAGCAGCACCGGCACCGCCACCCCGCCGAACACGGACAGGAGCGCGAACACCAGCGCCAGTGAGCCCACCATCACGCCGGACCAGACGAAGTCGACCCGGCGGGCCTCCGCCTCATCCAGGGCCGAGGGGTCACCGGCCGGGGGCACGGGCTCCGGGTGCACGACGTGCAGCACCGGGGAGACTTCCGGGGGCTCGGCGGGCTGGGGAACCTTCACCGCGCGCTCACTGCCTCTCTTGCGACGTCCGATGACCGCCTCCTGTCCCCGCCCATCCTACGGCGTCTTCGGCCCCTGATTGCGGTCCATGAATGGGCCCGGGGCGTCGCCTGCCACCTCGTGGTCCAGGGCGCCAGCCGTGACGCGGTTCCCTCAGGGAGACGCGCTGCCGCCTTCGGGGGCCAGGGGCCGGAGCTTGACCTTCAACGTCACCCGCGCCTTCCCGGGCTCGTAGTAGGTCGTGTACGGGTAGAACCCGCGCTTCTTGACCTCCACCTGGTGGAAGCCCGAGTCGGCCAGCCGCAGGCTCCGGGACACGCCGGCGAAGTCGGTGCACGTCCCCTGCTCCACGCCATCCAGCAGCACCTGGGCGTCCGAGGGTTCGCACCGGAGCACCAGGTCGCCGCGCTTGGCCGAGCTGGACGCCATCAGCGATTCCGCGCGGGCGACCGAAGCGGGCTGCTCCTGCTTCGCCGCGCAGCCGCCCATCAGCATGACCGCCACCGCGAGCACCGCGTTGTTCCGCACGCGAGCCATGGGCGCTACTGCGTGACGATGGCGACCCGGCCCTCGGCCAGGAAGCGCGTGTTCGCCTCGGTGAGCGCGCGGGCGCCTTCCGCGCTCAGCACCAGGTCCGAGCCTTGAAGCTGCGCGGCCTTCACCACCAGCGGCTTGTCGCCCACGCGCGCGGCCTTCCTCGCGGCGTCCAGGCTGTCGAACCAGGCCGCGACGCCCGCCGTGCCGCGCGCCTCTTCCGTGAGGACCGTCGCGCCGTAGAGCGCCTTGCCCGACGCGTCCACCAGCCGGGGCGCGAGCACCGGCGTCACGCCCAGTCCGCGCGCGTCCACCACGAGGCCCGTGTACTTCGCGGCGCCATCGTTGAGCACGATGGCCGGCTCCTGCGCGGACGTCAGCGCCGCGGTGAGCACCGCGAGCGGCACCTCCACGTCCATCTCCACGCCGCTGTCGGAGAAGTAGCGCGTGGCCACGACCTTGTAGCCGCGGAGGGCGCCTTCGACGCGGCCCTTCACCTCGTCGCGCGCCAGCTCGTCGCCCACGGTGCGGCCCGCGCTGACGTGGATGCCCTTGGCCTGCTCCAGCAGGTTGCGGAACGCGTCCAGCTTCGCGGCGCGCTCGGCGCCCAGCCGGGCCTGCCCGGGGTTGGCGGCCTTGAAGTCCGGGGCCCCGGCGCCCGTGGCGCGCAGGACCTGGCCCTCCCAGTTGATGCCCGGAGCGCCCACGCCGCGCACGGCTTCAGCGGCGGGTGCGGCGGCCTTCGCGTCCTTGCCCTGGCCCAGCGCCGTCAGCGGCACGACCAGCAACAATCCCCACAGCGAACGCGTCACGGAGCACTCCTCCCGTTGTCGCCGCGAAAGGTCGGCGAGCGCACAGGGAACCTCTCCGGTCATTCAACGGGGTCACTTCGCGCGAAGTCAAGGCGACCCGGGAGACGCACGGATCCGCCAGACGACCTCGGTGCTGCTACCGCGAACCGCCGGTGGCACCGCGCAATCGCGGTGGCACACCTGGAGGGTAATGCTCCGCGTCAGTTGCCGTTGCTGTGGCGGTCCACGTAGGCGTCGATCATCTTGCGGTGCCGCTCGGTGAGCAGCGTGAAGCGCACGCCGGACTGCTCCTTGCGGCCCAGTTCCTTCCACTCGCGTACGACTTCACCCTCGGCGTAGATGATCTCCTCGGAGCCGGGGAGCTGGAACTGGAGGCCCACGCGGCGCGCGTCGTGCTGGGGCTCGATGAGGCGCGAGAGGCTGACGCCTTCCTGGCTGATGTCCGCGGCGCGGGTCATGTACGGCACGCCGCCCATGTACTTGTTGAGGTAGATGTCCAGGGGCGCCCGATTGGCCTTCCGCTTCTCGCTCATTGGCTCATGACCTCCGGCTGCTGCAACAGGCTGCTGCGGGGGTGCAGCGACCTGAAGGCACACTACGTTCAGACGTCATGCGCGCAAGAAAACGGCGCCCTTCAAGCGCGCTAGGCTGGCCTGCATGCGCCGTGTTTTTCCGCTCGCTGGATTCTTCGCGTTGGCCTGTGCCTGCGGACTGCCGGCGCACGTGCGGCCGGTGCCCGCGGGCTCGCTCGCGCTGGAGGCGGGCGTGGGAGGACCGGCCGTCCGGCTGGAGGGCACGCCCGTTCCCCTGCCCCTGTCCACATTGGGCGCGAGCTACGGGTTGAACGACCGGTGGGACGTGAGCGCCCATGCGCACCTCACGCCGCTGCTCCTGGGTGTCGCGGGGATGGATGTAGGGACGACGTGGCTCGCGCTGGAGCAGGACGGCGCGAGGCCAGCGGTGGCGCTCACGGGGCGGGGCTACGTGTTCAGCGACCTGGACACGGGAGCGCTCTTCCACGGCGAAGCGACGGCCGCGGCGAGCTGGCTCCTGCGCGAGCGCTTCCTCACGTACGTCTCCGGATCCGCGCTGTACGACGTGGTGGAGTCGGACGTGCTGTGGTCCCTGGCCGCCGGGACACGGGTGCCCTTCGGTCGCTTCGCGCTCCAGCTCGAGCTGGGCTGGTATGGGCCTGACTACGACGCGTCGGTCGCGGGCGCGGAATGGCTCACGCCGGGAGGCCACGGGGCGTTGGGATTGGTGCTGGGAGGCAGCTATCGCTTCGGCGGTCCGTGAGGGCGCGCATCACAGCGGCGCTGTCACTCGCACGCGGCTGAAGCCCTCCCGGTCGTCCTCGAAGAGCACGACGCCCGCGCTGCCATCCGGACGCGCGACCACACGGGGCCGCGTGAGCTGGTTGGGGGATGCGCCCGTGTCATCGAGCCGCGCCGCTTCGACGATGGCCGTGCTGGAGACCGGTGACATGCGCGCGGCGCCGAGCCCGCTCTTGCCCGGTGACAGGTCCTGGAACACGACGCGCCATTCTCCGTGAACCCAGGCCGCGGAGGGACGGAAGCGGCTGAGGAAGGCACCGGTGTCCGCGCCTCCGGCCACGAGCGGCAGTGGCTCCCAGCCGCCCTGCACCCGCCGCGCACCGCGCACGTCGTGGTGGCCGCGCCGTTCGCGAAGGTCGTCCCAGACGAGCACCGCGCTTCCATCCGGCGCGGAGGTGAGGCGGGGATCGCTCGCCAGGGTTTCCGCTTCGCAGGGCGGTGACACCTGCGTCGCGGCCGGGAACCCCTCCCCTGCCGACACCGCCGCGTACACCTCCCAGTCCCGCTCGCGGTAGTCGATCCACGCCACCGCCCAGCCTTCCGCGGTCCACGTCACCGAGGGTTGAAGCTGCGAACCTTCGTGCCGGTCGGTCACGGTGTTGCCCGAATCCACGCGCGTTGACGCGGTCCACGTGCGGCCACCGTCCTCCGAGCGGGCAAGACGCACCTTGGGCGCGAGCCCTTCACGGAAGTCCGTCCAGGCCAGTGCCACGCGCGCGGTCCCTGGCTGCCATGCGAGCGCCGCCTCCCACTGGGACGCGCTCGTCGCCTCTACCCGTGAGGCCGTGCCGAAGCTCACGGCGCCGTCCGTGGAGGCCGCCGTCCACAGCACTTCCCTCTCCCCTTCACGCGCCTCCTGCCACGCGACGACCACGCTGCCCGAGGGCCCGGCGGCGATCGCCGGACGCAGCTGCCTGCCCGGGCCCGGTGACACCGGATGCGCGGGCGTGAACGTGCGACCATCGTCATCACTGGTCGCGACGTACACCTGGGGCCTTCCCTCCCGCGCATCGCTGAAGACCACGTAGAGCCGTCCCGCGGCGTCGTACGCACCCTCGGGATTCGTCTGCGCGCCCACGTCCACGGGAGCCACCTCCTGCGACGGCAGCCCTTCACCCGCGGGCGTCACCGTCAGCTTCGGCCCGGGCCCCTCCCCCGCGAGCGACAGGTCCGCCGCGATGACGCTTCGCGCATACTTTCCTTCGCGCTTGTCCCCTGAACCCGGCGCCAGCGCATCGCCTGCTTCGCGCAGCCGAGCCTGCCGTGCCTCCAGGGACAGCGACGCGTCCGACTCCGCTGGATCCGCGAACGTCCACGGCCCCACGTCCACCCAGCCCGTCAATGGCCGGCTGCCCACGAAGGCACGCGGCTCCTGATCCGGCGTGCCCTTGCGCGTCACCCAGACCTGACCGTCGAACACGAGGTCGAAGAGGTTTCCGCTCAGCATCGGCGCCGCGCTGTACCGGAAGCCCCGGTACTTCTGCGTGTGGCTCCACCCCGACGAAAGGATGGTGTCCGGCAACCAGCCGCCCTGCGAGTCCTCGATGGTCCAGCCGCTCCAGGCCTCCGGCTGCGTCACCAGCTCCGTGCCCACGTCCTCCAGCCGCTGCAGGAACGGCGCATAGAACGCATCGCGCGAGATGGCCGCGCCCACCTTTCCGAACGGCAGCGTGAACGTCCCTAGCCGCTCCAGCGACGCGGGGCTCAGGTCCAGGTCCTCCTCCTCCGTCTCCGTGAGGTAGACCTTGTCGCTCCGGCCCGCGAGCGTCCCGTCCGGCGCGTACAGCAGCGCCGCGTTGAAGCACTCCGGCCCGGTGGCCACGTACGCGGGCTCGTCCCCGTCCGCGTCCACGTCGCGGAACAGGTCCACCGAGTCCGAGTCGCGGCGCGCATCCACGTACGGCACGTTCGCGGACGTCATCACCCACACGCCGTAGCGCTTCGCGATGCCGCCGAACGTGCGCTCCATGGCCCGCCACGCCGGGTCCCCCAGCGCGAGCGTCAGCGACCGGGCCGCGGAGATGCCCGGGAAGCGCCGCCGGTATTCGTCCGCCGCTCGGAACCACCCCGAGTACATCGCGTTGAACGCCAGCTCCGTGTCGCCCGCCCCCCGCGCCAGCATCGCGCGGCGCCCGGTGAACCAGGCGAGGAGCCCCGCGTCCTCCGGGAACAGCAGGAGATTCGGCCGCGTCGCGGACAGGCACGGCGCGATGCGCACCACGTCCTCGCGGAAGGACGCGTCGAAGTGCTCCAGCGAGGCCGCGTCGTCCAGCGTGAAGGCGTGCCCCACCACGAAGACGCGCACGTTGCCCGTGTCCGTGAAGGACAGGCCGCACACCGTGTCGTCCTCCGGCACGGTCGGCCCGCCACAGGCCAGGGTGGCGAGGGTTCCCAGCAGCACCGCGAACGCGAAGGATGACCGGCAGCGCATGAGCGGCCCTATAGTCCCCCCATTCTCGTGAAAGGCGGAAGCATGCGTATGCAGTGGAAGGCGGCCCTGGTCCTGATGCTCGGTGCTCCGGGTCTGGCCCTGGCCCAGGCCCCGACGAAGCCCTCCAAGCCGGCCGCCGCGCCGGAGGCCCCCGCGAAGGCCGCCCCTGCCCAGGCGCCCCTGGAGCTCAAGACGGATGAGCAGAAGGCCATCTATTCGGTCGGCATCTCGCTGGGCCAAAGCGTGACGGCGCTCGCGCTCACCCTGGAAGAGGTGCAGCTGCTCCAGCGCGGCCTCCAGGACTCGCTCAGCGGCACCGCGCCCGCGGTGGATCCGAAGGAGTACGGCCCGAAGATTCAAGCGCTCGCCAAGGAGCGCATGGCCAAGGTCAACGTCGCCACGCTGGACCGCGCCTCCAAGGAGCCCGGCGCCACGCGGCTGCCTTCCGGCGTCATCTACCGGGAGCTCAAGGCCGGCACCGGCAAGTCCCCCCGCGCCATCGACACCGTGAAGGTGCACTACCAGGGCACGCTGGTGGACGGCACGGAGTTCGACAGCTCCTACAAGCGCGGCATGGCGGTGGAGTTCCCGCTCAACGGCGTCATCCCCTGCTGGACCCAGGGCGTGCAGAAGATGAAGGTCGGCGGCAAGGCGAAGCTCACCTGCCCCGGGAGCACCGCCTACGGCGAGCGTCCGCCCACGGGCTCGCGCATCCCGCCCAACGCCGTGCTCACCTTCGAGGTGGAGCTGGTGGACATCCCCGGCAACACCGCCGTCACGCCGTAGTCCGCTTCCACGGGGGCCCGCATGCGGCGGGCCCCCGCGAAGGCGTCACGGCCCTACGATGGCCGCACGGACCGGCCGCCGAAGGGCGGGTCGGCCAGGATGGCCTGGGCCAGCCGGTCCGCGAAGGCGCGGCCCTCCCGGTGGAAGGACCCGGTCTCCTCCGCGTTCAGGCGCACGCGCACCTCGAACTGGACGATGCCTCCCACCACGACCTCGATGGACAGCGCTCCGCCCTTCTCGCGCAGCACGCGGTACAGGAGCGGACTCTGGAGGAGCACCTCCTCGTCGCTCACGGGATCTCCGCCACCTGCGTGTCCGCCACCGGCGCGTTGATGACCATGACCTCCGGCACGCCGCCGGACGTGTAGCCGCCGAACTTGAAGCAGTCCTTCTCGTCAGGCGTGGTGCACTTCCACACGCCCGGATCCGCGTCCACCGGCAGGCGCGTGCAGACCTTCTGCGCCGCCAGGTCCAGCGTCATCATCCGCAGCGGACCCTCGAAGTTCGCCGCCGGCAGGCCCAGCGCCTGGCCCAGCATCGCGGGGTCATGCTTGCCGTCCGCCGTCTTCGCCTTCTCCACCGCGCCCTGGATGGTGCCGGACGGCGCCGCGAACAGGTAGCAGGCCACGTCGTTGCAGCGGCCGAAGTTCTTCGCGCCCGTCTGCACCACGAACTTCTGGTACGCGCTGTCCGTCATCAGCCACGACACCTTGCGGTCCGGGAAGTTCTTGTCGATGTGCTGATCAATCCCGTAGGGGGCGGCCATCCCGTCCGCCTCCTTGGAGATGGCCTTCTGCGTGTCGTCACAGTTGTCCACCAGCGACGCGGTCGCGGGCGGAGGCGTCGTCGTGTCCGAGGGCTTCGCGCCGCCCTTCGTCGTCGCACAGCCCACCACGGTCGACAGGGAGCCGAGCACCAGCACACGAGAGATGAAATTCACGGTCAATCCTCCAGATAAGCGAAATGGGGAATGGCCGGATATCACAGTGAGGCTTCGGTGGCCCGCAACAAAGCCTCCGCGCTGACGGGGGCGCCGGTGGCGTGCCGCATCCATTCATCCGGGGTGACGGAGCCGAAGGTGGCCATGCGCTCGAACTCCGCGCCCAGCGGGCCGTGCTGCTTCAGGTGCTCTTCAATCTGGAACGCGATGAGGTGCCCCAGCGGGTAGTCCGGCAGGTAGAGCGGGTAGCTGATCATGTGGCTGTAGATGCCCAGCAGCGGGCTGTCCTTCCGGCCCAGCACCGGCGCGTAGTAGCGGTTCCACACGTCGCGGGACACCTGGGCCACGGCGTCGCGCAGCTGGGCGGGCGTGGCGTCCGGGTGTTCGTACATCCAGTGCCACGTGGCCATGTCCACCAGCGCCACGCCGGCGATCTCCCACGCCTGCCAGAAGTCGTTGAGCACGCGCTCGCGCTCGCTGGCCGCGTCCGGCTTGCCCAGGCCCAGCAGCTCCAGGTCACGCGCCTGGAAGACGAAGGCCAGGGCCTCCGTGAAGGCGTTGTTGGGGACGCCGGACAGGAGCGTGTGGTCCACCTGGTACAGGCTGAAGACCTGCTCCACGTTGTGCCCCAGCTCGTGCACCGCGATGTTGTAGCCCTTGTAGTCCATGCCCCCCTTCTCCACGCGCGTGCGCAGGCGGGGGAAGTCCCCCCGGCGCAGCGCCTGCTGGGCATGGCCCGCGCCGCGCGACGCGTCCACGCGGATGTGCGACGCGAGCACGGCCGCCTTCTCCCGCGTGAAGCCCAGGCCCTGGAGGATGCGCGGGATGTCGCGCGCGAAGGCATCCGCCGTGGGGTAGCGCTGGCGCGTCATCGCGTCCAGCTGCGCCTCCGGCACCTTGGAGCCCGGACGGAAGCCAGGATACCAGAGGTCCTGCGGCTCCAGCGGGCGGCCCAGGCGCGTCTGGATCAGCTTCGCCACGCGCGGCACCAGCGGGGACTCCAAAAGCTGCGTGAGCAGCGCGCGCACGCGCTCCTCCGGCAGGCCTCGGTCCAGCTCGAAGGCGCGAGCGATGCGCGTGGGCGCCACCGGCGAGTAGGGATCCACCTTACGAGAGGCCTGGAACGTGGCCAGCAGCCGCGCGTAGCGCGTGTCCGGCTCCGGCGCGGTGTCCGCCTTCGCGGCCCGCTGGGGCGCGTTCGCCTCCACCGACTCCGGCGGCGCGACGGTGACCTTGTTGGTGAAGGGATCCCAGTCCACGCGCGGGTTGTCGATGACGGCGGTGGGGATCGTCTGGGTGACGATGCGCTCCATCACCTGGACGATGGTCCGCTGCTTCGCCAGGCCCTTCGGGTCCGTGTAGTCGCCCTTCAGTTCGTCGCGCAGGTTCCAGTGGCTGATGAGCCGCAGGCCCTGGGGGAACAGGCGCTGGCCCTTCGCGTCCACCAGGTGGTGCATCCAGATGTTGTACTCGGCGATGTAGAGGTTCGCGTCCGCGATGGCCTGCGACACCTTCTGCTCCACCGCCGCGGGCACGCGCCGGTTGAAGCGCGACGCCAGCTTCGCCTCCGCCCACTGCCGGCGCGTCCAGGTGGGCCCCTCCTTCACGCGCTCGGCCAGGGTGGTGAGCGGGAAGTTGAGCAGCACGGCGAAGCCGGGCTTCGCCTGGAACAGGTCCGACGTGACGTTGGAGGACGGGTCATACGCCGCGAGCAGCGGCTCCACCGGCAACAGCGGCCCCAGGTCCAGGTCCGTGAACCACTGGAGCTCGCGCCCCAGCTCGTTCATGTGCCCGTCGAACTGCTCGAACAGGCCTTCAAGGCGCGTGAACGTCGCGTCCAGCCGCGGGCCCGTGGGCAGGAACTGCTCGCGCGCGAAGGCCGCCAGGTCCCCGTCCTCCGGCCGCCACAGCGCGGCCACCTGGTCCACGCCACGCTCGATGCGCGCGCGCTGGGACTCGCCGTGCTGCTTCACCAGCTCCTGCTTGAGCGCGGCCAGGGCCTCCTTCGACACCGGGGCGGCCGGTGTGGACGCGGCGGTGGAGGCGATGGCCGGAGGCGTGGGGGCCGTGGAGGTGGAGGACGTGGCACAACCGGCGCAGCCCAGGGCGGCGACGAGGGGGAGGAAGCGCAGGCGGAAGGTGGGGGCGGACATGCGGGCTCCGGAAAATACAGAAGGCCCGACCCGTGAGAGTCGGACCTTCTTGGGTGAATCAGGAAACGGTCAGGCTCAGGCGGCGCGAACGTTCTGCGCCTGCAGGCCCTTGGGGCCCTTGGTGACTTCGAACTCCACCTTCTGGCCCTCGGCCAGGGTGCGGAAGCCGTCCATGTTGATGGCGGTGTGGTGGCAGAACACGTCCTCGCCGCCGCCGTCCTGCGTGATGAAGCCGAAGCCCTTCGCGTCGTTGAACCACTTCACGGTACCAGTCGCCATTTGCTGTTCTTCTTTCATCGCGGACAGGAAGAGTCGCCGTCCGGTCCTACAGAGGTCAACCCTACAAGACGGGCGCCAGCCTAAGCGCCCGTCCCGGGCGAAGTCCACTCCCTGGATACGTCAGGCGTGAAACGTCACCATCCGCACTTCTGGCCCTTGTTCTGCTCCTGGAGCCAACGACGCAGCGGGGCGAAGTACTCCAGCATGGGCGTGGCATCCATCTGGCGGGTGCCCGTCATCGCCGCCAGGGCGTCCGGCCACGGCTTGCTCGCGCCCATCTCCAGCATGGCCTGCAGGCGCTGGCCGGCGGCCTTGTTGCCGTAGATGGAGCACTCGTTGAGCGCGCCCTTGTGGCCCGCGGCCTCGCACAGCGCCTTGTGGAACTGGAACTGGAGGATCCGCGCGAGGAAGTAGCGCGTGTACGGCACGTTGGCGGGGACGTGGTACTTGGCGCCCGCGTCGAAGTCCTGCTCCGTGCGCGCCACCGGGGCGGCCACGCCCTGGTACTTCGTGCGCAGCGCCCACCAGCTCTTGTTGTAGTCCGCCGGCTTCACCTTCCCGCTGAACACGTCCCAGCGCCACTGGTCCACCAGCAGGCCGAAGGGCAGGAAGGCCACCTTCTCCAGCGCGTCCTTCAACTGGAGGTTGATGACGTTCTTGTCGTTCTTCTCCACCGCGTTGAGCAGGCCCGCCTGCTGGAGGTAGGCCGGGGTGATGGAGAGCGTGAGCGCGTCGCCAATGGCCTCGTGGAAGCCGTCGTTGGCGCCCGCCTGAAAGAGGACGGGGAGCTTGTAGTAGTACGTGTAGTAGTAGTTGTGGCCCAGCTCGTGGTGGATGGTGACCAGGTCCTCCTCGGTGGGCTTGATGCACATCTTGATGCGCAGGTCGTTGTCGTACGTCACGTCCCAGGCGGACGCGTGGCAGACGACGTCGCGGTCGCGGGGCTTGGTGAACTGCGAGCGCTCCCAGAAGGTCTGCGGCAGCGGCTTGAGGCCCAGCGAGGTGAAGAACTTCTCACCCAGCTTCACCATCTTCTGCGCGTCGTAGCCCTGCTTCACCAGGGTGCTGTTCACGTCCAGGCTGGCCTGGCCGGGGAACGGCTCCACCAGCGGGTAGATGTTGTTCCACTCCTGCGCCCACATGTTGCCCAGCAGGTGCGCGGGGATGGGCTTGCCGGCGGGCACCTTCGCCTCGCCGTACTGCTTCGCCAGCCGGCCGCGCACGTAGCAGTGCAGCTCGTCGTACATGGGCTTCACCTGGCCCCAGAGCCGCTGCGCCTCCTGCTCGAACTCCGCGGGCGTCATGTCGTAGGACGACCGCCAGAGCGTGCCCAGGTCGTTGAAGCCGATGTCCTTCGCGCCCGCGTTGGAGAGGTCCACCAGCTGCGTGTAGAGCGGGCGCATGGGGCGGCTGACGGCGTGCCAGCCCGTCCACGCGTCCAGCAGCTCGTCCGCGTTGCGGCTCTCCGCCATCACGTCGGACAGCTCCTCCAGGTCGCGGCACTTCCCCTTGCCGTCCTTGCCGCAGTACTTGCCCTTGCCGTAGAGGCCCTCCAGCTTCGCGGCGGTGGCGGCCAGCTCCGCGCGCTGCTTGGCGTTCGCCGGCGCGGGCAGCGTCTGGGACACGCGCAGCAGGTGCAGCATGCGCGCGGTGTCCGCGTCCAGCTTCAGCCCGTCGAAGCGGCGCGAGTCCTTGATGGCGTTGTTGACGTAGGCCATCACCTCTTCGTTGACGGTGGCGGCGTTCCGTTCCGTATCGTCGGTGATGTACGTGCTCTTGATCCAATCGGCGGTGGCCTGACGGGTCCAGAGCTGCTTGAGGTCCGCGTTGAGCTTGTCGACGAACTGCTTCGCCTCCGCGGGCGTGGCCTTCGCGGCAGGAGCGGGCGTTGCCTTCGCGGCCGGCGTCTGCGCGCTGGCGGCGGGCGCCGCGAGCGACAGGGCGGCCAGGGCCGCGCGCATCAGGGACTGGGGTGAGCGGGTCATGGGCGCGGACACTATGGGAAGTGCCCTGCCCTCGCACCCGCGAAGTCAAGGCGCCCGCGCGCCCTGTCCTCGGGGTGAACGTCGCGCCCCCGCTTCGCGACGCAGTGCGAAAACCGCGCGGTCCTTCTCCTTCGCCTCCAGCATGAAGTCCGCGGGCCCGTCGAGCGCTGCCACCATGGCCTGGAAGTCCGCCGGGACGATGAAGTCCGAGTGCGCACCCGGCCGCCCGTCCACCTTCTGTGACGCCAGGTGGAATTTGGGCCGCAGGTCCAGTGCGCGCCAGGTCGCGGAGGCCTCGCGCACCAGCTCCTCCACGGACAGGGGCGGATCCGACGGAAGCACCGCGTTGTGCAGGTTGTCGCCCACCATGGGCACGCCGTGCTCGCGGGCCAGCGGGAGCACCTCGCGTGCGGTCCAGACCTTGTCGTCGTGCTCGATGGTGATGCGCTGCCGCAGATCCTCCGGCATCGTGTCCAGCATCCGGTGCGCGGCCTCCAGCGCCTCCGGGCGGCTGGGCGCGGCGCCGCCCACGTGGATGACGACGCGGCACTCGGGGCCTGCCTCCAGCAGGTCCAGCACGCGCGCGCTGTAGCGCAGCTCCGCGATGGCGGCGTCACGCACGCGTTCGTGGCGCGAGGACAGCGACGCGCCGGCCGGGGACGGATGCAGGGACAGCCGCTGCTGGGACTGGCGCGCGATGCGGGCTAGCGCGGCGAACTCGCGCGCGAAGGTCTTCCACCACGGCAGCGTGTTCACCGGGTGCGAGCCGAACGGGATGAGCGACGAGCCGATGCGGAACACCTGGATGCCGTGCGCCTCGTTGAAGCGCAGCAGTTGCTCCATCTCCTCCAGGTTCTGCGCGATGAGTTCCTCCAGGCGCTGCGGCGTCGCGGTGGCGAGCCGGCACGTGTGGCTGGCGCTCACGCCCAGCGTTAGGGATTGGGCCACGTAGCCCAGCCGATAGGTCGAGAGGCCTTCCATGCCTGGAAAGGTCAGCACGCTCGCGCCGGGTGACTGGACCCGGGGGGTCGTCCGGAGGGCAACCAGCCACGACGGGCGCGCCCTGCCGTGCCGCTACAGGCAGTGACAGCTTTGCTTCATGCTTCTAGGACACACCAAGGATGCGCACTGGCCCGCGCCAGAGGCGGCGATGGACCAGGCGCGTGAGTTCCTGGAAGCCTGCCGGGACAAGCACGTGCTCGTCGTGCCGCACACGGACGCGGACGGGCTCAGCTCCGGGGTGCTGATGGTCCGGGCGCTCCAATCCCTGGGCGCGCGGCCGACAGCGCGCCTGCCCGGCAAGGGAGAGGACGTCCACCAACAGGGGTTCCTGGAGCGGCTGGCGGCCTCCTCTCCTGAGGCGCTGGTGGTGCTGGACCAGGGCAGCCGCGCGGAGCCGCTGCTTCCCGGGGTGCCCACGCTGGTGGTGGACCACCATGCGTCGGAGTCCTTTCCACCCGGGGCGCAGGTGCTCACCGCCTACGGCCATGAGCCCGTGGCGAACACGAGCCTGCTCACGTACGTGCTGACGTCGTCGTTCGTCGTCCCCGGTCCGCTGGAGTGGCTGGCGGTGCTGGGGACGGTGGCGGACCTGGGCGTGGACGCGCCCATGCCGTTCCTCAAGGACGCGCTGCGGCGGGCGAAGCGTTCGTCCGTCACGGAGGCGGTGGCGCTGCTCAACGCGGCCCGCCGTTCCAGCCGCTTCGCGGCGCCGCTGGCGATGCAGGTGCTGCTGCGCGCGGGCAGCGCAGCGGACATCGCGGAGGGGCGCGTGCCCGGCGTGGACGCGCTGCGCGACTGCCGCCTGGAGGTGCAGCGCGAGGTGGCCCGGTGCGCGAAGACGCCGCCGCGCTTCGCGGGGAACCTGGCACTCCTGATGTTCAGCTCCGAGGCGCAGGTGCATCCGCTGGTGGCGATGCGCTGGGTGCAGCGGCTGCCGGACCACATCGTCGTCGCCGCCAACACGGGCTACCTGCCCGGCCGCGTGAACTTCGTGCTGCGAAGCCGCGCGCCGGTGGATCTGCTCGCGCTGCTGCGGGGGTTGGACCTGCCGCCGATGGGAGGCTCATACGCGCACGGCCATTCGCGGGCCACGGGTGGCAGCCTGCCGCCCGCGGACTTCCTGCGCCTGATGGAGGCCCTGGGCTTCCGGGGGCTGAGTGACCGGGATGTGGAGCGGCGCGGCGTCGTGCCCTGACAGGAAGGTGGGACGCGGGGGCGATGAGCGGCGCAAGCCCGTTGCGATATGACGGAGGGGATGCCTCGCGCCCTCCCTGCCCTCCTCTTCTCGCTGTGCCTCGCCTGCGGTTCGACGAACGATGATCCGCCCACGCCCGGTGGCGAGGCCTGTGAGCGGTATTCGTTCCCGCTGTCGGAGATCTCGTCGGCCAGTCACGTGAGCTCGTGCAGCAGCACCGGGTGCGGCAACGGAGAGAACCCGCCCAACTCCGGCATGCACTGCCCCACGTGGCTGTCGTGCCGCAGCTTCGACACGGAGCAGCCTCGCTGTTCGTGGATCCACAACCTGGAGCATGGCCACGCGGTGTTCCTCTACAACTGCCCGGAGGGCTGCCCGGATGACGTCGCGAAGCTGGAGGCGGCGATGGGCAAGGCCGCGGTGGGCAGCAACGGCGTGCGCCGAGCGCTCGTCACTCCGGACTCGCAGCTTCCCAAGCGCTTCGCCGCGCTGCTGTGGCGCCGCACGTACCTGATGGACTCCGTGGACCCGGACGCGCTCACGTGTCTGCTCGCGTTGCAGGACGTGGACGCCAACGAGCCGGGTCTGGTTTGCCCTCCGTGAAACAGCGCTCCGTGAAACAGTGACAAGCACGCGACGGGTAGCGCTGGCGCGAGAGGAATCCACTCCACCAGGGGTGTGGCCCGCCAGCCAACCTTGCGCGCGTTCGGTCAACGTCTCTTAATTCGACGCACGCGCCCGCCCCTGTTTCATCCGCCCTCGTGTCCCGCACGGCGGCACTGACACCCCTTTCGCCGGGGGCGGCGCGTCGCCATGACCGAGACCGTCGACGCCCCCGTGTCCCCAAAGGGGCCGGCTCCTCGCAACATCGCTGATGCCTTCGAGGCCCAGGCCTCGCTCCGCCCCCACGCTGTCGCCGTCCGCTGTGATGGACAGCAGCTCACGTACGCGGAGCTGGATGCCCGCGCGAACCGGCTGGCGGGCTGGCTGAAGGCCCAGGGCGTGGGCCGTGAGCGGCCTCAGGTGGGCGTGTGCCTGCCGCGCTCCATCGACCTCATCGTCACGCTGGTCGGCATCCTCAAGGCGGGCGGCGCGTACGTCCCGCTGGATCCGGAGTACCCGTCGGAGCGGCTCGCGTTCATGGCCACGGACTCGCGCGTGCGGATCATCGTCACGCACGCCGGGCTGGAGTCGCGGCTTCCTTCAGGGGACTGGCGCACGCTCTGTCTGGACACGCAGGCGGAGGCGCTGGCGGGCTTCGGTGACGGGCCCCTCACGCGGGACGTGGTGGAGGACGACCTGGCCTACGTCGTCTTCACGTCCGGCTCCACGGGCCGGCCCAAGGGCGTGTGCGTGCCCCACCGGGGCGTGCTGCGGCTGGTGCTGGACGCGGACTACGTGCACCTGGGGCCGGACGAGGTGCTGTTGCAACTGGCGCCCGTGGCCTTCGACGCGTCCACGTTCGAGCTCTGGGGCGCGCTGCTCAACGGCGGCCGCGTGGCGGTGTTCGCTCGCGGGGCCGCCGCGCTGGACGAGCTGGGCGACTTCCTGGGCGCCGAGCAGGTGACGACGGCGTTCCTCACCACGGGCCTGTTCAACACGCTGGTGGACCGGGGCCTGCCGGGCACGCGGACGCTGCGACAGCTCTACACGGGCGGCGAGGTGATGTCCCTGCCGCACGCGCGCCGGGCGCTGGAGGCCCTGCCCCACACGCGCATCTTCAACTGCTACGGCCCCACGGAGAACACCACCTTCACGAGCTGCCAGCTCCTGCGCGCGCCGCTCGGCTCCGAGCCCGCGCCCATTGGCCACGCCATCTCCGGCACGCGCATGTACGTGCTGGACGTGGAGGGCCGTGAGCTGCCCACGGGCGCCGTGGGCGAGCTGTACACGGGAGGCACCGGCGTCGCGTGGGGTTATTGGGAGCGCCCCGACCTCACGGCCGAGAAGTTCCTGCCGGATCCCTTCAGCACCGAACCGGGCGCGCGCATGTATCGCTCGGGGGACCTCGCGCGCAGGCTCGAGGACGGCGCGGTGGACTTCGTGGGACGCGTGGACCACCAGGTCAAGGTGCGCGGCTTCCGCATCGAACCGGGAGAGGTGGAAGCAGCGCTGCGCCTGCACGCCTCCGTGCAGGAAGCCGTGGTGATGGTGCGCGAGGACGTGCCGGGGGACCGGCGGCTCGTGGCGTACGTGACGGCCTCCGAGCCCCTGACGGCCCCGGTGCTGCGGGCCCACCTGAAGGGCCACCTGCCCGCGCACATGCTGCCGTCGGCCATCGTCGTCCTGGACACGATGCCGCTCACCGCGAACGGCAAGGTGGAGCGAAAGGCGCTTCCGGATCCGCGCCACTGCCCCGGCGCCGAGGAGGACTTCGTCGCACCGGAGACCGCGCTGGAGCGCACCGTCGCGAAGGTCTGGGCGGACGTGCTGCGCGTGGAGGCTGTCAGCGCCACGGCGGACTTCTTCGAGCTGGGCGGGCAATCCCTCCTGGCCACGCAGGCCATCGGCCGGCTGTGCGATGTGCTCGGGCGTCCCATCCCGCTCCGCTCGCTGTTCGCGTATCCCATCCTCCGCGACTTCGCCGCCGCGCTGGAGGCGGCCGCTCCCGTGGCGGAGCGTGCCGAAGCGCCCATCCCTCCGTGCGCGGACGCGGCACGGGAGCAGCTGTCGTTCGCGCAGCAGCGGCTGTGGTTCCTGGACCAGTGGATGCCGGGCTCCGCGCTGTATTCGCTGCCGTTCGCGTTCCGCCTGGAGGGCTCCCTGGATCCGGCCGTGCTGGAGCAGGCGCTCCAGACCGTGGTGGATCGGCATGAGTCCCTGCGCACCACCTTCCCCGGTGAAGGCACCGCCATCCAGCACGTCGCCGCGCACCTGCGCATGACGCTGGAGCGTGCGGAGCCCCGTTCGGAGGAGGAGACGCTGGCGTGCATGCAGCGTGAAGCGGAGCGGCCCTTCGACCTGGCCCGGGGACCGTTGTTCCGCGCACTGCTCATCCGGGAGGCGGAGCAGCGGCACGTGCTGGTGCTCAACCTTCACCACATCGTGTCCGACGGCTGGTCCTTCGGCGTGCTGTACCACGAGCTGTCCACCGCATACCGCGCTCGCGGAGCCATCACGGACCTGGCGCCGCTGCCCATCCAGTACCCCGACTACGCGGCATGGCAGCGACAGTGGCTCCAGGGCGACGTGCTCCAGCGGGAGCTGGGTTTCTGGGAGCGGCAGCTCGCGGACGTGCCGCATGTGCTGGAGCTGCCCACCGACCGGCCGCGTCCCGCCGTGCAGAAGTTCGCGGGCGCCGTCCATCGCTTCACCGTTCCCGCGCGGCTCCACCATGCACTGGATGAACTGGCCCGCCGTGAAGGGGCCACGCTGTTCATGGCGCTGCTCACCGGCTTCCAGGTGCTGCTGTCGCGCTACAGCGGGCAGCGGGACTTCGTGGTGGGCACGCCCATCGCGAATCGGACGCGGAAGGAGCTGGAAGGCCTCATCGGTTTCTTCGTCAACACGCTGCCCATCCGGGCACGCTTCGAGGGGGAACCGTCGTTCCTCCAGCTCCTCGGGCAGGTGCGCGACAACGCGCTGGGGGCCTACGCCCATCAGCACCTGCCGTTCGAGAAGCTGGTCGAAGCCCTCCAGGTCGAACGCGAACCGAGCCGCACGCCCCTCATCCAGGTGCTGTTCGCGCTCCAGAACGCGCCCACGTCACGGCTCCAGTTCCCGGACGTCACCGTCACCCCGCTGACGCTGGACACGCGCACGTCCAAGTTCGACCTGTTCCTCGCGCTGGAGGAGTCCGGTGAGGAGCTGGCGGGCACGCTCGAATACGCGACCGCGCTGTTCGATGCGGCCACCATCGAGCGCCTGATGGAGCACTACCTCCAGGTGCTGCGCTGCTTCGTGGAAGCGCCGGACCGGGCCACGGGGGACGCGGTCTTCCTGTCGGAGCTGGAGCAGCGGCGGGTGCTCCGGGACTGGAACGTGTCGGCACGCCCCTACCCTTCGGAGCTGTCCATCGTGGATGCCTTCGCGTCGCAGGTCGCACAGCGGCCCGATGCCATCGCGGTGAGCCACGGCGCGGTGACGCTCACCTACGCGGAGCTGGATGCACGCGCGGAGCACCTGGCCCGGCGGCTGCGGGCGCTCGGGGTGGGCCGGCGCACGCCGCAGGTGGGCGTGTGCCTGCCGCGCTCGGTGGACCTCATCGTGTCGCTGCTGGCCATCCTCAAGGCCGGCGGCGCGTACGTCCCGCTGGATCCGGAGCATCCCGCCGAGCGGCTCGCCTTCATGGCCACCGATGCGCGGCTGGTCGCCATCGTCACGCATGAGGCCCTGGCCTCCGGACTGCCTCCAGGCTCGTGGACGCCCGTGTGCCTGGATTCGCGCTGGCACGACGTGCCGGCCGTGCCGGCGGCCGAGGCCGTGATGCCGGTGGATCTGGCGCACATCATCTACACGTCCGGTTCCACGGGCCGGCCAAAGGGCGTGTGCATCCCGCATCAGGGCGTGGTGCGGCTGGTGCTCAACCCCGACTACGTGCACCTGGGGCCCGGCGACCGGATGGCGCAGTCAACGACCATCGCCTTCGACCTCTCTACGCTGGAGATCTGGGGCGCGCTGCTCAACGGGGCCACGCTGGTCCTGTTCACCAAGGACGAGATCATCGACCCGGAGGTCCTGACGCGCAGGCTCCAGGACGAGCGCATCACGCACATGGTGCTGGCCACGGCGCTCTTCAACCACGTCGCCCGCACGCGGCCGGAGGCCTTCCGCCACCTGTCCTGGATGATCTTCGGCGGAGAGGCCGCGGATGTCGCCAGCGTCAACGCGGTGCTCTCGCACGGCGGGCCCAAGGAGCTGATCAACGGCTATGGCCCCACGGAGAACACTTCGTTCAGCACGTGGCACCGGGTGCCGCACGCGGGCGTGGAGTCCGTGCCCATCGGTGGCCCGCTCGCCAACAGCACGACGTACGTGCTCGATGCCCGGCTCCAGTTGGTTCCTCCCGGCGTCGTGGGCGAGCTGTTCGTCGGCGGCGACGGACTGGCGCTCGGGTACTGGGACCGGACCGGCCTCACCGCGGAGAAGTTCATCCCGCATCCGTTCAGCGACGCGCCGGGCGCGCGGCTCTATCGCACCGGAGACCTGGTCCGGCAGCGCGGGGACGGCGTCCTGGAGTACATCGGCCGCCGCGACCACCAGGTGAAGCTGCGCGGCTTCCGCATCGAGCTGGGTGAAGTGGAAGCGGCCCTGCGGCAGCACCCCGCCGCTCGGGAGGCCCTGGTCCTGCTGCGCGAGGACACGCCGGGCGACCGCAGGCTCGTGGCCTACATCGCGGCATCCGGAGTCACGGACGCGGTGTTCCGCGAGTTCCTCCAGGCCCGGCTCCCGGGCCACATGGTGCCCTCCGCGTTCGTGGTGCTGGAGTCGCTGCCCCTCACGCCCAACGGGAAGATCGACCGGCGCGCACTGCCTGTTCCCGAAGCCTCCAGCACCGACGGCTTCATCGCGCCCCGCGGCCCGCTCGAAGCACGGGTCGCGGGAATCTGGGCCTCCGTGCTGGGCGGGCGCGAGGTGGGAGCGCACTCCCACTTCTTCGACCTGGGCGGCCATTCGCTGCTGGCCACGCAGGTGGTGTCCCGCGTTCGGGAGGCCCTGGGCGTGTCCCTGCCCGTGCGAGCCCTCTTCGAAGCCCCGCGCCTGGAGGCGTTCGTCCGGGTCGTGGAAGGCCTGCTCGCGGAAGGACACCGGGAGGCCTCGCGCATCCCGGTGACGCCGCATGGTTCCGGGCCGCTTCTGCTGTCCTTCGCGCAGGAGCGGCTGTGGTTCCTGGGCCGGCTCCACGACACACCGGGCGTCTACAACATGCCCATGGCGCTGCGCCTGGACGGTCCCCTGGATGTCACGGTGCTGCGCGCCAGCCTGGAAGCGCTCGTGTCGCGGCACGAGTCCCTTCGCACCACGTTCCCCGAGGGCGACCTCCCCACGCAGCACATCACCGCGGAGCCCGTGGTCACGCTGGAGGTCCAGCGGCTCGATGCCTCGGGACCGGAGGACGTGCGGGTCCAGACGCGCTTGCGGCAGGAGGCCGAGCGGTCCTTCGACCTGGTCCGAGGCCCCCTGTTCCACGCGCTCCTGCTCCAGCTCGAAGGCACGTGCTCGGTGCTGGTGCTCAACCTGCACCACATCGTGTCCGATGGCTGGTCGCTGGGCGTGCTCTACCGTGAGCTGTCTTCGGAATACAGCGCACGCCTCCAGGGCAACGCGCCGGAGCTGATCCCGCTGTCCTTGCAGTACGCGGACTACGCGGCGTGGCAGCGTCAGTGGCTCCAGGGCGACGTGCTCCAGCGGCAGCTCGACTTCTGGAAGCAGCAGCTCGCGGACGCACCGCATGTCCTGGAGCTGCCCACGGACCGCCCGCGCCCCGCGGTGCAGCGGTTCGAGGGCGCCACGTTCCGCTTCGCGTTGCCCTCCGCGCTCCGTCATTCGCTGGAGGCCGTGGCCCGTGAGGAAGGCGCCACGCTGTTCATGACGTTGATGGCGGGCTTCCAGTTGCTGCTGTCGCGCTACAGCGGCCAGCGGGACTTCATCGTCGGCACGCCCATCGCCAACCGCACGCGCGAGGAGCTGGAAGGCCTCATCGGCTTCTTCGTCAACACGCTGCCGCTGCGTGCCCACCTGCGCGACGGTGCGTCCTTCCGTGAAGTGCTGCGGCAGGTGCGTGACCGCGCCCTGGGCGCGTACGCGCATCAGGAGCTGCCGTTCGAAAAGCTCGTGGAGGAGCTGCACGTCGAGCGGGCCCTGAGCCACGGACCGCTGGTGCAGGTGATGTTCGCCTTGCAGAACGCTCCGGGCTCGTTGCCTCGGCTTCCGGGCCTCGAAGTCAAGGCGCTGGAGCTGCCGCTCCAGACCTCCAAGTTCGACCTCAGCCTCATGCTGGAGGAGACCGGCGACGGGCTCTCGGGCGTCCTCGAATACGCGAGCGCACTGTTCGAGCCCCGCACCATCGAGCGGATGGCCGGCCACTTCCAGCGTCTGCTCGAAGGCGCGCTCCGCCAGCCGGATGCCGTCAGCCACGCCCTGCCCTGGCTCTCCGAGGCCGAGCGTCGGCAGGTCCTCTTCACCTGGAACGACACCGCGCGTCCCTACCCGCGCGAGGCCTCCCTCGTGAGTGCCTTCAACGCGCAGGTGGCCGCGCGGCCGGAGGCCACCGCCGTGCGCCACGGCGCCCAGGCACTCACCTATGCGGAGCTGGACGCCCGCGCCAATCAGCTCGCGTGGGCCCTCAAGGCCCAGGGCGTCGGACGGGAGGCGCCTCGCGTGGGCGTGTGCCTGCCGCGCTCCATCGATCTCGTCGTGTCGCTCGTCGCCATCCTCAAGGCGGGTGGTGCCTACGTGCCGCTGGATCCGGACTACCCGGCGGACCGGCTCGCCTTCATGGCCACCGATGCGCGGCTCGTCGCAGTCGTCACCGAGTCCGCGCTCGTGGACCATGTCCCCGCGGGCCCCTGGACCGTCCTGCGGCTGGATGCGCTGCCGGCGGGGCTGGCACGCCACGCGCCTCCGGATGCGGGCACGGGCGATGACCTGGCGCACATCATCTACACGTCCGGCTCCACGGGCCGGCCCAAGGGCGTCTGCATCCCGCATCGAGGTGTCGCCCGCCTGGTCCTCAATCCGGACTTCATCCAGCTTCGTCCCGAGGACCGTGTGGCCCAGGCGTCCACGGTCGCCTTCGACGCCTCGACGTTCGAGCTGTGGAGCGCCCTGCTCAATGGCGCGACCCTGGTCATGCTGTCCAAGGAAGAGGTCATTGAGCCCACGGTGCTCGCGCGGCGGGTCCGCGAAGAAGGCATCACGGTCCTGTTCCTCACCACGGCGCTCCTCAACCACGTGGCGCGCACCGACCCGGCGCTCCTCAAGGGCCTGCGCTGGCTCCTGTTCGGTGGCGAGGCCGCGGACCCGACCTGCATCCGCGCACTCCTCTCCCACAGCAAGCCCGACCACCTCGTTCACGCGTACGGGCCCACTGAGAACTCGGCGTACAGCACGTGGTTCTCTCCGACACGGGTCGAACCCGATGCGGTGACGGTGCCCATTGGCCACCCGATCTCCAACAGCACGGCCTACGTGCTGGACGCGCACCTGCACCCGGTGGCGTCGGGAATCATCGGTGAGCTGTTCGTCGGCGGTGACGGCCTCGCATGGGGTTACTGGGAGCGGCCCGAGCTCACCGCGGCGGCCTTCATCCCCCACCCCTTCGCCTCCGTCCCGGGCGCTCGCCTCTACCGCACCGGAGACCTCGTCCGGCAGCGCCATGACGGAGCCTTCGACTTCGTGGGCCGCCGCGACCATCAGGTGAAGGTGCGTGGCTTCCGCATCGAGCCGGGCGAAATCGAAGCCGTGATCCGCCAGCACGCGTCCGTGCGCGAGGCCCTGGTCCTCGTGCGTGAGGACTCGCCAGGCGACAAGCGGCTGGTCGCCTACGTCACCTTCCATGACGCGGTGACCTCCAGCGACCTGCGCATCCATGTGCAGGGTTCGCTGCCTGGCCACATGGTGCCCTCCGCGTTCGTGTTGCTCGACGCGCTGCCCATGACTCCCAATGGGAAGGTGGACCGCCGCGCCCTGCCGGTCCCCGAGGGAGAAGATGCGCCGACGACGGGCACCCGGACGCTGACCGCGCTGGAGCAGACGTTGAGCGCCATCTGGTGCGCGGTGTTGCAGCGGGCCCACATCCCCGTCGATGCGAACTTCTTCGATCTGGGCGGCCACTCGCTGCTGGCCACGCAGATCGTCTCGCGGACCTCGCAGGTGCTGGGCGTGCCCGTCCCCGTGCGCACCCTCTTCGAGTACCCCACCATCGAATTGCTCGCGGGCGCACTGGAGGCACGGACGCAGGATCCGTCCCACGCGGTTCCCGTGCTCAAGGCTCACCACCGCGAAGAAGCGCCGCCGCTGTCCTTCGCGCAGGAGCGGCTCTGGTTCCTCAACCAGTTCCACTCGGACCGGGCCGCGTACAACATGCCCATGGCGCTGCGGTTGGAAGGCACGCTGGACGCGGACGTGATGGAGCATGCGCTCCAGGCGCTCGTGGACCGGCACGAATCCCTGCGCACGGTGTTCCCGGGCGAAGGCGTTCCCGTGCAGCGCATCCTGCCCCGGCTGCCGGTGTCCCTCCGCCGGGTCGACGCTTCCTCCCGGGACGAAGCCGAAGCCTTGCTGCGCGAGAACGCGGAGAAGCCCTTCGACCTCTCGGAGGGTCCGCTGTTCCGAGCCCTCCTGGTGCGCGAGGACGCGCGGCACCACGTGCTGCTGCTCAACCTGCACCACATCGTCTCCGACGGCTGGTCCCTGGGCGTGCTGTACCGGGAGCTGTCCGTCGAATACCAGGCGCGTCACGCGGGCCGGACCTCCGACCTGGCGGCGCTGCCCGTGCAGTACGCGGACTACGCGGCGTGGCAGCGACAGTGGCTCCAGGGCGACGTGCTCCAGCGGCAGCTCGACTTCTGGAAGCAGCAGCTCGCGGACGCGCCGCATGTCCTGGAGCTGCCGACCGACCATCCCCGTCCTTCCGTGCAGCAGTTCGCGGGGGCCACGCATGTGTTCACCCTCCCGCGCAGCGTGCTCGAAGCGCTGGAGGGACTGGGCCGCCAGGAAGGGGCCACGCTGTTCATGACGTTGATGGCGGGCTTCCAGTTGCTGCTGTCGCGCTACAGCGGCCAGCGGGACTTCATCGTCGGCACGCCCATCGCCAACCGCACGCGCGAGGAACTGGAAGGCCTCATCGGTTTCTTCGTCAACACGCTGCCGTTGCGCGCCCACCTGCGCGACGGTGCGTCCTTCCGCGAAGTGCTGCGGCAGGTGCGTGACCGCGCCCTGGGCGCGTACGCGCATCAGGAGCTGCCGTTCGAAAAGCTCGTGGAGGAGCTGCACGTCGAACGAGCCCTGAGCCATGGCCCGCTGGTCCAGGTGATGTTCGCCTTGCAGAACACGCCCGGCACTCCGCCCCAGTTGCCGGGCCTCCAGGTGCAGGCGCTGGAGTTGCAGACCCCGACCTCCAAGTTCGACCTCACACTGGCCCTGACCGAAGTCCCGGAAGGTCTCAGCGGCACGTTCGAGTACGCAACCTCGCTGTTCGAGCCCCACACCATCGAGCGGATGGCTGACCACTTCCGCCGCCTGCTCGAAGGCGCGCTCCGTCAACCCGATGCGGACATCCACGCCCTGCCGTGGCTCTCCGAAGCGGAGCGGCAGCAGGTCCTCACGGCGTGGAACGACACTGGCCGGCCCTATCCACAGGACCGCTCGATCACGCAGGCCTTCGAAGCCCAGGTGGCCACGCGCCCGGAGGCCATCGCCGTGCGCCTCGGCGCCCAAGCGCTCAGCTACGCGGAGCTGGATGCCCGCGCCAACCAGCTCGCGTGGGAGCTCAAGTCCCAGGGCGTTGGACCGGAGGCGCCTCGCGTGGGCGTGTGCCTGCCGCGCTCCATCGACCTCGTCGTGTCGCTCGTCGCCATCCTCAAGGCGGGCGGTGCCTACGTGCCGCTGGATCCGGACTACCCGGCGGACCGCCTGGCCCTCATGATCTCCGATGCGAAGGTGCATCGGATCATCACGGGAACGGCGACCGCGAGCCGCTTCTCTTCCGACAGCGTTGGATGCATCCGCATCGATGCGCTGGAGGCGGCCTCCCGTACCGGCTCGCCGTATGACGCGACCCGGTTCCATCCGCAGGAGCCCGCGTACCTCATCTACACGTCAGGCTCCACGGGCCGGCCCAAGGGCGTCTGCGTTCCCCATCAGGCCGTGATGCGGCTGGTGATGGATCCGGACTACATCCCCTTCGGCCCGGAGGACCGCGTGGCCCAGGCGGCGACGGTGTCCTTCGACGCCTCGACCTTCGAGGTGTGGGGTGCGCTGCTCAACGGCGCCACGCTCGTCCTGTTCTCCAAGGAGGAGATCATCGACCCCACCACGCTGGCCCGGGGTCTGCGCGACGAGCGCATCACCGCGCTGTTCCTCACCACGGCCCTGTTCAACCACGTCACGCGGATGGAGCCCACGGCCTTCAACGGCCTGTCCACGCTCCTCTTCGGTGGCGAGGCCGTGGACCCGGCCTGCGTGAACCGGCTGCTGGCCCACGGTGGGCCCCGCAGGCTGCTGCACGTCTACGGCCCCACGGAGAACACCACGTTCAGCACGTGGCACCTCGTCTCGGAGCCTGTCACGGACACGGTGCCCATCGGCCAGCCCCTCTCCAACAGCACGGCCTACGTGCTGGACGCGCACCTGCACCCGGTGGCGCCGGGAATCGTCGGTGAGCTGTTCGTCGGCGGCGACGGCCTCGCGTGGGGCTACTGGGAGCGGCCCGAGCTCACCGCGACGGCCTTCATCCCCCACCCCTTCGCCTCCGTCCCTGGCGCACGCCTCTACCGCACTGGCGACCTCGTCCGGCAGCGCCACGACGGCGCCGTCGTCTTCGTGGGCCGCCGCGACCATCAGGTGAAGGTGCGTGGCTTCCGCATCGAGCCGGGTGAAATCGAAGCCGTGATCCGCCAGCACGCGTCCGTGCGCGAGGTCCTGGTCCTCGTGCGTGAGGACTCACCGGGCGACAAGCGGCTGGTTGCCTACGTCACCTCCCGCGATGCCGTGACCGCCAGCGACCTGCGCGCCCACGTCCATGCTGCGCTCCCCAGCCACATGGTCCCCTCCGCATTCGTGCTGATGGACGCGCTGCCGCTCAACGCGAACGGCAAGGTGGACCGCCGCGCCCTGCCGCGTCCTTCGGACTCCACGGATGCGCAGGAGGACGGCGTGATGCCTCGCACGCCGCTGGAGCAGCGCATCGCGGACCTGTGGGCTGAGGTCCTGGGACGGACGGCCATCAGCGTCACCGCGAGCTTCTTCGACCTGGGCGGCCACTCCCTGCTCGCGGCGCAGCTCGTGTCCAAGCTGTCGGAGCACTTCCCGTTCAAGGTCCCGCTCCAGGTCCTCTTCCAGAGTCCGACGGTCGCGGCGCTCGCGCAGTGGATCCAGGCGAAGCTCACGCCGGATGCACCAGTGGCCGCGCAGGGGCCCACGCTCCCCGAGGGCATCGTGCAGCTCCAGCAGGGCCGATTGGACCTTCCGCCGCTGTGGTGCATGCACCCGGTGGGCGGCACGGTGTTCTGCTACCAGGACCTGGTGCGGGCGCTCGGCCCTGACCGCACGGTGTATGGCTTCCAGGCCCCGGGCGTGAACGGCGAGTGCCCTCCGCTCACGAGCATCGAACTGCTCGCGTCGCACCACCTGAGCGCCATGCTCCAGTGGCAGCCGCAAGGGCCCTACTACCTCGTCGGCCTCTCCATGGGCGGCACCATCGTCTACGAGATGGCCCAGCGCCTGCTCAAGCTGGGCGTCCCTCCCGCGCTGCTCGTCTTCCTCGACACGCCCGGCCCCGGCCAGATGCCCACGCGGTTCGAGGACGACGCCGCGCTGCTCGCGGCGATGTTCGGGGATGACACGCCCACGCTCGCCCAGCGCCTGCGTGCGCTGCCTCCGCACGAGCAGATGAAGGAGGTACTGCGTCAGGCCCGCGAAGGCGCGACCGTGCCGGACTCGTACTCGCTGCGCGACCTGGAGATCTTCCTGGACGTCTGGAAGGCCCACATGCGCGCCCTGTTCAGCTACGCGCCCGTGCCCTACGAGGGACCGGCCACGTATCTCAAGGCCCAGGTCCACGTGCCGCCCCATCCGCTGCATCCGGAACAGCCGTGGCGCGAGCTCGTGCGGCCAGGGCTGGAGGTGCTGCCGGTGCCCGGCAATCACCAGACGATGATCGAACCGCCGAACGTGGAGACCATGGCGCGGCACCTCACCGCGTGCCTGCGGCGCATCGAGGACGCAGCGCTCCAGAGCTCGGTCGCATAGCGGGCCGGAGAGCCCCCGGCGGTGTGTCCGGGGAGCGGACGGCCGGGGGGCGTTGCACTCCGAACCGGAAGGACTGGGGGCGCTGGAGCGTACTAGCGCCTCCATGACCAACACCATTCGACGCGCCTTCGCGGCGCTGCTGACGCTGACGTGTCTCGGGGCGCTGACCGCCCAGGCCGCCACGGGTGTGCAGGGGCCCGTGCCCCCGGCCTTCCAGAATCGCTTGATGGTGGGCCTCTTCGAAGAGGCCGGCCAGAACTGGATGCGAGACAGCGACGTTCCGTGGGACGCGCGCTACCGCTACTTCACCAAGGGCTGGGTGGACAACTGGGGCTACGGCGCCCGCGACGGCAGCTGGGCGGCCAGCTTCTTCACGGAGACGAAGTCGCAGGGCTTCGTCCCCGTCGTCACCTACTACCAGCTCTTCGCGGAGCCGGGCGGCGGCGAGGGAGAGACGCTGGCGAAGCTGAAGAACGCCAGCACCATGCGCAGCTACTTCGAGGACGTGAAGCTGCTCCTCCAGCGCGCGAAGACCTTCGGCAGCCCGGTCATCGTGCACGTGGAGCCGGACGCGGTCGGCCTCCTCCAGTTCCAGACGGCCTCCAACCCCAACGCGTACGCCGCCATCGCCGCGTCGGGCATGCCGGAGCTCGCGGGCCTGCCCAACACCGTCGCCGGGTGGAGCCTGGCGTTCCTCCAACTGCGCAAGGCCGTGGGCGCGAACAACGTCGTGCTGGGCCTGCACATCTCCGCGTGGGCCAGCGGCAAGGACATCGCGTTCAACTCGCTGACGGATCCGCTCCAGCCGGAGGTGGACAAGGTCGTCAACTTCCTCAAGCCGCTGGGGCTGGGCACCAACGTCACCGGCGCCACCTACGACGTCATCGTGGGCGACCCGCTGGACCGCGACGCGGACTTCTACCGGCTCACGCAGGGCGCGGATCACACCTGGGACATGAGCGATTCCGCGTCCCTCACGTCGCGCTCGTACAACCGCTATGCGGAGTGGCTGCGCCTGTGGAACCAGACGTCCGGCAAGCGCTGGGTGCTGTGGCAGATCCCGCTGGGCAACTCCAACCACCTCAACATCAACAACGGTGGCGGTGCGCGCCAGGGCTACAAGGACAACCGCACCGAGTACTTCTTCGGCACCAGCGGTGACGCGCACCGGCGCAAGTTCGCCAACGTGGGCGTCGTCGCCCTGATGTTCGGCGCGGGCGCGGGCGGTCAGAGTTCCTACCAGAACGACCAGGCCACCGACGGCCAGCCGTACCTGAAGAAGCGCGCGGGGGTGTTCCTCAACGCGGGCGGCCTCTTCCTGCCCGCGGAGGGCACCACGCTTCCGCCCCCGGGTGGCGGCTCCACCGATGGTGGCACCGTGGACGCCGGCACCCCGCCGGTGGACGGTGGCACCGACGGCGGCACCCGCCCTGACGGTGGCACTGACGGCGGCACCCGTCCGGATGGGGGCGTCGACGGCGGCGTGGACGGCGGGACGCGTCCGGATGCCGGCACCGACGCGGGCACCGGCTCCTCCGACGCGGGCACCCCGGGCGACACGTCGAAGTACGGCTTCGAGTCCAGCACGCAGGGCTGGAGCGCGGGCGGCCCCGCCCTGTCGTCCGTGAGCACGACGACGGCGAAGGCCTACGCGGGCACCCGCTCGCTGGCCGTGCCCTTCAACGGCGCGTCCGGCCAGGGCACGGTGGCCGTGGCCAACGCGGCCGTGTCGTCCGGCAAGACGGTGACGTTCCGGTTCTGGCTGCCCACGAGCAGCAAGATCACCGGCGTCCAGCCCTATGCCGTGGAAGGCGCGGCCGCGAACTGGCGCTGGACGGGCAACTGGATCGCTGTCGGCAGCCTCAAGGCCGGCGCCTGGAACACCCTCACCTTGAAGCTGCCCTCCGGCTCCACCACCCCGCTGTACCAGCTGGGCGTGGAGTTCCAGACGACGGGCACGTGGAAGGGGACGGCGTACCTCGACGCCGTCAGCTGGTAGTCCGAAGCCCAAGCAGTTCCCGGCCCCGCGGGCGCGTGCAACCGCCCGCGGGACCGGCGTAGGGTAGCGCCCCCCGTGAGCACCCTGCCCTCCGCCGCCCCCGTCTCCCGCGAGCGCGTGCGCGCCATCGACTGGCTGCGCGGCCTCTCCGTCCTCGTGATGATCCAGACCCACTCGCTCGTGCTGCTCACCCCCGAGCTGCGCAAGAGCGAGTGGACCGGCCGGCTGCTCAAGGTCGACGGGCTGGTGGCCCCCGCGTTCATCTTCTCCGCCGGGTTCGCGCTGGCGCTGCTGATGGTGCGCAGCGCCGCCGCGGGCGTGCTGCACGAGCGCGTGCCCCGCAACCTGCGCCGCATCGCGGAGGTGTTCGCCGTCGCCGCGCTCGTCAACGCCGTGTGGTTCCCCATCCGCACCGAGCCCGTGTGGCTGCTGCGCCTGGACATCCTCCACTGCGTGGGCCTGTGTCTGATCATCACCCTGCCCCTGGCCGCGCTGCTCGCCTCGCGCCCGCGCGTGCTCGCGGGCACCGCGTTCGCGCTGGCCATGGTGGCGTTCGCGCTGGCGCCCTTCAGCGACTCCGCGGGCGAGCCCTGGGCGTCCTTCCTGCGCAAGTCCTCCTGGGCGCCCTTCCCGCTGGTGCCGTGGATTGGCTTCGCGTGGCTGGGCGCCTTCGCGGGCAGCATCGCGGGCGCGTGGGGCCGCAAGGGGCTGGCGCGGGCCCTGGGCTTCCTCATCGCGCTGGGCCTGCTGGGGACGCTGCTGCCCGGCGTGCTCAACAACCTCTACCCGCCGCACCGCTTCTTCGTCACCAACCCGTCCAACTCCGCCACCCGCTTCATGTGGGTCTGCGCGGTGCTGCTGGTGATGCTCTGGGTGGAGGGACGGCTGGCACCGGACGCGAAGCCCTCACGGGCCCGCCGCTTCTTCGAGGTCTTCGGCACCTCGTCGCTGTCCGCGTACTTCTTCCACGAGATGCTGCTGTACTACCGCCTCTTCGGCGTCTTCTCGTTCCAGAAGGTGTGGGGCGACTCCAGCGGGTGGCTGAAGTACGCCGGTCTGCTCGCGCTGCTCATCGCGTGCACGTTCGTGCTGTGCGTCGCGTGGGATCCGCTGGAGCGCGCGGTGAAGAAGGGCTTCACGCGCGCGGGCCAGTGGCTGCTCAGTGCGTCGCGCTGGCAGCGGCCTGTTCGAAGGCGCGGATGATCTCCGGCGGGGCCTGCACGAGTTCAATCAGCACGCCCTCGCCGCTCAGCGGGAACTGATCACTCGCCTTGGGGTGGATGAAGCAGACGTCGAAGCCCGCCGCGCCCTTGCGGATGCCGCCGGGCGTGAAGCGCATGCCCTGCCCCTCCAGCCACTTGACGGCCACCGCCAGGTCGTCCACCCACAGGCCCACGTGGTTGAGCGCCGGGTCGTGCACCTTGGGACGGCCGTCGGGGTTGACGGGCTGCATCAAGTCCACCTCCACCTTGAAGGGGCCCGCGCCCGCCACGACGATGTCCTCGTCCACGTTCTCCTTGTCGCTGCGGTAGGTGCCATGGGCCTGGAGGCCCAGGGTGTCCACCCACAGCTTGCGCAGGGCGCCCTTGTCGAGCCCGCCAATCGCGATCTGCTGGATGCCCAGAATCCGGAACGGTCGTGTCGTCTCCATGGGCGGGGACCGTCGCAAAAGGGGTCCCCCCACGCAAGCGCGGCCCACGTAAGGACCCGGGAAAAATTCACCGGATAAACCCATTCCGGAGGTCGGTCGTTTCCAGGGGCACGCTGACTTCCTCCCGTCGTCCCGGAGCCGCCCATGTCCCCGTTCTTCTCGAAGCGCCGCGTGTCCTTCGTCAGTGGTGCCCTCCTCTGCGCCAGCCTCGTGAGCGCGTGCTCCTCCATGGAGCCGGCGCAGCAGAGCGCGACGCGCGGGGAACTGCGCCCCCAGGCCGTCGCGACCACCGAGACCGCTCCCGCTGACGAGCCCCGTGCGCTGATGGCGCCCCCGCCGCCGCCCTCCACCCCGGCCCCGGCCCCGGTCGCGGCCAAGAAGCGCCGTGACGCCAACGTCGCGTCGGCGCCCTCCCCTGAGTACGAGATGGCCGCCGAAGCCCCGGCTGCTTCCGACAGCCTCATGGCCGCGGAGCCGGCGCAGCGCCGCGCGTCGCCCGGGAAGCAGTCCATGGCCGCCATGAGCGCGGCCTCCGGCGCCCTCACCCTGGGCGGAGCCGCCGCCCCGATGACGGTCGCGCAGCCGAAGGAGAAGTCCAAGATGGAGCTGGGCGACGACAAGAGCGTCGCCGAGGGCGGCAACACCTTCGAGGCCTACAAGCCCAACGCCTTCACGGAGACGGCGAAGGACAACCTGTCCACCTTCGCGGCGGACGTGGACACGGCCTCCTATTCCATGGCGCGGCGCTACCTGCAGCAGGGCCAGCTGCCCCCCACCCAGGCGGTGCGCGTGGAGGAGTTCGTCAACTACTTCAAGTACCGCTACACGCCGCCCGAGGAAGGCGCCTTCACGGTGCACCTGGAGGGCGCGCCGTCGCCCTTCAACGCGCGCCGCCAGTTCGTGCGTGTGGGCGTGCAGGGCAAGGTCGTCTCCCGCTCGCAGCGCAAGCCCGCGCACCTGGTGTTCCTGGTGGACACCAGCGGCTCCATGGCGTCCTCGGACAAGCTGCCCCTGGCCATCGAGTCCATCAAGGTCGCGGTGAAGAACCTCAACGAGAACGACACCGTGGCGCTCGTCACCTACGCGGGCTCCACGCGGGACGTGCTGTCCCCCACGCCCGCCACGGACGTGAAGAAGATCCACGCGGCGCTGGACACGTTGGTCGCGGGCGGCGGCACGGCCATGGGCTCCGGCATGGAGACGGCCTACAAGCACGCGGTGAAGAAGGCCGCGGCCGGCGTGGTGTCCCGCGTGGTGGTGCTCACCGACGGTGACGCCAACATCGGCCCCAACCTCAGCCCCAAGGCCATGCTGGCCAGCGTGCAGAAGTACGTGTCCGAGGGCGTCACCCTCACCACGGTGGGCTTCGGCATGGGCAACTACCACGACTCGCTGATGGAGCAGCTGGCCGACAAGGGAAACGGCAACAGCTTCTACGTGGACAGCATGAAGGAAGCGCGCAAGGTCTTCGAGACGCAGCTCACCGGCACGCTGGAGGTCATCGCGAAGGACGTGAAGTTCCAGGTGGAGTTCAACCCGAAGGCCGTCAGCCGCTACCGCCTGATGGGCTACGAGAACCGGGACATCGCGGACAAGGACTTCCGCGACGACAAGGTGGACGCGGGCGAGATTGGCGCGGGCCACACCGTGACGGCGCTCTACGAGGTGGAGCTCACGGGCGACGCGCCGCAGGAGCTGGCCACGGTGCGCATCCGCGCCAAGGCGCCCAACGGCACGGAGGCGAAGGAGCAGGCCTTCCCGCTCACCCGCGCCAACCTCAAGCCGTCCATGGAGGCCGCGTCCCAGGACTTCCGCTTCGCCGTCGCCGTGGCCGCCACCGCGGACATCCTCCGCGCCGCGCCCGCCGCGGAGGGCTGGAGCCTGGCCACCACGCAGAAGCTGGCGGAGGGCGCCGTGGGCGGTGATTCCGACCGCACCGAGTTCGTCCGCCTCATCGGCCAGGCCCGCGCGCTGACCACCGCGTCCGCCAGCGGCCGCTAGGAAGTACCTGGCACGAATCACCGGGGAACGCGCAGCAAGGGGGGCTCTGCCCGCCACCGGAATCAGCCGGTGGCGGGCAGGGCTTTTTCAGGGGGTGCGTCAGATGACGGTGATGTTGGGGGGCGTGGTGCTGGTGAAGAAGTTCACGAAGCTCGCGTACCAGTAGGTCCCCGACTGGTTGTTGATCTTGCACGCCTTGGTGCCGGACGAGGCCAGGGTGGTCCCGTTGATGCTCAGGCTGCCCGTGCTGATGTTGCCCGTCCTGTAGTCGCAGTAGATGTCCGCGCTGCGGGTGGTGGAGAGCGCGGTGGGGTCCACGGCGCGCACGGCCATGACGTAGGCGGACGAGCCGCTCCACCCGTTGCGCATCACGAAGCCCACCGCGAGCCCCTCGCTGGAGCCCGCGAGCGACACCGGGCCCGGCGGATCCAGCGGCACGGTCTGGACGATATACGAAGCGCCCGTCGGCAGCGTGCAGCTGGTGCCGCCCGTGCGGGTGATGACGATGTTGTACTGAGGCGGGGACGTGGTGATCTGCACCGTGCTCGCCGAGTAGTCACAGCCCTGCGAGGACGCGGTCGTCAGCGCCGCGCTCTGCCGCGCGAGCTCCGCGCCGTCCTCCTGCTCCGGACCGCCACACGCGGAGAGTACGAGGGCAGAACCCAGACACACCACGGACGTCAGCTTGTTCATCATGGGAATTCCTTTCCGATTTTCGGGAGGGGGAAGGCCCGGACGCTAACAAGCCCATCTGACGGAACCAAGACAGGGAGTCCTGTCTGTCCTTGACGCGGAGCGACGCGTGTATAGTGCGCGGTATGAACCGACCCGCTTCCTGGAAGTCCTCGCTGGTTTTGACCCTGGCCGCGCTTGCCTGTGGGGCGTGCGGAGACTCGGCCACCGGAGGTGGCGTGAGCCTGGGCTCCGAGCAGAAAGGGATTGCGACCTTCTACGACGCGAACGGGGGCGGCAACTGCTCCTTCGAGCCCGGCGGCGACATGATGGTGGCCGCGATGAACCAGGCCCAGTACGACAACAGCGCCGTCTGCGGCGAGTGCGTGGACATCGTCGGGCCCAAGGGCACCGTGCGCGTGCGCATCGTCGACCAGTGCCCTGACTGCGACAAGGGCCACCTGGACCTGTCGCGCCAGGCCTTCGACAAGGTGGCGGAGGCGAAGGACGGCCGCGTGGACATCACCTGGACGCCCGTGTCCTGCGACGTGGCCGGCCCGGTGGAGTACCACTTCAAGAACGGCAGCAACCCGTGGTGGACGGCCATCCAGGTGCGCAACCACCGGCTGCCCATCAAGAAGCTGGAGTGGAAGCGCGACGGCGACTGGAAGGCGCTGGAGCGCCAGAGCTACAACTACTTCGTCTTCGAGGGCATCGGCGAGGGCCGATTCCAGCTGCGCGTCACCGCCAGCGACGGGCAGCAGCTGGTGGACACCGTGGAGAAGGTGCTCGACGACGACAGCGTGGACGGGGCGGAGCAGTTCGCGCCCCAGAAGTGAGAGGGATTCCGCAATCCCTCTCACCGGGCGCCTAGCGGCGCAGCATGCCGCGCAAGAGCTCCAGGGCCTCGGTGACGCCCTGCCAGACCTGGAGCGCCTTGATGCCCTCGCCCTCGCCCTGCACGTTGCGGCGGGCGGCGCGCTCCAGGGGCAGCAGCGCCCCCTCCACCAGTTCAATCTGCCGGCTGAGCTCCGCCGGTGACGGGCCGTTCGCGGCGCGCTGGAGCGACTCCGCGGGGGTGGGCAGAGACACCGACACCGGCCGGTCCGCCAGCGCCGTGATGGCCTTGGAGAGCTGCGCCATGTATGGGCCGAAGTCCGGCGCGGGCGCCTGGGGCATGGGCGCGTTGCGCAGCGTGGGCGCCTCCTCCGCCTGGGCGGCCACTCGCTCCGTGAGGGCCTTGAGCAGCTGCGCCAGGTGCTTGAGGTACGGGGCCAGGTCCGTGGCAGGAGCCTGGGGCAGCGCCGGGGGGACGACCTGCGGCGCCGGGACGGAGACCTGCACCGGCGGCTTCTGGGCGGCCTCGCGGCCCACGCGGGCCACCTCCAGGACGGCCTCGCGCAGGGCCTCCAGGTGCGGGGCCACGGGCGTCTCGTCGCTGGGGGCGTTCACCTGCGCGGCGGCCTGCACCACCGCGTCGCGCACGGAGCCCAGCTGCTCCTCGATGGCGCCCAGCTGTCCGGTGACACGCGCCACGGGGTCGTCCTCCTTGCCCCCCATGCGCTTCACGCGGGCGAAGCCCTGCTTGATCTCCTCCCAGCGCTTCGCCTTCTCCGGCGTCAGGCGCCCGCGCATCTCCTGGAGCTTGAGCAGGTTCTGCTCGGCGGCGGTGGTGAGCGTCTGGGATTCGCCCTGGTAGTGGTCATCGATGCGGCGCTCCAGCTCGTCGTCCGTCATCGCGGAGACGACCTTCTCCGCCAGCTTGCCCATGTTGCGGTAGCTGCCCTGCAGCTTGAACGGCGGCTCCGTGCGGAAGCGCTCGTCCTGCGCGGCGGACGCGATGTACTGGAGGTTGACCTTGAGCAGCACCTGCTGCACGCGGAACAGCCGCTGGAAGACGGCGATGATCTCCTGGAGCTCCGCCGCCGCGTAGCCGTGCTTCAGCTCGCCCGAGGGGACCTCCTCGCCCTTCGCCATGCGGATGAGGCGGTGCACGTCCTGCGGGTCGCGCGTGGCCAGCGGCGCGAGCACCGGGTTGGAGGTGAGCGCGTTCTCCAGGTAGCTGAGGGCGAACAGCTCCTCCTTGCCGTCCAGGATGTCACCCAGGTTGTACGTGTCCGCGCGGTTCGCGAGCATGTCCGGGATGCGGAAGCGCTCGCCCGTCTCCGTGTACGGGTTGCCCGCCATCACCACGCAGAACTTCTTGCCGCGCAGGTCATACGTGCGCGTCTGGCCATTCCAGACGCCCTCCACGCGGCGCTGGCCGTCGCACAGGGAGATGAACTTCTGGAGCAGCTCCGGGTCCGTGTGCTGGATGTCGTCGAGGTAGAGCATCACGTTGTTGCCCATCTCGAAGGACAGGTTGATGCGCTCCACCTCCTGCCGCGCGGTGGCGTTGGGCGCCTCCGACGGATCCAACGATTTCACGGAGTGGCCCAGCGCCGGCCCGTTCACCTTCACGAAGGTGAGGCCCAGGCGGCTGGCCACGTACTCCATCAGCGTCGTCTTGCCGTAGCCCGGCGGCGACATGAGCAGCAGCATGCCCATGCGGTCCGTGCGCTTGCCCTCGCCCGCCGCGCCCAGCTGCTTCGCCAGGTTCGCGCCGATGAGCGGCAGGTACACCTCGTCGATGAGCCGGTTGCGCACGAAGCTCGTGAGCACCTTGGGCGTCAGCTCCTCCAGCCGCAGCTTGCGCCGCTCGCGGTCCAGCAGGTCGCGCAGGTACGCCCGGTAGGTCACGTACATGGGCACGCGCACCTGGCGGAACTCGCCCAGCCGCGCCAGGAACTCGTCCAGGCGCAGGGACAGCTTGCGATCCTGGATGCGCGGGTGGCTGCCCAGCAGGCCCGTGGCCTCCGTGGCGGTGATGGCGCCCGCCGTCTCGCGGTCCAGCTTGCGCTCCGTGACGAGCACCACCGCCGTCTCCAGCGCGACGTGGGCCGCCTCACCCGGGCCGCCCTCGCGCTTCGCGAGGAACGCGTCCACCCAGGCGCGGGCGATGCGCAGGCGCTCCGGCAGGTTCTTCTCCAGGCCGCGCAGGTCGTCGTCGAACGCGGCGCGCGAACCGTGGCGGTCCAGGTGCGCGAGGAACGCGTCCTTCAGCGCCAGCGCCTCGCGGCTGGTGGTGAAGCGCGGGCGGTCCACCGCCAGCTCCTCCACGAGGTAGCGGCCCGCCTGCCGGCCCTCCGCGGCCGAAGCCGTGAGGCCATGCCCCTGGAGGAACGCGAGCACGCGCTCTCCCAGCTCATCCCCCAGCGCCACCAGCTCCGCGCCGGTGTCGAACGCCTGCCGCAGCCGGGCCAGGCTCCGCGCGCGCCGGTGGAACACGCCCCGGAGCGCGTCGTCCCCGTCGAAGGCCCAGTAGAGCGCGGCCCAGGCGCGAGGCACCGGGGCGAAGCGCAGCAGGCCCGCGCCCTGGTGCAGCGCGAGCAGCTTCTCCAGGATGGCCGCCGCGTCCGCGTCGTGGACGCCGCGCTCATAGCCCTCGTCGAAGCGGTCCGCCGCGTACGCTCGCACGCGCTCCAGGAGCTGCCCCTGCGCGCCAGCCTCGTATAGCGCCGCGGGCGTGAGGCCGCCCCTGCCCTCCTCCGCGTCCATCAGCAGCCCGGCGGCCAGGTACTCCGCGCGGTACACGTCGCGCGTCTCGGACACCAGGTGCTGGTCCCAGAGGTCGCGGTACTTCAGCAGCTCCGGGTCCTCCACCTTCTGGGTGTAGTCGGAGCCGGTGAGCTGGAGGTACAGCGCGCCGTCGCGCGGCACCAGCGTCAGCTCCAGCGGCTGGGTGTTGACGTGGAAGCGGTAGGGCCCCAGCTTGATGAGGCCTTCGCCGCCCTCGAACAGGTCCTGCTTGTCGCGCAGCGCGCGCAGGGCGTCCTGCTTCGCGGCCTTCACGCGCGACAGGACTTCATCCGCGCGGACGCTGTCCTGGAGCGCCAGCAGCTGTTCCGCCAGCTGCCGCAGCTTGAGGATCATCGCGTCGGACGCGAAGTAGGCGTTCAGCTCGTCGTCCGCCTTGAACGACTTCGCCCGGCGCTGCACGCCCTGGAGGATGCGCTCCGCCGCGCCGAACAGGCCCGACGCCCGGCGCTGCCGCTCGTCCACCAGCGCCTGCTTGCGCGCGCCGAAGGCCTCCAGCAGCTCCTCGCGCTTCTGGGTGATCTGCCCCAGGAACTCGTCGAACTCGCCGAAGCGGCCCTCCAGCTCCTCCAGCAGCACGGTGAGCTTGGAGAGCGCCTCGTCGCACTTCTCCGGCGAGTCCGCCTGTGACAGCGCGTTCTCGATGCTCTGGCCCAGCAGCTTGAACTGCGCGCCGAACTCCGCGCGCTTCTCCTTGCCGGACAGCTCCTTGCGCTTCGCCTGGAGCCCCGCGCGCACGCGGTTGAGGCGGCTGAACAGCTCGGAGATGCCCTCGAGGATGCGGGCGCGCGCCAGCGGGTCGCCCACCTGGAGCCCACCCACGACCTCGCCCAGCACCTCCAGGCCCTGGCCGGTGCGCTCCACGTCCTCGGCCAGCGGGGCCAGCTCCGCGGTGGTCGCCAGCGGCTCCAGCCGCTCCATCAGTCCGTCCAGCCGCGAGGCCAGGGGCTGGAGCGCTTCACCCTTCTGGAGGAAGTCCACGCACGCGGTGCTCACCGCGTCGGACGCGGCCACCACCGCCTGCTCCAGGGCGTCCACGCGCCCCAGGTCCATGTAGCGCACGTCCTTCAACGTGATCAGGTGCCCGCGGTGCCGGCGCAGGTCCGCCAGCGCGCGCATGAAGCCTTCCGCGTCGGTGAGGCCCTCCGGCTGCGCGTTGAGCAGCAGCGTCTCCTGCGCCTGCGTGGCCTGCGCGAGCGACTCCTCCGCGCGCTTGCGCAGCGCGAGGACCTTCTCGAACTCGTCGATGATGAGCTCGGAGGTGCGGCGCAGCTGCTCGATGGGCTCCTGGAGGCCGACCTCCGCGTGGGACAGCCAGTAGTAGGCGTCCAGCGCGCGCGTGGCCGCGTTGACCAGGTCCTCGTAGGTGCGGCGCGTGGGCTTGTCCGTCTTCGCCACGCGCGGCAGCGTGAGGGCGTCGCTGATGCCGCGCACCAGCTCCGCGTTGCCCACCTTGCCCAGGTAGCCCGGCGCCGGAGGCAGCTTCGCCGCGTGCTCGTCGGAGACGAACGGCGTCTGCCACACCTGCATGGGGTGCACGCGCGTGGGCTCCTGCGACGTGGCGCGGAACACCACCAGCCCGCCGTCCGCGAAGAGGCTCATGCCGTTGGACAAGAGCGGCGTCTGCACCTCCTTGCGCACCAGGTTGTACGGGAAGAGCACGTAGCTGCCCTCGTCCCGGCGGTGGAAGACGTAGAGCACGTCCTCCCCGTTGGGCGAGCGCACCGCCTGGTGGAACTCCATCCCCTCCGCCGCGCCGTCGAAGACCTTGAAGTCGCCCGTCTGGAGGTAATAGCCGCCCGGGAAGACGATGCCCTGGTCCTCGGGCAGCCGCACGCAGGACTGGCCAATGGCGTCGATGCGCACCACGTGCTGGGTGCGCGAGTTGAAGACGAGGTAGCGGTACGCCTTCTCCCGGAACGGCAGGATGCGCAGCAGGATGAGCCCGCCCACCTGCGTCCAGGCGAACTCCGCGTCATCCAGCGACTGATCCGGATCATCCACCGGCTCGCTGTAGATGCCCCGCCCGGTGGCGGTGTTGTTCTCCACCTTGACGGTGAGGTCGCCCTTCACCGTCTCCACGAAGACCTGATCCAGCACGTTGACGTGCGGGTGCTGGCCCAGCACGTACTGCTCGCGCGTGGCCACCGTCCACTCGAAGTCGTGCGACGGCGGGTAGACGTGGTCGCGCTCACCCTGGTTGTCCACGTAGGTGGCGCGGCCCTCCACGTCCACGCTGAAGCGGAAGACCTTGAGGTCGCGCGCGGACTGGCCCGTCTGGAACACCGCGAGCAGGCGCGAGTCCCGCCGCCGCAGCTGCAGCAGCTTCGCGTCCTTGTAGTACTTGTACAGCTCGCCGAAGTCCTTCACGAACCGGGGGTCCGCGAGGAAGCCGCCGGCCTCCGTGGGAGGCACGGCGGACAAGTCGAACCCCTCGGCCGTCTTCTCGAAGCGGTGCAGCGAGAAGACGTCCGAGACGTTCGTCTCCTTCTTCAGGCCGATGAAGACGTTGTAGCCGAAGAGGAGGTACTTCCCGACGCTGACGATGTCGCGGGGGACGCAGTTGTTCTCCGTGCGCACCCGCTCGTTGCCGATGACGGTGAGTTCCGTGCCGCCGAACAGCGCCTTGCGCCGGGCGTTGAGGTCGTTCGCCTGGGTCGCCAGCGCGTCCGCCTGGGAGTGGAGGCGCGCACGGATGACCTCGTAGCTGCCGCCCTCCAGCGTCGCCTCGCCCCCGGGCACCTGGGTACCCGGGGTCTTGGAGCTGTCAGTTGCCATGGATGTTCACCGAGAAGGGATTGCGATTGGCGGGAGGCTTTCAGCCCTGCTGCTTCTGCGCGAGGGCCGCGGCTTCCGACTGCACCAGCGCCTTGATGCCGGCGGCGGTGGCCTCCGTGGGGCTCACCGACATGCGGTTGAGCAGCGCCGCGACGGCCAGGTTCTGCGCGTCGTTGCTGAGGCCCGGCTTGGAGAGGATCTCCTTCAGGTCCGCCGGCAGGTCCTTCTCACCGTTGAGGTAGCCGCCGAGCGCCTTCTTCAGGGACTCGCCGTGGTCCAGCGCGCCGTCCACCGAGCTGCCGAAGGACACGGCCTTGACGAAGTTCTCGAAGAACTTGCCGTCGCCGCCGACGATCTGGAACTTCGCGTTCCCGAAGGCCTGGGCCAGGACGGTGGCCTGGGCCTGCGCGATCTCCTTGCGCACGTTGATGGCGGCCAGCTCCACGTCGCGCTCCTTGTTGAGGCGCAGGCGGTACTCCTCGTGCTCGCGGCCCACGCCGTCCAGGGCCTTCATCGCGGTGGCCTTCTCCGACAGGCCCCGCGCCTCGGCCATCAGCTTCTCCTGGATGGCGGCGGCCTCGGCGAGCAGCTTCTCGCGCGTGGCGAACGCCTCCGCCTCGCCGCGCTTGTGGATGGCGCTGGCTTCCGCCTCCTGCACGCGGGCGTGGGCCATGCCCTTCTGCTCCGCGCCGGCGGCCTCGGCGAGCAGCTTCTCGCGCACCGCGGAGGCCTGCGCCTGGCCCTGCTTCTCGATGACGGAGGCCTCGGCCTCCTTCACGCGGACCTGCGCCATGCCCAGCTTCTCCGTGGCGACCGCGTCCGCCTCACGCACGCGCACGCTGGCGAGGCCCGCCGCGGCGGACTCGGCCTGGATGCCCTCGGCCAGCCGCATCTTCGCCTTGGCCTGCTTGTCCGCGGCCTCCAGGTCTGCCTCGGCCAGGGTCAGCTTCTCCTTGGCGAGGAACACGGCGATCTTCGCGCTCGCGTCCGCGGCCTGGATGTCCTTCACGGACGCCTCTTCCGCGTGCGCCTGGGCGGTGATGATGATGGCGTCCTTGGTGCGCTTCGCGTCCGCCGTCACGCGCAGGTCCTTGATGTTCTCCTCTTCCTGGGCGACGGTCTTCTCCACCGCGATGCGGGCGCGGACGACGTCGGCGATGGCCTTCTTCTCCGACTCCAGCGCCTTCTCCTTCGCGATGCGCTGCAGCTCCGTCTCACGCTCGCGGTTGATGGCCTCCAGAGCGCGGTCCTTCTCCACGCGCTCGGTCTCCACGCCCACCACGCGCTCGCGGTTCTTCTGGGCCACCTGCACCTGGCGCTGCTTGTTCTCCTCGTTGATGGCGATCTCTTCTTCCGCCTTGATGCGCGCCAGCTGCGCCTTGGCGAACTCCTCGCTCTTCACGCGGTCGGCCTCGGCCGTCTCACGCGCCTGGATGCTGTCGATCTCACGGCGCTGCTTGGCGGCCGCCTCCTCGCGCTGACGCTCGAGGGCGAAGATGGCCTCGTCGGCCTCGACGTTGCGCTTGGTCACCGCCATGCGCTCGGACTGCTTCAGCTCGTTGGTGAAGACGTTCTGCTCGGTGGTGAGCTGGGTGATCTTCCGGATGCCCTGGGCGTCCAGGATGTTGTCCTTGTCGAGCATCTCCACCGGGGTCTGCTCGAGGAAGTCGATGGCGCAGTCCTCCAGCATGTAGCCGTTCAGGTCCCGGCCAATGGTCTCGACGACCTTGTCCTTGATCTCGTCGCGCTTGGTGTAGAGCTGCTCGAAGTTGAAGGACTTGCCCACCGTCTTGAGGGCCTCGGAGAACTTGGCCTCGAAGAGGTTCTCCAGCGTCTCCTGATCCGAGGCGCGCGCGCAGCCGATGGACTGGGCCACCTTGAGCACGTCTTCACGCGTCTTGTTCACGCGCACGAAGAAGGTGACCTTGATGTCCGCGCGGATGTTGTCCTGGCAGATGAGGCCTTCCTTGCCGCGACGGTCGATCTCCACCGTCTTCAGCGAGATGTCCATGACCTCCGCGCGGTGGACGATGGGCAGCACCACGGCGCCGGTGAAGGTGACCGTGGGCTCGACCTTCATCGTGTTGACGATGAGCACCTTGCCCTGATCAACCTGGCGGTAGAACTTGGCCACGCTGACGAAGATGCCGAAGAGGATGATGACGCCGCCGCCGATGATTGCTGCAAGGCTGATGGGATCCATGGCCTATCCTGAGAAGTCCGTTGGGCGGGCCTTGTTCCAAGCACTCGGGGTCCCCCGCGAAAGCCACCCGGTGCCGATTGTCGCGCCCGTCCGGAGGAGCCCGGCGGACGCCAATGTTCATCGCTGGGAGCGTGCGCGCGCGATGGCCGCTGCCTTCAGCGGATCCCGCAGCTGCTCCATTTCCTGGGGGAGGAGCCAGTCCACCGGCTCCACCTCATACACGCCCCGCTCCGCGTCGTAGCCAAGGATGAGCGCCGGCTGGCCACGCTTGAGCTGGTTGGGCTTGTCACAGAAGACGTTGAGGATGAGGCCCGCGGCCCCGTCGTCGAAAGTCGCGTGACCGTCCTTCGCCGTCACGCTGCCGCTGGAGATGGTGCACACGCGGCCCATCAAGGCCTCGCGGCCCGGCGCGCGCCGGGCGATGAAGACGGGGCGCAGGGGCCGCACCGCGAGCCCACCCACCACCGTGCCCACCGTCGCGCAGACGAGGCCCAGGCCCGTGCTCACGAGCCACGAAGGCAGCGCGGAGAGCGCCGCGTGCGTGGCCTGTCCGCTCAGCAGCGACAGCGACCAGGAGAGGAACACCACCAGGCTCACCGACACCGTGACGGGGATGCCGCCGAAGCCCAGCATCGCGAACAGGCCGGTGGCGGCCTCCGCGTCGTGCAGGTGCGAGTGCCCCGCGTGCCCGCCGGTGTGGCCGGAGACGGCCTTGGCGCCGCCCTCCAGCAGCCCCGACGTCGCCTTCGCGCCGCCCTCGAAGGCGCCGGAGACGGCCTTGGCGCCGCCCTCCAGGTCCACGTCGCCATCCAGCATGTCGATGCCCGCCGCGCCGGCGATCACGCAAAGCCAGTACGCCAGCACCACGCCGAGCAGGATGGTGAAGATCGCGGTCGGGAAGGCCAGCAGGGCGGCGAGGAAGGTCGTCATGCCTCGGGAATAAAATTGGAGGTGGGAGTCGCAACGAACTCTAAACGACTGCACCCCCATCCGAAAATGCCACCCGGGCTTTTCCGCCCGCCTGCCCTCCATGCCGCCAGGGGGCAACCGGATTGCCGCCCCGGCGTGGACTGCGCACTACAGGGAGGCAATGCCCTCCCATGCCGCTGTCTCAGAATCCGAGCGCCCCCGGCCCGCGAGCCGCCAGGGGATGACGCAGTTGGAGCGACTGCGGCAGGAGGGCCACCGCCGTCTGGGGACGATGAAGCGCGGCTTCCGCTACGTGGACGCGAAGGGCCGGCCGGTGTCTCACGCGGAGCGGGAGCGCATCGACGCCCTGCGGCTGCCGCCCGCCTGGACGGACGTGGCCATCTCGCCCAAGGCCTCCGCGCGCCTCCAGGCGGTGGGCAGGGACGGCGCGGGCCGCTGGCAGTACCGCTACAGCGAGGCGCACACGCAGAAGCAGCGCGATGCGAAGTACCAGCGCATCGTGGGCTTCGCGCAGGCGCTGCCCAAGATGCGCCGTCAGGTGAGCAAGGACCTGCGCAAGCGAGGCCTGGGCCGTGAGCGGGTGCTGGCGGGGATGCTGCGCATCCTGGGCACCTGCTTCATCCGTCCGGGGAGCGAGCGCTACGCGGAGGAGCACGGCAGCTTCGGGCTGGCCACGCTGCGGGCGCGGCACGTGAAGGTGCATGGCGACACGGTGGTGTTCGACTACCCGGGCAAGTCCGGCGTGCGGCAGCACCGCGAGCTCAAGGACCGGCGCGTGGCGACGCTCGTGCGGCAGCTGTTGAAGGTGCCCGGGCGTGACGTCTTCAAGTTCGTGATCGACGACGGCGCGGTGGTGGACGTGCGGCGCCGGCACATCAACGAGTACATCCAGCAGGTGATGGGCCCGGGCTACAGCGCGAAGGACTTCCGCACCTGGGCCGGCACGCTCATCTGCGCGTGCGCGCTGGCGCGGGCCCGCGAGCGCGTGAAGGAGGATGGCAAGGGCGGCCCGGTGAAGAAGACCGTGCTCAAGAAGAGCATGGTGGCCGCGGTGCGAGAGGCCTCCGAGCAGTTGGGCAACACGCCCGCGGTCGCGAAGGCGTCGTATATCTACCCGTCCGTGCTCGTCCTCTTCGAGAGGGGCCAGGTGGTGGACCGCTACTTCCACTCCGTGGACGAGCTGGCGGCGGGCGCGGGTGAAGGCATGCACTGCTCGGAGAAGGCGCTGCTGCACATGCTGGGCAAGTCGAAGGGCGGCGTGAAGCAGGCGGCTGTGTAAGAGTCACGCCCAGGAGGCATCCCCTGGCACCTTTCCTCGGCCCCACCCGCGCGATGGTCCTTCAATGGCTGAGCGCACCCGGCGCGGAGCAGCGCCTGCCCTTGACCCTGGGCAGCGGCAGCCCGACCGCCGTCATCTCCGTGAAGGAGGGACAGTGGCGGTTGGAGCCGTTGGTCCTCGACGCGGAGGCCAACGCGCGCCGGTATCAGGAATCCATGAAGGACACGGGGATGTGGATGCCCGAGATGGGGTGGCCCAGCCTGATGCCGGGGGAGCCGGTCATCGCCGCGGACTCGCGCGAGGCGTTCGTCGCGAAGCTGGAAGCGCTGCCCTGGACGTACGGCCCACTCAAGTAGGAACGTCGGCCCGTGCCCGAGTACGTCACCCACCGCGACGCCCTGCCCCGCACCGAGCTGGAGTCCCTCGCGGACGCCCTGCTCGGTTCGCGCTTCGTCGCGCGCAGTCCGCTGATGGGGACGTTCCGCGCCAGCCGGGGCTTCGCGTTCATCTTCACGCGCGAGGGCCGCGCGACGCTGGAGGCCCGCTTCCCGTTCCTGTCCGTCTACCTGCGCCGCATCCTCGACGACGACACCGCGCGCGGGCTGCTGCCCTGGACGCAGCGCTGGTTCGGTGGACGCGACCCCCGTCCGCGGCCCAATGCGTTCTATCTGAACCTGTTGCTGCTGGACGCGGGCACGCCGGTGGGACGCCACATCGACGCGACCTTGCAGGAGCCGAGCGGCGTGCCGGACGCGACGCCTGAACACGTGAGCGTCCTCTACCTGCGAGTGCCGCAGGGCGCGCAAGGGGGCGCGCTGCGGCTGCTGCGCGACAACCAGCTCCAGGGTGAAGTGCGGCCCCGGCCGGGCCTGCTGGTCCACTTCCGGGGCAACCTCCAGCACGAGGTCCAGCCCTTCACCGGCGGCCCGGAAGGCGCCCTGCGCGCGAGCCTCGTCTGCGAGCAGTACGCCTTCGCGGAGGACGTACTCGCGCGCCTCCCGGTCTTCCGCATCCAGTCCAAGGCGGGCTTCTCCGCCTACCTGGAGGCCCAGCGCGAGCGCGATGGCGCGGTCCCTTCCGTGGGAACGCTGGAGGAGTGAGTGCCGCGCGGAGCCCCGCTCCAGGAGCGTGCGGGCATCCGGGCAGACCACCGCTTGCGCCCATCGGCCATGGTCACAACCCTTGGTGTTCACCTTCACGAGGGAGCACGACCATGGCCGGCAAGAAGTTGGAGGGTTACGGCTCGACCAGCGAGCAGCGCCAGCGCCACCTCGAGAACGACGCCTTTTCCGAGCGGGCGCCGACGACGCCGGAGGAATTGGAAGAGGCGCGCAGTGATCCGGAGCACGATGGACATCAAGTGGTGACCATCCACCCGTTGGAATCGGAACCTCGGGACGACAACCGCTGAGCATCCGCTTGCGCCGGGCTGCTAGGGTCCGCGCCCGCGATGAGCCAGAGCCTGACCTTGCTTGCGGGCCCCGACGCCCTGCGCATCCTCCGGGAGCGCGGGCTGCGTGCGGAGGACGTGGACATCCTTCCGGGCGCTTCGGGAGGACCGAAGTGGCTGGGGCTGGAGGGAATCGACCGGGTCCTGTTCGGCGAGTTCCTCCAGCAGCCGCGCACCCGGCCCCTGCACCTGATTGGCAGCTCCATCGGGAGCTGGCGGCTGGCGTGCCTGGCGCAGAAGGATCCCGTGGCCGCGCTCAAGCGCTTCGCGACCGCGTACCTGGATCAGCGCTATCCGCCCAAGCCTCCGCCCAAGCTGGTCAGCGAAGTCAGCGCCACCGTTCTTGAATCGCTCCTGGGCCCGGATGGCGCGGAGCAGATCCTGACGCATCCGTGGGCGCGACTGCACGTGGTGACGACAAGGTGCAAGGGCCTGCTCGCGTCGGAGCAGTCCACCGTGCAGCTCGCGGGCTTCGTGCTGGGCGCGCTGGCGAACGCGCTGAGCCGGGGGACGCTCCGCTTCCAGATGGAGCGAGTGATCTTCCACACCGCCGGGGACGCAAGTCCCTTCGCGGGACTCAAGGACCTGCCGTCGGTCCACCGTCCCCTCACCCGCGACAACCTGCGGCCAGCGCTCATCGCGTCCGGTTCCATTCCGATGGTGCTCGCGGGCGTCCATGACATCCCGGGTGCGCCTGCCGGCACGTACCGGGATGGCGGCGTCGTCGACTACCACCTGGACGTCGACTACGGCACGGGCGACGGGCTGGTGCTCTATCCGCACTTCTACCCGTACGTCGTGCCCGGCTGGTTCGACAAGTCGCTCAAGTGGCGCCGCGCGGGGCCGCTCAACTTCCGCCGAGCGCTGATCATCACGCCGTCACCCTCGCACCTGGCGCGGCTGCCCGGCGGACGCATCCCGGACCGGTCGGACTTCACGGGCATGAAGGACGAGGACCGCATCCGCGCATGGAAGCAGGTGCTGACCGAGGGCGACCGTATGGCCGACGAGCTGCGCGAACTGCTCGCCAGCGGCCGCATCGCGGATCACGTCCAGCCGCTGTAGCGCGCGGGCCGCTCAGGAAGCGAGCCACGTGCGAAGCGTGGCGTAGACCTCCGGGTGGTCGAGCAGGTCCAGGTGGTTCGCGCCCAGGACGATGCGCTGGTTCGCTTCCGGGAACCGCAGCGTCAGCTCTGGCTGCGCATGTCGCCCGAGCGCACTGTCCACCGGGACCAGCCCGTCACCGGGCAGCCGCTGCGCCATCGTCTTCGCGGTGGTCGCCGCGACCGCGTAGCAATCCACGCCCCCCGGCAGCGTGAGGCCGCGACGGACATCCCCACCCCACCCGAAGCGCTCCCGCCCTTCCCAGTGCGCGTCGAGCACGTTGCCGAAGCGCAGGTCCGTGACTCCGGCTCCGCGGATCCGACCCAGTCGCGCGAACGGCGCGCTGTAGGGACTGACCTCCAGCAGCACTTCCACCCAGCTCCCTCCGCGCTCCAGCGGCGAACCGTGATGGGGTGAGCCAAGACAGACGAGCCGGCGCAACAAGGAACGCCAGCCATGGCCCGCCGCCTCCGCCGCGAGGCACGCACTCCGGACCACGAGCCCACCCATGCTGTGCCCCAGGAGCGTCAGCGATTCGACCGGCATGGGCCAGCAGGACACGAGCTGTTCCAGCAGCTCCGAGAACGCGCGGCCGTTCCGGGAGATGTGCAGGCCGCTGTTGTAGTGGAGGTACACCGGCGTGTAGCCGAGATCGCGCGCCAGCGCCGCGCCATGGTCGTGCCCCCGCCGGCTCCACTGCAAGTCGTTCATCGACGAGCCATGGACCAGCAGGAGCAGCCGGCCTCCGGCCTGAGGAACGGCGGCGCGCAGGGCCTCGGGCTCCAGGCGCAGCGGCTGTCCATGCACCCGCAGAGCCATCGGGATGGCGAGCGGGTTGCCCTCCGCCTCCAGCGCATCCCCCAGCACGCCGTTCAGCGCGGAGAGCAATGCCTCCCGCTGCGGACCGGGAGCGCTGTCGCCCAGCCACGGTGAGAGCTGCGCGAGCACGGCATCCAGCCCCTCCCCGACGTGCCGGGTGACACCCTGGAGCGTTCCGTAGAGCAACCCCGTCATGGCTCGCGCCGGACGCGCCAGCGGCCTGCCCAGGACGGAAGGCCCGCTGGCGATGGTGCGGTGCATCTCCTCCACGAGCCCCATCACGCCCCGGGTGGCCTGCACCGCCAGGCGGCTGGCTCCACGCAAGGCGTCGGCGTTCTTCCGCGTTCCCGGCGACCGGTTGTTCATGGCGCGTGCCTCCCGTGGCCATACCTACCGGACCGTAACCTACCCATCCGTAACCAGGGGGTCAAACCGGGGTCCGCTTCAAGCGCTCCAGCTCTTCGCGCAGGGCGCGGTTGTCGGCGCGGAGCGTTTGGAGTTCGGTCGACACCGGACGCAGCATCTGGTCCAGCTCCGCTTCGGTGAACCTGGGCGTGATGTGCTGGGGACAGTTCCAGTCAAAGGCTTCGACCTTGAGCACGAAGCCGCGCTCCACCTTCGCGTCATACCCGGGGACCTCCAGGCGCTTGAGCGTGGCGGCGTCCGTTTCGCGGGTGATGACGGACGCGCGCGCCAGGACCTTCAGTCGCGCCTGGTGCGGGTAGTCCACGAAGATGAGCGCGACCCGGTCGTTCTCGCTGACGTTGCCCGTGGAGATGTACTGCTTGTTCCCCCGGTAGTCCGCGAAGCCAAGCGTGTGCGAGTCCAGCACCCGGACGAAGCCCTGGGGCCCGCCCCGGTGCTGGATGTAGGGCCAGCCGTTGGAGCCGATGCTGGCCATGTAGAAGCTGTCGCGCTGGGAGAGGAACTCCGCCTCGTCGTCCGTGAGCACATCCGGCGCGTCTCCCGTTCGCTCGACGCGGGCATAGGCCGCGCGGCTGCCGAACTGCTCCTGGAGCGCCTTGACCGCGGGGGTGAAGGCAAGTCTTGCGAATCGTCCCATGGCCCTGTTTCTAGCCACCCAGGGCGGTGAAATAATCAGCGGGTTCAGCAATGCTTTATTGTCAGCTTCGCAAGAATCATGGACCAGCTCTTCACGCTCCGGACGTTCGTCGCCGTGGCCAGGCAGGGAAGCTTCACGGCCGCCTCGCGCAGGCTCCACATCTCCCCTTCCGTGGCGACGCGGGCCGTGGCCCAGCTCGAGGAGCGCCTGGGCCTGGCGCTCCTCACCCGCACGACCCGCTCCGTGCGCCTCACCGAACGCGGTCAGGTCTACCTGGAGAGCTGTCAGCGGCTGCTCGAGGACCTGGATGAAGCCGACCGCCGCGTGCGGGGAGAGAACGCCGAACCGCGAGGAGAGCTCAGCGTCTCCGCGCCCATCGTCTTCGGGCGGCTCCACGTCCTGCCCGTGGTCCAGAAGCTGCTCGCCGCGCATCCGTCGCTGTCCGTCCGGCTGCACCTGTCGGACCGGAACCAGCACCTCGTGGACGAGGGCATCGACGCGGCCGTGCGCCTGGGGGAGTTGAAGGACAGCGGACTGATTGCCCTCAAGGTCGGCACCGTCCGCCGCGTGCTGGTGGCCAGCCCCCAGTACGTGAAGCGGCGAGGGACGCCCCGGTCGCCCGCCGAGCTGGGCCGCCACGAGCTGATCGCCTTCGAGAACCTCGACGCGACGAACGAGTGGCGCTTCGGCGAAAAGGAGAAGCCGGTCCGCGTCCAGCCGCGCCTCATCCTCAACAGCGCCGACACGGCCATCGCGGCCGCGGAGCGGGGCATGGGCATCGCGCGCACGCTCTCGTATCAGGTGGCGGACGCGGTGCTCGCGGGACGGCTGGTCCTGCTCCTCGGGACGTTCGCGCCACCGCCGGTCCCCGTGAGCGTCATCTACCCCGGACGCCGGAGCGCCTCCGCGAACGTGGGCGCGTTCGTCCGCACGGCGCGCAGCCACTTCGAGCAGCACCCGCTGCTGCCCGTCGAAGCGTGGCGCGCGCCCAAGCGCGAACCGCCGGTGAAGCAAGGCTGACGCGGAAAAGAAAAAGGGCCCCAGTGTTTCCACCGGGGCCCTCTTGAAGTTGCGGGGGCAGGATTTGAACCTGCGACCTTCGGGTTATGAGCCCGACGAGCTACCAGGCTGCTCCACCCCGCGTCACCGTGACGCGGTACTGCTGTTCTCACTTTGAACACCCGGAGTCGAAACTTTCATTTCGACTCCGGGCTTTTCAAGTTGCGGGGGCAGGATTTGAACCTGCGACCTTCGGGTTATGAGCCCGACGAGCTACCAGGCTGCTCCACCCCGCGGCGGGAACGAGAGGCTAAGTACCGAAGCCTCTCGTCAGCGTCAACAACTACTTGCCCAACTTGCTGAGCAGATCCGCGAAGGTGCCGAAGCCCTTCTTGCCAGCACCCTGCGGCTGCTGCGTCTTCTGCCACGCCTCGACCTCGGCGCGCTCCTCCGCGCGGATCGCGGCGGGGATGGACAGGCGGATCTTCCCGGAGGCGTCGATGTCGATGATCGCCACCTTCAGCTCCTGCCCGATGCTGAAGTGCTTGCGCATGTCCGTGCCGCGGTCCGTGCCCGTCTCGCTGGCCGGGATGAGGCCCTTGCCGCCCGGGAACGCGAGGAACACGCCGTAGGGCTCCAGCCGGTCCACCTTGCCGACGACGACCGCGCCCACCTTGGGACGGGGCGCCGCGGGCTCCTTGGGAGCCGCCGCTGCCTGGGCCTGCTGCGCGGCACGCTCCTCGGGAGGACGCTGGGCCTCCTCCTCGGAGATGCGGCGCAGGCCGATGCGCTTGTCATTAGGGTCGATCTTCTCGACGGAGACCCAGATGACCTCGCCTTCCTTCACCGCGTCGCGCGGGTGCGCGATGCGCCGGTCGCTCAGCGCGGAGATGTGCACCAGGCCGTCCACGCCGGGGCGCAGCTCCACGAACGCGCCGAAGGGCTGGAGCCGGACGACCTTGCCCTGCATGCGGTCGCCCTCCTTGATCTCCTCCAGCGCCTTCTTGAACGGATCCTCCTGACGCGAACGCAGCGACAGGGTGATGCGCTCCTTCTGCTTGGCCTTGTCCGGGGAGTTGGGCTGGCCCTCCTCCATGCGGAGGATCTCCACCTCGACCTCGTCACCCTGCTTCACCACGTCGCTGGGGTGAGCGACGCGCGTGTAGCTGAGCTCGGAGACGGGGACCATGCCCTCCACGCCGCCCAGGTCCACGAACACGCCGAAGTCGCGCACGCCGGAGACCTTGCCCTTGACCGTCTTGCCCACGGCCAGGTTCTTGCGCGTCTCCGTGGCCAGCCGGCGCTGCTCGTCCTCCAGCAGGGAGCGGCGCGACAGCACCACGTTGCGGTCGCGAACCTCGGTCACGCGGAACTGGAGCTTCTCGCCGATGAACTGATCCGGCTTCTCCACGAAGCGGATGTCCAGCTGGCTGATGGGGCAGAAGGCGCGCGTCTCACCGATGGCGACTTCCACGCCGCCCTTGTTCACGCTGAGGACCAGGCCCTCCACCGGCATGCCGGAGGCGCGGGCCTCCGCGAGCATGGCGAAGGACGCGTTGCCCTTGGCCAGCGCGCGGCTGAGCATGATGCCCCGGGCGCCCATCTCCACGACGTGCGCCTCCAGGCGGTCACCCACGCCGAAGCGCAGGATGCCCTCGTCGTCCTTGAGCTCGCGCAGCTCGATCATCGCCTCGGACTTGGCCGAGCCGTCCAGCGACACGAACGCGGTATCCGCGCCCAGCTGGAAGATGGTGCCGGCGACCTTCTCGCCAATGCGCACGCCACGGCGGCCCGGAGCGCCACCGTCCTTGACCTGCGCCTCGAACATGTCCGCGAAGGACTCCGTCTCCGGGACCTCCTCGTACAGCGGGCTGGAGGGCGCGGGGGCCGGCGTCACCGGACGCGGCGCGGGAGCCGGCGTGGAGGCCGCGGAGGCCTGCGCGTCAGCGCCCGTCTGCTCCGCGGTCGCGGTCGCCTCGGCGGGCTTCTCACCCTCCAGGGCGCGCGTCTCGATGGAGCCCGAGGCGCGCTTCACGACCACCATGGGGCCGGCGGAACGGCGCTCGCCGCCTCCGCTGCCGCCACCCCGGCGCTCGCCGCCACGGCCACCGCCGCGCTCGCCGCCGCCACGGGGCGCGTCGCCCTGGGGACGGGGCTGCGACTGGGCGTCGCGCGGACCGCGCTCACCGCGGCCCGGGCCGCTCTTCTCGTCGCGGCCGCCACGGCCACCGCCGCGCTCGTTGCCCTGGCCCCCTGAAGGGATGCCCAGCATCACGTCGCCAAACGTGGCCTTCGGCTTCTTGGGACCGAAACCGCCAGGACCGCCCGAATTACCGCCGCTCTTCTCGTCGCTCACTGCCGAGACCTTCCGTTGACGATTTCGACCCGGGACTTCCGTGAAGTCAGGGCCTCTTGAAAAAGGCGGCGCACTCTACACGCGCGCCATGCCCGGAGGAAGCCGCATACGGCCATCCCCCTAAAATTCGGCCTCCTATCGCAACGCAAAGGGGCCTGTCCTGCATTCCGTTTGGGCTTCCAACCAACGCCTGGAGGGCAGCCACCCCACCGGGCGCCGCGTCGCGTCTACCGGGCGAGCCCCAGCTTCCGGCCCACCTTGCGGAAGACGGCCCCCGCCTCCGGGACACCCAGGGCGGCCGATACCGCGAAGTAGACGACCCCGAAGGGCACCGCCGTTGCCAACAGGCCCAGCACCGGGTGCAGCCGGGGCGGCACGAGCAGCGCCCCGCCCCACTCCATGCCCACCCCGGGCATGGGGCCCAGGAGGCCGGTGAGGCCCTGTTTGACGGCCAACGCCACGAGCCCGCCCACCAGCGCCGCGCCGTACAGCCGGGGCAAGAGCCCCGCCGGCAGGCCCACGGGGCCCACCATGGAGCGCAGCTTGCGGCGCAGGAGCGTGGTCTCCACCCAGGCCACGATGCCGCTGGACAGGGTGAGGAAGGCCGCGCCCAGCTCCCGGGGCAGCCCCAGCCGCTCCGGCAGCCACAGGGCCAGGAACCACGCCTTCACGGTGCCCAGCGACACGCGCACGATGGCGTAGCGCAGGGGCGTCTTCGGATCCTTCAGCGCATAGAAGGCGGACGCGTAGAGCCGGCCCACGGTGGAGGCCACCAGGCCCACCGCCGCGCCCATCAGCAGGTACCAGAGGTAGCGCGAGTCCGCCGCGCCGAAGCGGCCCGTCTGCAGCAGCGCGCCGCTCACCAGGTCCCCCAGGAACAGCAGCGCGGCGGCGGACGGCACCACCCAGAAGGCGATGCGCCGCGAGCCCGCGTCGATGCGGCTTCGCAGCTTCTCGTGCGCCTGGGCCTCCCCTTCCGCCGTGGCGCGGGCCATCTCCGGCAGCTCCGCGGCGGACACCGCCATGCCGAAGAGGCTCACCGGGATGAGGTAGATGGTCTGCGCGTAGAGCAGCGAGGACAGCGCGCGGTTGGAGATGAGCGACGCGAAGGCCGTATCCACCCACGCGCTGAACTGCACCACGCCGCGCCCCAGCACCACCGGGCCGAAGTTCTTCAGCACCTGGCGCACCGACGCGCTCGCCAGCGACACCACCGGGCGGAAGTGGCCCAGCAGGCGCATCACCGTGGGCACCTGCACCGCGAACTGGAGGAAGCTGCCCAGCACGACGCCGTAGGCCAGCCACTCCGTCAGGGCCTCCTCCGCGGCGCGGCCACCGGACGTGCCCTGCCAGCTACCCACGACCAGCAGCGTGGCGATGATCACCACGTTCCAGACGACGGGCGCCAGGTACGACAGCAGGAAGCGCCGGTGGCTGTTGAGGATGCCCAGGCACCACGCGCTCAGCACCAGGAAGCCCGTGCCGGGGAAGAGGATGCGCACCAGGCGCACGGCCAGGTCGCGCTCGCCGCCCTCGAAGCCCGGCGCGATGAGGTCCACGAACAGGGGCGTGGCCAGCATGCCCAGCGCCACCATCACGCCCGTGGCCAGGGCCAGCAGCCCGAACACCGCGCCCGCGACCCGATCCGCCTCGTCCGCGTCCTTCTTGCCCAAAAGCTGGGCGTAGACGGGGATGAAGGAGCCGGACAGCACGCCCTCGCCGAAGAGGTTCTGGAGGAAGTTGGGGATGCGCAGCGCGGCCTTGAAGACGGCGGCGGCCTCCGCGTTGCCCAGGTAGTGCGCGAAGACGCGCTCGCGCACCAGGCCCATCAGCCGCGATGCCAGGATGCCGATGCCCACCAGCATCGCGCCCCGCCCTCCCGCGCTGCGTTCAGGGGCGGACGGTGGAGTGGCTGCCGGGGAGGTGGGCGGAGGAGGCGTCGCGGGAGCGGGGGCGGTCACGAAGGGGCGGACTCTACGTCCGGCGTTCTTCGGCATGCAGCAGGAAACCCTTCGACCGCTGTTTCACTTGACGGTCACTCCCCAGGTTGCGAGGGTCCGCCCCCAATGGCCGGAAAGTCCGACACCGAGCGGTCCGACGTCGCGCGCATCCGCGCCGTGCTGGCACGCGAGCTCGAGACCATCAACGAGTACGAGGCCTACGCCGAGGACTCCTCCAATCCGGAGGTCCGCGCCTTCTTCCTCCACCTGGCGGCCGAGGAGAAGGAGCACGTCTCCGAGGCCACCCACATGCTGCGGATGCTCGACAAGGGCCAGGACGCGCACTTCGCCAAGCCCTTCGTCCCCGGCCACTTCCAGGCCGCCGCGGCGGGCGCTCCCTCTGAGCCCGCCCTGCCTCCCGCCGCCTCGCCTCCGCCCGTCGTCACCCAGGCGCCGCCCTCGGTGGGCCGCCTGCCGGTCGAGCCCCTGACGAACCTGCCGCCCCAGCGCCTCATCTACGGCGTCCCCGCGCCGCCGCCTTCCGCCAACAGCCACCCCCTCACCATCGGCAGCCTGCGCCGCGGTGGTGGCGGTGGCAGCGGCTCTGGTGGTGGTCGTTAAAAACCTTTCGCAGTCGCCCTTCCCTCCCCTCCTCTGCCGCCGCTCGTGACGGAGACACCGATGCCTGACTTCCTTGGACATGCCGAGAACCCGCTGCGCGAAGAGGAGTGGGCGCGCCTCAACGAGACGGTGATCCAGGTCGCGCGCCGTTCGCTGGTGGGCCGCCGCATCCTGGACATCTACGGGCCGCTGGGTGCTGGCGTGCAGACCGTGGCCTACGACGAGTTCCAGGGCGTGTCCCCGGGCGCGGTGGACATCGTCGGTGAGCAGGAGACCGCGATGGTCTTCACCGACGTGCGCAAGTTCAAGACCATCCCGATCATCTACAAGGACTTCCTGCTGCATTGGCGGGACATCGAGGCGGCGCGCACGCACAACATGCCGCTGGACGTGTCCGCCGCCGCTGGCGCCGCCGCGCTGTGCGCGCAACAGGAAGACGAGCTCATCTTCTACGGCGACCAGCGCCTGGGCTACGAAGGCCTGATGACGGCCAACGGCCGCCTCACCGCCACGCTGGGGGACTGGACCGCGCCGGGCGGCGGCTTCCAGACCATCGTGGAGGCCACGCGCAAGCTCAACGAGGCCGGCCACTTCGGGCCCTACGCCGTGGTGCTGTCGCCGCGCCTCTACTCGCAGCTGCACCGCATCTACGAGAAGACGGGCGTGCTGGAGATCGAAACCATCCGCCAGCTCGCGTCCGACGGCGTCTACCAGTCCAACCGCCTGCGCGGCGAGTCGGGCGTGGTGGTGTCCACGGGCCGGGAGAACATGGACCTGGCGGTGGCCATGGACATGGTCGCGTCCTACCTGGGCGCCAGCAAGATGAACCACCCGTTCCGCGTGCTGGAGTCGCTGCTGCTGCGCATCAAGCACCCGGACGCCATCTGCACGCTGGAAGGCGCCGTCCCCGCCGCTCCCCCGGCGCGCCGCTAGTCCGTCGTCTTTTCCGCGCGGAGGCTTATGGCCAAGGTCCTGGTCATCGACGACGAGACGAACCTGCGCAAGGTGCTGGCCGCCCTGCTGCGCCGCGACGGGTTCGACGTCACCGTGGCGGAGAACGGCGAGCAGGGCCTGGCCGAGTTCCACAAGAACGGCGCGGACATCGTCGTCACCGACCTGGTGATGCCCAAGCTGGGCGGCATGGACGTGCTGGCCGCCGTGCGCACCGCCAACCCGGACGTGCCGGTGATCATCATCACCGCGCACGGCACCGTGGACTCCGCCGTGGAGGCCATCAAGGCGGGCGCGTTCGACTACATCACCAAGCCCTTCGAGCAGACGGAGCTGTCCTCCGTCGTGGCCAAGGCCGCCAAGACGAACGAGAGCGCCAAGCGCTCCGTGCGGGCGGACCACAAGGCGCGCTCCGCCATCATCGGCGAGTCACCGCAGATCCAAGACGTCTACAAGATCATCGACAAGGTCGCGGACACGCCCTCCACGGTGCTGATCACCGGCGAGAGCGGCACGGGCAAGGAGCTCATCGCAACCGCGCTGCACGGCGCGTCCAGCCGCCGCGACAAGCCATTCATCAAGATCAACTGCGCCGCCATCCCCGCCACGCTCCTGGAGAGCGAGCTGTTCGGCTACGAGAAGGGCGCCTTCACCGGCGCCGTCACCTCCAAGCCGGGCCGCTTCGAGCTGGCCGACGAGGGCACCCTCTTCCTGGATGAGATCGGGGAGATTCCCGTCGAGATGCAGGTGAAGCTCCTGCGCGCGCTCCAGGAGGGCGAGTTCGAGCGCGTGGGCGGCATCAAGACGACGCGCGTGAACGTGCGCCTGGTGGCCGCCACCAACCGCGACCTCCAGGCGGAGATCGAAGCGGGCCGCTTCCGCAAGGACCTGTACTACCGGCTGGCCGTGGTGCCCATCGTGCTGCCCGCGCTGCGCGAGCGCCGCAGCGACATCCCGATGCTCGCCCAGCACTTCGTGGACAAGTACAACCGGCGCCTCAACAAGAAGATCGAAGGCATCGCCGACGACGCGCTCGCGCTGCTCCAGGCGTACGCGTGGCCGGGCAACATCCGCGAGCTGGAGAACCTCATCGAGCGCGTGCTGCTCTTCGCGGACGGCCCCCTCATCACCGCCAAGGATTTGCCGGAGCCGGTGCGCGGGGGAGCGGGCGTGCAGGCGGGGGCACCGGTCGCAGCCTCGCTGGGCACGCTGGACGTCCCCGTGGGCGAGGTAGGCCTCAAGGACATCGTGCGCATGAAGGCCGCGGAGCTGGAGCGGGACCTCATCGTGAAGAAGCTGGAGGAGACGGGCGGCAACGTCACGCGCGCCGCGCGCCTCCTGCAAATCAGCCGCAAGTCACTCCAGACGAAGATGAAGGAGTTTGGCCTGCGAGACACCACCCCGGACGGTCAGGAAGACGGCCCGGACGAGTAGCCCCGGGGCGCCGAAATATCGCCTTTTCGCCAGCGGTTTCGGCCCCCGCGTACCTTCTTACCCTCAGGGAGCCTGAATGCGGCCGAATCTTCCCACCCTCGGTGGACCACCGAAGCGCAATCCCTTCGGACCGGTGGTTGCCGTCTCCGTCATCCTCGGCGCGGCCGCGGGTGGCGTGTGGTGGTGGAAACAGCGCATGGCGGATGTCCCCATGGACGTCGCCTCGCAGACCGTGACCGCGCTGGACGCCGGCACCGTGGCCCAGGCCCCCGTGGCCCCGCCCGCGCCCACCGACCCCGTGAAGGCCGCCGGCCTGGAGCGCGCGTCCATCCGCATCGAGGGCCCGCTGGAGACGGCGCTCATCCAGGCCTCGGACGCCACCGTGGGTCCCGCCCTGGCCCAGGTGGTGACACGCACGCTGGTGTGGTGGGTGCGCGTACCCGGTGAAATCCTCCGGGGCGACACGCTGGACGTGCTCTACCAGCGCCGTCCCAACGAGGAGCCGCTGGTGTACGCGGTGCGCTTCGTGAGCGGCAAGACGGGCCAGACGCACCGGGCCTACCGCTTCACGCCCGCGGGCGAGCCGAACGCCCACTACTACCTGCCCAACGGTGACGAGCTGGAGCTGCGGATGGAGAAGTCCCCCATCGACAGCTACGAGCAGATCACCTCCCTCCTGCGCGACGGCCGCGGCCACAAGGGCGTGGACTTCCGCGCCCCGGTGGGCACGACGGTCCGGGCGCCCTTCGCGGGCGTCGTCAAGCGCAAGAACTGGAACTTCGGCAGCAACGGCAACTGCATCGAGCTGGTGGAGTCCGGAGGCAAGGGCCGCCGCGCGCTCTTCCTGCACCTGGCGGAGCTGCCCAAGTCCGTCCAGCCCGGGATGCGCGTGTCCGCGGGCCAGGTGCTGGCCCAGAGCGGCAACACGGGCCACTCCTTCGCCCCCCACCTGCACTACCAGCTCATGCTGGGTGAAAACCGGGTCCTGGACCCCTTCGACCAGCACAAGACCTACCGCGCCTCCCTGGCGGCGGCCCAGAAGGGCGCCTTCGACACCGAGGTCCAGCGCCTGGACGGACTGCTCGGGACGCCCGTGGCGGGCAAGTAAGGCCCACCCATTTCTTGACACTCCTCCGACGGCACGGCTAGCTGGCAGGCCTGGGCCGTGGTCGTCGGAGGTAGTGGATGCACAGGTTTCGCGCCGTCATTGCCGCGCTGACGCTGGGCGTGCCTTTCGCCGCCAGCGCGGCGGACATCACGCGGATTGCTTCCTCGTTCGAGGACGATGATCCGTTCGACCTCTTCCTCGACGTGGGCTTCGAGCGCACGCAGACGCGCGCGAAGATCGTCCGCGAGCAGCTCGCGGGCGGTGACGCCACCGACGTCCGGGAGGTCAACGAGCTCTGGTACAAGGGCGTGGACGCGCGGCTGAACCTGGCCGTGGCCTTCGGCCTCTGGAAGGACCTGGAGTTCAGCTTCAAGCTGCCCATCGTCTTCCAGCAGAACGAGTCCTGGAACTTCGTGTCCGGCACGAACCAGGGCAACTCCACCATCACCAACAGCTGCTTCAACGCGGACGGCTCGCCCTACTCGGCCGAGGGCTGCGTGGGCCGGCTGTTTCGGATGCCCCAGGAGAGCTACCGGGGCGGCCTGGGCAACGTGCACTTCGGGCTGGCGTACGCCTTCTTCAACCAGGAGAAGGACGACACCAAGCCCACGTGGATCGTCGGCATCGACTACGAGGCGCCCACCGCCAAGCAGCGCGATCCGAGCCTGGACAACACGGATCCGGATGGCGACCGCGGCAACGTGGGCGACCGCGTCCACAAGTACCAGCTCTACACGTCCTTCTCGCGGCGCATGGGCGTGGCGGAGCCGTACTTCAAGGCCTCCCACACCATCCCGGTGCGCGGCCCCGGCGCGTACTCGAACTGCGACCAGTCCGGCACCAACCCGTCCAACCTGGGCGCTCCGGGCAACTGCTACAAGGAGCCGTGGACCCGCCATGAGACGGGCATCAAGGCCCCCTCGCAGACGGCGCTGACGTTCGGCATGGAGCTGGTGCCCTTCGAGAACGCGTCGAAGAACCAGAAGCTCACCCTGGACCTGCGCCTCCTGGGCAACTACGTGGGCCGCGGCCGGTACTACAACGAGCTGAGCTCCGCGCTGCGCAAGCTGCTCACCTCCGAGGACTACCTCCAGGTGGGTGGCCAGCTCGGCGTCACCGCTCGCGCCGCCCAGGCCTTCACCATCCGCGCGTCCGGCAATTTCCTCTACAACACGGACCACCTGCTCACGACCGAGGCCATCGGCCAGGACGTGGACGGCAACGGCCGCATCGACACCGCGCCGGGCTCGCCGGAGCTGAACCCCACGTTCGACTGGCGCTACGACACGGTGTCCCGCCGCTTCCGGGCCATCCAGAGCACCACGTTCCGCTTCGACCTGGGCGCGACCTTCAGCTTCTGAGGGCCCGCCCCCGAGGCAGCGGTAGACGTTCCCCTACCGCTGCTTCAACCCCAGGCCCAGCCGGTACACCTCCTGGCCGGGCCACCCCGCGCGGCGGGCCAGCTCCGTGCTCAGCGGCTTGAGCTTCTCGCCGCGAGCCAGACCCGCCTCCAGCGCCTTGCGCAGCTCGTCCTCGCTCCAGCGCTGCTCGCCAGTGCGGCCCTCCACCAGCACCACCACCTCGCCCCGGGTCTCCTCCCCCGCGTAGCGCGCCACGAGCGTGGACAGCGGGCCCCGGACGAACTCCTCGTGCAGCTTGGTCAGCTCGCGCGCCACGCACGCGCGCCGGTCGCCCCAGGCCTCCTGGAGGTCCGCCAGCGTCTCCGCCAGGCGGCGCGGGGACTCGTAGAGGACGCAGGTGGCGGACAGGGGCGCCACCTCATCCAGCATGGCGCGGCGCTCCGGCCCCTTGCGCGGCAGGAAGCCCAGGAAGTGGAAGCGCCCCGTGGGCAGCCCTGAAGCGCTCAGGGCGGCCACCAGCGCCGTGGGCCCCGGCACCGGCTCCACCTTCAGGCCGCGCTCCAGCGCCTCCGCCACCAGCTTCTCCCCCGGGTCGCTGATGCCGGGGCTGCCCGCGTCGGTGATGAGCGCGCAGTCCTCACCGGCCTCGAGGCGGTCCAGGATGCGCCCGGCGCGCTGCCCCTCCGCGAAGGCCGGCAGGCTGACCAGGTCCTTCCCGGCGATGCCGAAGTGGTCCAACAGGATGCGCGAGTGCCGGGTGTCCTCGCACGCGAGGAAGCCCACGGTGCGCAGCGTCTCCAGGGCCCGGGCGGTGACGTCCCCCAGGTTCCCGATGGGCGTGGCCACGAGGTAGAGCGTTCCAGCCAAGGGACGGATTCCTTTACATGCCAGCGTCGAAGGCGGCGGGCAGGTGCTCCACCCGGGCGTGCTGGCCCTGGCCCACGACGGAGATGACGTCGAAGCGCACCATGCGCCCGTCGATGCCGTTCTGGAAGAGATAGTGCAGCGCGGCCTTCACCACCCGGCGCTGCTTGGCGAAGGACACGGTGTGCGAGGGGTCTCCCCACGCCGCGGTGGAGCGCATGCGCACCTCCACGAAGCACATGACGTCACCCTGCTCCGCCACGATGTCCAGCTCTCCGTAGCGGCACGTCCAGTTGCGCGCCACCACCCGGTAGCCCTGCGACTCCAGCAGGCGCACGCCCTCCGCCTCCGCCACGTTCCCCACGTCCCGCCGCGTTCCCATTCCGCCCCCGCCGCCCCACGCACTGCTTCGCGGCGGCTAGACGTTAACGGTGCCGTCCGACATCTGGCCGAAGCCGGGGTGCGCGGTGACGTGCAGGACCTGGGTGAGCGTGCCCAGGTGCTTGAGCATGCGGGCGACGAGGGGCAGCTTCGCCTCGTCCACGCCCGTCAGCACGTCGTCCAGGAGGAACGGGCGCTTCACCCGGGCGCACGTCTTCTCCACCACCGTCAGGCGCAGCGCCAGGTAGTAGAGGTCGATGTCCTTCGGGGGCAGCTCGCCTACCGGGATGCGCTTGTTCGGCGCGAGCAGGAAGGCGTTGCCCTCCCGATCCCACTCCACGCCCTGGTAGCGCTTGTCCGTGAGCGCGGTGAGGTACTGCACGCAGCGGTCCTTCAGGAGCGCCTGCACCGACAGCATGTCGGACGTGAGCACGTCCGCGGCCTGCGACAGCACCAGCGGGGACGGATCCTCCAGCGGATCCACCGGCACCGGCGCCTGGCCGGGGGCCGCGACGACCTGCACCGGGGGCGCCTTCGCCAGCGCGATGGACTCCTTCAGCCGGGACAGCTCGCGCTCCACCTCGCGCAGGTCGCGCACGTAGGTGCCCTTGGCGGACAGCTCCGCGTTGAGCTCCTCCTGCTGCGCGCGCAGCTCCTGCCCATCGCGAAGGGCGCCCTGGTACTCGGCGGAGGCTTCGAACTCCTCCAGTTGCGTCTGCAGCTCTCCCAACCGGATGCCGAGCAGGTCCTTCTGCTCCAGCGCGCCGGGGATCTCCTCGTAGGTCTCCAGGTTCAGGGCCTTGATGGCCATGCGCACCGGCGCGTCCTCGAGCTCGAACTCGTCGAGGATCTTCTTGTGCCGCGCGTCCTTGCGGTTGTCCTTGGAGCCCTTGCGCGTGGCGTGCTGCAGGTCATCCACGTAGCGCAGCGCCATCCACCCGGCGGTGCCGAAGGCGGGGATGTTGATCAGCGCCAGGTAGCGCCACAGGGGCTGTCCCGCGACGATGCCCAGGCCCACGCTCAGGCCCATGAAGAGCACGCCCGCGCCCAGGCCGCCCCAGAAGACGCGGTTCTTCGTGAGCGGCGGCACCTGGAGCGACACGTCCTCCAGCTCCGGATCGCGGTCCGTCTCCAGCCGCGCCAGCGCCTCGTCCCGCCGCGCCACCACCTTCGGGTAGCGCTTCACGCGCGAGAGGATGTCCAGCGGCAGGCCCAGCGACTCCGGCGACGGCGCCGCACGCCACGCGGCCTCCGCCTCCGCGATGGCGGTCTTGAGCCCCTCGCCGCCCTTGAGCTTCGAGTCCGCCTCGAAGATGAGCGACGACAGCTCGTCCACCTTGAACTGGAGCTGATCCACCGCCTTCGCGGTGACGAGCTCCTTCTCCAGCACCTTCACCTTCGCCTCGGCGGCCGGGACGTCCTCCGCGGGCAGCACCTGCGTGGCGGCGGCCAGCGACGGCGTGGCCCCGGAGGCCTTCGCTCCCGCGGCCGCGGCGGCCTTGGGCGCGCTCCTGCGGGGACGGCGCGACGGCAGCATCACCAGCTGGAGGCAGTACACCTGCTCGAAGGTGGTGCGCGGAGGCAGCCCCGCCTGACCGCGCAGGTACTGGTTGATCTCCGAGACGTCCGTGGACACCAGCTCCGGCTGGCTCGTGGTGGGGTTGAGCCGGTGCAGCGAGCCAGAACCGCCCAGCTCGCGCAGTACCCGGTACGTCATCCCGTCCTGGCCCACGAAAGTCAGCGCGGCCTTGCCCGAGCGCCCCGCGGCCCCCACCAGACTGGAGTCCCCGCCCCGGCCGTCCGCGAACAGCAGCGACAGCACGAGGCTCCCCAAGGGCAGCACGTCCGCCGTGGGCGGCTTGAGGATGAGGTACCCGGTCTTCAGCGGGAAGCGCCCGGCGGGAGAGAACCCGCGGACGTTCTGGATGGCGACCTCGACGAAGTGCATGGCGCGCGCAGTCTAGCCCGAACGAAAAAAGGAGCGTCCAGTGAAGGACGCTCCTTCTCTCACGCGGCCGCGAAGGCCGCGAGAGGGTTTCTGCGGACCTACTAGCCCTTGGCGACGGCGGCCTTGGCGGCGGCCTTCTCAGGATCCACCTGCACGTCCACGCGCGAGGCCTTGCCCTTCAGCTCGCGGAGGTAGAACAGGCGCTTGCGGTTCACGTCGCCGCGGGTGAGGACCTCGATCTTCTCGTAGCGCGGGCTGTGGATGGGGAAGATGCGCTCCACGCCGACGCCGAAGGACATCTTGCGCACGGTGAAGGTCGCGCGGTTCGTGCCCTTGGTCTTGCGGATGACCACGCCCTCGAAGGCCTGCACGCGCTCCTTCTCGCCTTCCTTGACCTTCCAGTGGACGCGAACGGAATCACCCGTGCGGAACGCGGTGATGTCCTTGCGCAGGAACTTGTTTTCGACGTGCTCGATGAGGCTGCGGCGCATGACGGACTCCAGAAAGCGGAACTTGACGCGTAGGACGCGTGGAAAAGAGCGGGCCGTCCTAGCAGAGACCACCGGGACGAACAAGCCTGCAACAAAAGGTTCCGCGAGAACACGCAGGGTTACAACGCTTCTTCTTCCCTGGCGAGCAGTTTCTGATCCGCCTTGCTGAACTCCAGCCGCGCGAACAGGTCCGGCCGCCGCTCCTGCGTGAGCTTGATGGCCTTCCACCGGCGCCACCGGGCGATGCGGGCGTGATCGCCTGACTGGAGGACGGCCGGCACCTCGGCGCCCCGGAACACAGGCGGCCGGGTGTAGTGAGGGTGCTCCAGCAGCCCTTCTTCAAAGCTCTCCGCGACGGAGGAGGCCTCGTTGCCCAGGACGCCCGGCACCAGCCGCGCCACGGCGTCCACCACGGCCAGGGCGGCCACCTCCCCTCCCGTGAGCACGAAGTCGCCCAGCGACAGTTCCCCGTCCAGGAAGGGCATCACCCGCTCGTCCACGCCCTCGTAGCGGCCGCAGACGAGGATCAGCCCGGCCTCGTGCCGCGCCAGCTCGCGCGCCGTGGCCTGGGTGAACGTGGGCCCCCGAGGGCTCATCAGGAGCGCCTTCGCGCCGGGCAGCCGGGCCCGCGCGGCCTCGATGGCGGCCACCAGGGGTTCGGGCTTCATCACCATGCCGGCGCCGCCGCCGTAGGGCGCGTCGTCGGTGACGCGGTGCTTGCCCTCGGCGAAGTCGCGCACGTTGGTGAGCGTGACGGAGAGCAGCCCCTTCTCCTGGGCCTTCCCGAGGATGCTCGCGCCCAGGTAGCCAGCCAGCATGTCGGGGAACAGCGTCAGCAGTTCGACGGGGTAGCTCACCCGTCGTCTCCGGAGTCCTCGGGGGGACCCTCGGGCCCGTCCGCCTCCAGGTACTCCAGGGGCCGGATGACGATGCGACCCGCGGGCACGTCCACCGTGGGGACGAACTCGTCCGCGAAGGGCACCACCAGCTCCGGCCGGCCCTTCATGCGGATCACCAGGTTGGGCACCTCACCGGTGGCCCAGACCTCTTCCACCGTGCCCAGGGACGCGCCCTGCTCGTCCACGGCGGTGAGGCCCACGAGGTCGCCCTGGAAGAACTCGCCCTCTTCTGGCGGCTCCAGGTCCTCGCGGTAGACGAGCACCTTCGCGCCCACCAGCGCCTCGGCGGCCGTGCGGGACTCGATGCCCTCGAAGCCCACGAGGTCTTCCTTGTTCGCCGGGCGGAAGGACTCCACGGTGTACTCGCGCTCCTCGCCGGAGCGCAGCCGCAGCCGGACACGGTCGACGGTGCCGAGCGTCTCCGACGCGGGGTCGAAGGCGCGGACGGCCACCTCGCCACGCAGCCCGTGCGCACGGGCCACGTAGCCCAGCTCCAGACAGGCCAGCGCGCTCACCGCGCGGCGTCCGGAGCAGGCGGCGCCGGGGGAGAACCCGGGGTGCGCCGGTCGTCGAGAATCTCCAGGCGGACCTTCTGGCCCTGCTTCTGGGCGGCGGCGTTGAGCAGCGTCCGGAGGGCGTTCACGGTGCGCCCATCACGGCCGATGACCTTGCCGACGTCCTCGGGGGCGACCTTCAGCTCATAGAGCCGGCCGCCATCCGCCTCGGAGATGCGCAGGGCGACCTGGTCGGGTTGATCAACCAGGGCCTTCGCCAGATACGTGAGCAGCGGCTCCACGTCTTGTCCAGACGGGGGCGTGCTCAGGCGGTGGTCGCCGGGGCCTGCTTCTTCGCCGTCTTGATGAGGTCCGCGACCGTCTCGGAGGGCAGCGCGCCGCTCTTCAGCCAGTAGTTCAGCCGCTCCTCGTTGAACTGCACCTTCGCGGGGCTGTGGTTGGGGTCGTAGGAACCGACCTGCTCCAGGAACTTGCCGTCGCGCGGGCTGCGCGAGTCGGTGGCAACCACGTGGTAGTACGGCATCTTCTTGGCGCCCGCGCGGGCAAGACGGAGGACAACGGCCATGGAACGCTCCAGCGAAAACGTGTGACTTCTACGGTAACAGGCGGAGGGGGGCGCTCTTAGCGCCCTGCCGACTGGATTGTCAAGGAAGCTCGGGTGCTTATGTCACGTCGGGGCTTCCGCGGCCGTCTCGTCCCGGTTGGCGAGCTGACCACAGGCCCCGGCGATGTCCCGGCCCCGGTTCTTGCGGATGTATGCCGCGACGTGCGCCTCGGCAAGGATGGCCCGGAACTCCTCGGCCCGCTGCTCGCCCGTCGTCTGGAACCCCAGGCCGGGGTTCTCGTTGTAGGGAATCAGGTTCACCTTCGCGGGAATGTCGCGCAAGAGCTCCCTCAGCCGGTGCGCGTCCTCGTCCGTGTCGTTGAACCCTTTGAGCAGTACGTACTCGAAGGTGATGCGCCGGCCCTGGCGCAGCGGGAACTTGCGGCAGGCGTCCAGCAGCGCCGCGATGTTCCACTTGCGGTTCACCGGCATCGTCTTGCTGCGCTGCTCGTCCGTGCTGGCGTTGAGCGAGATGGCCAGCTTGACGTCCGTCTCCTGGCCGAAGCGCTCGATCATCGGCACCAGGCCCACGGTGGAGACGGTGATGTGCCGGTGGCTGAAGTTGGGCCCCTCCTCCGACTGGAGGATGGAGAGCGCCGTCTTGAGGTTCTCGAAGTTGTGGAGCGGCTCGCCCATGCCCATGAACACCAGGTTCGTGAGCGGGCGCAGCGTCTCCAGACCTTCGTTGCGGCGCACCTCGCGGTTCACCGCGTGCACCTGGGCGACAATCTCCCCGGGGGTGAGGTTGCGCTTGAGGCCCAGCGTCCCCGTCATGCAGAACGAGCAGGCCATCGCGCAGCCCACCTGCGTGGACACGCAGAGCGTCTTGCGGTCCTCCGCCGGCATGTAGACGGACTCGATGAAGCGCCCGTCGCGCGTCTTGAAGCGGTACTTGATGGTGCCGTCGACGCTGCGCTGCTCCAGGTCCTTCACCAGCGGGACGATCTCCGCCTGGGCCTTGAGCTTCTCGCGCAGGGCCTTGGACAGGTCCGTCATCTCGTCGAACGTCGTGGCGCCGCGCTGGTGCAGCCAGCGGTAGAGCTGCGCCGCGCGGAACGGGCGCTCGCCCAGATGCTCGCTCAGGAACAGCGCGAGCTTCTCGCGCGACAGGCTGGCCACGTCGGTCAGCTTCGCGGGGGCCGGCACCGGCAGGGGCTCGGTGACAGGGAGGGCTGTGGCGGTAGGCTCTGACATCGTTCAGTCGGGGCTAACGGAGGGAAATGGGGCGTGCTTCCCACAAGAAGGCACGGCAAGTCAAAGGAGTGCCCGTCCCCTCCCCTGCCTACCCCTTCGAGTCGTGGTGCTCGGCGACGCCGCGCTTCCAGTAGCCCGTCACCCGCATCCAGCTCTTGTTCAGACCGCGCTCGTTCACCAGGTGTTCCCGGATGGACTTGAGCGACGTGGACTCGCCGGCCACGAACACGAACCCGTCCCCAGGGGGAGGCGTCCAGGCGCGCAGCGCGTCCTCCAGGTGCTTCGTCGTGCCGGCCTCCGCGCCGCCCCGGTGCAGCCAGGTGAGCTTCACGTCCGCCTTGCTGACGATGCGCTGCTCCTCCGCCGCGTCCGCGACCTCGATGAAGGCGAACGCGCGCTTGCCTGCGGGCAGCTCCTCCAGGCGCCGGGCGATGGCCGGCAGCGCGCTCTGGTCCCCCGCGAGCAGGTACCAGTCGAAGTCGTCCGCCACGTCGTGCGTGCTGCGCGGACCGCCAATGCCCATGAAGTCGCCGGGCTTCGCCTGCGCGGCCCACATCGACGCGGGGCCCTCGCCGTGCAGCACGAAGTCGATGTCCAGCTCGTTCGCCTTCGGGTCGAAGCGGCGCGGCGTGTAGTCGCGCGAGGCGGGCTTCTCCAGCCCCTCCGGCATGGCCAGGCCGTGGGGCCCGACCACCGGCATGTCCGGCTTCTTCACGCCGGGCTTCGCGAAGAAGCACTTCACGTGATCATCCGCGCCGGGGGACGAAAAGCCCTCCAGCTCCGGGCCGCCCAGCGTCACGCGCACCATGTGCGGCGACAGCCGCGTCACGCGCAGAACCTCCAGCAACCGCAACTTCACCGGGAACGGCCCCCGCCGGGCCACGCGCTCCGAATCGCCGCTCATGCGTGCTTCCTTGCCGATTGTGATTTTCATTATCGGTAGCAAGGACCGCCCGGGAGGGCAACCGGATACGGCAAAGGCGGGCGAGCTTCGGAAAAGACGACGGCCCGGGTCCGCGCCGCGTGGGGCGTGGACACCGGGCCGCTGTCACCAGACTGAAAGCTGATCAGCCGTGGATTTCGGTCTCGCGGAAGAAGTACGCGACCTCGTTCTTCGCGTTCTCCAGGCTGTCCGAGCCGTGGACCGTGTTCGCGTCGATGCTCTGGGCGAAGTCCGCGCGGATGGTGCCCTTGTCGGCCTTCTTCGGGTCCGTGGCGCCCATCAGGTCGCGGTTCTTCTGGACGGCGTTCTCACCCTCCAGGGCCATCAGGACCACCGGGCCGGAGATCATGAAGGACACCAGGTCCTTGAAGAACGGCCGGGCCTTGTGGACGGCGTAGAAGCCCTCGGCCTCCGCCTGGGACAGCTGCTGCCGGCGGATGGCGACGGGCTTCAGGCCCGCCTTCTCGAACCGGGCGATGATCTCGCCGACGTGGTTGTTCTTCACTCCGTCGGGCTTGATGATGGACAGCGTGCGCTCGATGGCCATGGTCTTTGGCTCCTCGTGTGTGGGTCGTGTGAAAGGTTCGGCTCAGCGCTTCGGCGGGCCGCGCTTGACGGCCTCCTGCAGCGTGGTGCCCAGCTCGGCGGGGCTGGCGGCCATCAGGATGCCCGCGCCCTCCATCGCCTTGATCTTCTCCGTGGCCGTGCCCTTGCCGCCGGAGATGATGGCGCCCGCGTGGCCCATGCGCTTGCCCGGGGGCGCGGACTGACCGGCGATGAAGCCGGCGATGGGCTTGGTGAACTCGCGCTTGACGTACTCGGCGCCCTCTTCCTCGGCGCTGCCGCCGATCTCACCGATCATGATGACGGCGTCCGTCTCAGGGTCGGCCTGGAAGAGCTTCAGCACGTCCACGAAGTTGGTGCCGTTGACCGGGTCGCCGCCGATGCCCACCGCGGTGGACTGGCCCAGGCCCAGCTGCGTGAGCTGGTGCACGGCTTCGTAGGTCAGCGTGCCGGAGCGGGACACCACGCCGATGCGGCCCGGCTTGTGGATGTGGCCCGGCATGATGCCGATCTTGCACTTGGCGCCGGGGGTGATGACGCCCGGGCAGTTCGGGCCAATCAGGCGCACGCCCGGCTTGCCCTGCAGGTAGCGCTTGGCGCGCACCATGTCGTTGACCGGGATGCCTTCGGTGATGGTGATGATGAGGGAGATGCCGGCGTCCGCGGCCTCCATGATGGAGTCCGCGGCGAAGGGCGGCGGCACGAAGATGACGGACGTGTTCGCGCCCGCCTGCTTCACCGCGTCGGCGACCGTGTTGAACACGGGAACCTTGCCCTCGAAGGAGGTGCCGCCCTTGCCCGGCGTGACACCGCCCACAATCTTCGTCCCGTACTCCAGCATCTGCTTGGCGTGGAACGAGCCCGCCGAACCGGTGATGCCCTGGACGAGGACCTTCGTGTTCTCGTTGACGAGGATGCTCATGGCGATCTTTCAGGTAAGAGGGGGCGAAGGCCCTACTTGATGGCCGCCACGGCCTTCTCGGCCGCCTGGCGCAGGTTGTCCGCGGGGGTGATGGCGAGGCCCGAGTTGCGGAGCAGCTCCTTGCCCTGCTCCACGTTGGTGCCTTCCAGGCGCACGACGAGCGGGATCTTCAGCTGCACTTCCTTCGCCGCCGCGATGATGCCTTCCGCGATGACGTCACACTTCATGATGCCGCCGAAGATGTTGACGAGCACCGCCTTGACCTGCGGATCCGCGAGGATGAGCTTGAAGGCCGCCGTCACCTTCTCCTTGCTCGCGCCGCCGCCCACGTCCAGGAAGTTGGCCGGAGCGCCGCCCACCAGCTTGATGGTGTCCATGGTGGCCATGGCCAGACCCGCGCCGTTCACCATGCAGCCGATGTTGCCGTCCAGCGCGATGTAGGCCAGGTCGTGCTCCTTGGCCTGCGTCTCGCGGGGCTCCTCCTCCGCCACGTCGCGGTACTCCAGCAGGTCCTTGTGCCGGTAGAGCGCGTTCTCGTCGAAGTTCACCTTCGCGTCGAGCGCCACCACGCCGCCGCTCTTGCGGATGACCAGCGGGTTGATCTCCACGAGGGACGCGTCCGTCTCCACGTACATCTTGTAGAGCGAGGAGCAGAACTGGACGAACTTGTTCACCGTGGGGCCCGTCAGGCCCAGCCCGAAGGCCAGCTCGCGGCCCTGGAAGTCCGCGAAGCCCACCGCGGGGTCCACGACGGCGCGGAGGATCTTCTCCGGGTGCTTCTCCGCCACTTCTTCAATCTCCACGCCGCCCTCGGTGGACGCCATGAAGGTGATGCGGCTGGTGGCGCGGTCGAGCGTCACGCCCAGGTACAGCTCCTGGCCGATGTCGAGGCCCTCTTCGATGTAGACCTTGTTGACCTTCTGCCCTTCCGGGCCGGTCTGGATGGTCTTGAGCATCATGCCCAGCATCTGCTGGGCGAGCGTCTTGGCCTCCGCGGGGCTCTTGGCCAGCTTCACGCCGCCGCCCTTGCCGCGGCCGCCCGCGTGGATCTGCGCCTTCACGACGACGACGGGCGTGGCCAGCTCCTTCGCCGCGGCCTCCGCCTGGTCGGGATCGAGCGCGAGGATGCCGCGCGGCGTGGGCACGCCATACTTCCGGAAGAGTTCCTTGCCCTGGTACTCGTGGATCTTCATCGAATCTCCGGGTGGGACGAGGGGAGACGAGGACAGCCCCTACACGGGGCGTCAACGCGGGCCCTCATTGCGCAGAAAACGACGGATGGCAAGGCCGTTTGGCCTCCAGCGTCGCGGCGGGACACAGGCACGGCCCCCACGGGATAACGCCCGGTGTCCGGGGGAATGAGGCGGCCTTCATCCCAAACGCCACGGCCCCGCCCGGCGCCCCGCTTGAGGGGGACGCTGGCACGGGGCCGCGAGGAAGCCAGGACGGCGTGACGGGAGACTACCCCGGACCGCTGGACGCCTTCTGCTCCTCTTCCTTGAAGAAGATGTCCTTGATCATCAGCTTGCTCACCTCGCGGTTCATCACCGCGATGGAGGTCGTGAGGGGGATCTCCTTCGGGCAGACCTTCACGCAGTTCTGCGCCTTGCCGCAGTCCTGGATGCCGCCGGGGCCCATGAGGGCGCGCGTGCGCTCCTCCGCGTTCAGCTTGCCCGTGGGGTGCATGTTGAACAGGCGGGCCTGGCTGATGGGCGCCGCGCCGATGAAGTCGTTGTCCAGCGTCACCTGGGGGCACGCCTCCAGGCAGCTGCCGCAGGTGATGCACGTGGACAGCACGTACATCACGGACTGGTCCTTCTGCGACTGGCGCGGGCCGGGGCCCAGGTTGTACGTGCCGTCGACGGGGATCCACCCCTTCACGCGCTTGAGCGACTCGAACATGCGGTCGCGGTCCACGGTGAGGTCGCGCACCACCGGGAACTTCTTCATCGGCTCCAGGGTGATGGGCTGCTGGAGCTTGTCCACCAGCGCGGAGCACGCCATGCGCACCCGGCCGTTGATGTTCATGGCGCAGCTGCCACACACCTCCTCGAGGCACGCGGCGTCCCACACCACGGGGGCCACCTTCTTGCCCTCCACGGTGACGGGGTTGCGCTGGATCTCCATCAGACAGGAGATGACGTTGGCGCCCTTCGTGTAGGGGACCTTGAACTCGTCGAAGTGACCCGGCTTGTTCGGATCATCCTGACGCCAGATGCGGAAGGTGACGGTCTTCGAGCTGACGGCGCTGGCCTGTGCGGTGTCCATGGTGCGGCTGCCCTTCCCTTCACTGCCAAATCAGGTGGCGGAAACCCGCGCCGCCAAAAGCGCGCGGGCCCGAAAAAGCAACGAGCGCCCTTACGCGTACCAGCGGGGCTCGGGGTCCAGCACCGGCGTGGGCAGGTCCTGGTAGGAGATCTGCGGGCCCTGGGAGGCGTACGTGGCGATGGTCGTCTTCGCCCACTTCTCGTGGCGCTTGCGCCACAGGTCCATCCACTGCGGATCCTCGCGCGGGTCCTTCGACTTGGGCTCCGGCAGGGAGAAGTCCGGCTTGTAGTGCGCGCCGCGGCTCTCGTCGCGCAAGAGCGCGCTGGTGGCGATGACCTCCCCCAGCTCCAGCATGTTCCACAGCTGGTTGGTGTAGGAGAGCGCGCGGTTGGCGACGACGCCCGTGTCCAGCACGTTGACGCGGCTCCAGCGGTCCTTCAGGCCGCGGATGGTCTCCACCGTCTTCTTCAGGCGGTCGTTGTAGCGGACGACGGTGCAGTTCTCCGTCATCACCTCGCCCAGCTCCTTGGCGAGCTGGTACGGGTTCTCCTGCCCGTTCATCGCCTTGATGGTGGCGAAGCGGTCCTGCCAGTACTTCTTCGCGTCCGCGAAGTACTTCTCCGGCATCGCCGAGGCGCTGGTCGTCTGGCTCTTGGCGAAGGACACCATCGCCGGGCCGCCGATCATGCCGGAGTAGATGCAGGACAGGAGCGAGTTGGCGCCCAGGCGGTTCGCGCCGTGGAAGGCGTAGTCCGCCTCGCCGGCCGCGTACAGGCCGGGGATGCGCGTGCTCTGGTTCACCGGGCTGCCGTCCAGCGGCGTCTGGGTGCGCGAGTCCGCCTCGAAAGAGACGTGCAGGCCGCCCATCGAGTAGTGCATGCCCGGGAAGATGACCATGGGCGTGTGGCGCGGATCATCTCCGACGAACTTCTCGTAGATCTCCATGACGCCCTTGATCTTCGCGTCGAGCGTCTTGGCCGGGATGTGCGTCACGTCCAGGTACACGCCGTCGCGCCCGCCCAGGCCCATGCCCAGGTCGCGGCAGACCATGAAGATCTCCCGCGTCGCCACGTCGCGCGGCACCAGGTTCTTGTACTTGGGGTACTTCTCTTCCAGGAAGTACCAGCGCTCGCTCTCCGGGATCTCCCGGGGGTTGCGCGTGTCGCCCTTCTTCTTGGGCACCCAGACGCGGCCGCCCTCGCCGCGCACGGACTCGCTCATCAGGCGCAGCTTGTCCTCGCCCGGGATGGAGGTGGGGTGCACCTGGATGAACTCGCCGTTGGCGTACAGCGCGCCTTCCATGTACGCGCGGCCCGCGGCGGTGCCGGTGTTGATGATGGAGTTGGTGGAGCGCCCGAAGACGATGCCGGGGCCGCCCGTGGCCAGGCACACCGCCTCCGCCGGGAACGTGCGGATCTCCATGGTGCGCAGGTCCATGGCCACGCTGCCGATGCAGCGGCCGGACTCGTCCTTCACCGTGCCCAGCCACTCCCAGTACTCGTACTTGGTGACCTTGCCCTCCGCCTCGTAGCGGCGGACCTGCTCGTCCAGCGCGTAGAGCAGCTGCTGGCCGGTGGTGGCGCCCGCGAACGCGGTGCGGTTGTGCAGGGTGCCGCCGAAGCGGCGGAAGTCCAGCAGGCCTTCCGGCGTGCGGTTGAAGGTCACGCCCATGCGGTCCAGCAGGTAGATGATGCCAGGCGCCGCGTAGCACATGCCCTTCACGGACACCTGCTCCGCCAGGAAGTCGCCGCCGCGCAGCGTGTCCTTCACGTGGATGTCCGGGTGGTCGCCTTCACCCTTCGTGTTCACCGCGCCGTTGATGCCGCCCTGGGCACAGACCGAGTGGGAGCGTTTGACCGGGACGAGCGAGAGCACGTCCACCTGGTGACCCGCCTCCGCCAGCTTGATCGTCGTCATCAGCCCGGCCAGACCGCCGCCCACCACCGTGAATCGCGCTGCTGCCGCCATCATCGTCTCCTTGACCACCGGACGCCCGGGGGGGTGCCTTCACGGGGGGCCGCCGAAGTCCTGCTTCGCGACACGTGCCCCGCTCCCGTGATCCAGTGCGAGTCCAACACGCTAGTTAACTTGGAAAAATACCGCCGCAAGGACGGTGCGCCGGGGGATAAGCCCGGATCATTCACGGCATCAGGCGGGGCCCGCCAGCAGGATTCCGGCGGGCCCGACCGACAGCCGGACTACAGCTTGACGAGCTCCACGGTGCCCTTCACGGAGGTGAAGGACTTGTTCAGCTCGGCCTTCTCCGCGTCGTTCAGCTCCACCTCGATGATCTTCTCCACGCCGCCCGCGCCGATCTGCGCGGGGACGCCGAAGAAGAAGTCCTTGATGCCGTACTGGCCCTTGAGCAGGGCGGCGGACGGCAGGACGCGCTTGCGGTCGAAGAGGAAGCTCTCCGCCATGGCGATGGAGGAGGAGGCCGGGGCGAAGTAGGCGCTGCCCGTCTTGTACAGGCCCACCAGCTCCGCGCCGCCCTTGCGGGTGCGGTCGATGATGGCGTCCAGCTTGTCCTTCGCGATGAGCTGGGTCAGGGGCACGCCGCCCACGGTGCTGTGGCGCACGAGCGGGACCATGTCGTCACCGTGGCCGCCGAGGACGAGCGCCTCCACGTCACGGATGGAGCAGTTCAGGGCCTCGGCCACGAAGCACTTGAAGCGGCTGGTGTCCAGCACGCCCGCCATGCCCACGACCATGTTGTCCTTCAGGCCGGCGATCTTGTGGAGCGCGAACACCATCGCGTCCAGCGGGTTGGCCACGTTGATGACGAAGGCGTCCGGGGCGTGCTGCTTGATGTTGCCCGCCACGTCCTTCATGATCTTCAGGTTGACGTCCAGCAGGTCCTCGCGGGACATGCCCGGCTTCCGGGGCACGCCGGCCGTGATGATGATCACGTCCGAGCCCGCGACGTCCTTCCAGTCCGTGGAGCCGGTGACGCGGCAGTCGTAGCCGTCCACCGCGGAGAGCTGGTTGATGTCCAGCGCCTTGCCCTTGACCAGACCCTCGGCCGCCGGGATGTCGTAGAGCACCACGTCGCCGAGGTTCTTCTGGACCGCCAGCAGCGCCAGGTTGCCGCCGATCTGACCGCCGCCAATGAGGCCGATCTTCTTCTTCTTGTGAGCCATGGTTTCGCCCTCCTGCTTTGGGGTGGGGACTACATGTGCTTGATGATGGCCTGACCGAACTCCGAGCACTTCACCTCGGACACGGTCTCCTTCGTCTCCAGCTTCATCAGGCGCGCGAAGTCGTACGTCACCGTGCGCGCGGCGATGGCCTTGTCCATGCCCTTGATGATCAGGTCCGCGGCCTCGTGCCAGCCCATGTGGCGGAGCATCATCTCGCCGGAGAGGATGACGGAGCCCGGGTTCACCTTGTCCAGGTCCGCGTACTTCGGCGCGGTGCCGTGGGTGGCCTCGAAGACGGCGTGGCCGGAGACGTAGTTGATGTTGCCGCCCGGCGCGATGCCGATGCCGCCCACCTGCGCCGCGAGCGCGTCCGACAGGTAGTCGCCGTTGAGGTTCAGCGTGGCGATGACGTCGAACTCGTCCGGACGGGTCAGCACCTGCTGCAGGGTGATGTCCGCGATGGAGTCCTTGATGATGATCTTCCCGGCGGACACCGCGGCCTTCTGCTCCGCGTTGGCGGCGTCCTCGCCCTTGGCGGCCTTGGTGGCCTCCCACTGGTCCCAGGTGTAGACCTTGTCACCGAACTCACGCGCCGCGAGGTCGTAGCCCCACTTGCGGAAGGCGCCCTCGGTGAACTTCATGATGTTGCCCTTGTGGACCAGCGTGACGCTCTTGCGCTTGAGGTCCACCGCGTACTGGATGGCGGCGCGCACCAGGCGCTCCGTGCCTTCCTGGGACACGGGCTTGATGCCGATGCCCACGTTCGCGGGGAAGCGGATCTTGCCCGCCTCCTTGGGGAACTCCTGCTTCAGCCAGCCCAGGAACTTCTCCGCCTGCGCGGTGCCGGCCTCGAACTCGATGCCCGCGTAGATGTCCTCCGTGTTCTCACGGAAGATGACCATGTCCACCTTGTCCGGCTGCTTCACCGGGCTGGGCACGCCCTTGAAGTAGCGCACGGGCCGCAGGCAGACGTACAGGTCCAGCATCTGGCGCAGCGCCACGTTCAGCGAGCGGATGCCACCGCCCACCGGCGTCGTCAGCGGGCCCTTGATGCCCACGAGGTACTCGCGGAACGCGGCGACCGTCTCGTCCGGCAGCCAGTTGTTCACCTGCTTGAAGGACTTCTCGCCGGCCAGGACCTCGTACCAGGAGATCTTCTTCTTGCCGCCGTAGGCCTTCTCCACCGCGGCGTCGAACACGGCCTGCGAGGCCTTCCAGATGTCGCGGCCGGTGCCGTCGCCCTCGATGTAGGGGATGATCGGGTTGTTCGGAACGGTCAGCTTGCCGTTCTGCAGGGTGATCTTCTCGCCAGAGGGAGGCGCCATGAACGCAAACTCCTGATTGAGACCGGGGTCTTGAGAGGCGGCGGATAGTCGGGAACCCGCCCCCGGTCGTCAAGGAGTTTGGCCGCACGCCGCCCTGGGTTCGTCACACCCGGGGTGTGCCGCGCTTATCGCAGCCAATGGTCCGGAAGCAGGATCGTTTTTCCGGAATTTGGCGGCGGACTAGAAGCTGGCGAGCCCCGGCGCCGGCAGCTGGACGCTCACGGCCGTCCCCTGCTCCAGGCGCTCCAGCCCGAGCTCACCGCCCATGGCGTCCACCAGCTCCCGGGCCCGGGCCAGGCGCCGCTGGGTGTTGCCCACGCGCAGGGGCGACAGCACCACCGAGCGCGTCTCCCGTTCCGACAGGCTCACGCCCGGCATCACCACCAGGAAGCGCGGCCCCACGTCGCCAAAGTCGTCCGGCGGCTCCACCACCACGCGCACGGTCTGGGCTTCCTGCGGCGCCGCGTCCACCGCGTGGGCGACGAGCAGCAGCAGCACTTGCTCCAGGCGGCGCCGGCTGACCCGGGCGATGACCGGATCCTCGGGGAGCTCCAGCGCCACCTCCACGCCGTGCAGCCGCCGCGTCGCGCCGAGCAGCCCCAGCGCGTCGCGCACGGACACCGCCACGTCCACCTGGAAGACGTCCGGGAAGTCCACGGGCTCCAGCCCCTGACCGCTGGAGGAGGCTTCCGCGTCCCCCGGCGAACCCTTCACATCCAGCGCTGCGCTCATTCGCGGCTCCCATCCCCAGCCCAGAAGCGCCGACCATAACGGCCACCCCTGCCAGGGTCCATTGTCTGACGGGCCCGGGGCTCCCCCACCTTTCCTGTTCAGGAGAGTTACAGCCCCGCGCCACTTTGCTGATAAGGATGCGCACGCTGGGTCCGTATCACTCCTCGGAAAACCCGTAGAACGACGGTCAACTATGACCCAGGGTGAGTCAAGGCGTCGGGCGGAAAAACAGCAGCGGCATATAAATTCGATTTGACTGTTACGGCCGAGATCTCCATGATGAGGACCCAGAATCCAGAGCCGTCAGCGTCTCCAGTGAATCAGGGAGGAAGTGTTGTGCTCGCAACATCGCCGACCACCAACGGTACCGCTGCCCGCAAGAGGGGAGTCCTGACGATGGATGGAGGGATCCCGGCGTCCTCGAAGTTCAGGCATGCGATCGAATTCGGCAGTGGCGACGCGCTGCGCAACGTGATTCCCCTCCCCCCCGCTGAAGCCGCACTGGACGACTCGGGCTACTCGCTGCACGGCACCGGCCCCACGGCCATCACCTGCGCGGTGGGCCAGCCGGACGCGGTGCTGGGTGAGGTGACGCGGCTGTCCCCGACGGTGGTGTGGGTGGCCCCGCGGCAGCCGCTGGTGGACACGACCGAGTCGCGCACCTTCCCCGTGTACCTGGCGTGCAACGGCGCCACGATTGGACCGCTCAATGGCGCCTTCATCCGTACGGACATGGACGTCCCGAACGCGCCCGTGGGGTTGCAGCTGGTGGGCGTGACGCTGGAGCAGGGCCGGCAGATCCTGGGCTTCCTGTCGGACGCGCTGCGCCAGGGCGTGGCGGTGCCGGCGGCCTCCGCGCTGCCCGTGCAGGACATCATCTCGGATCCGGAGCGGATCCGCTCCATCTTCACCGCCATCTGCGCGGCCGGGAACAAGGGCGTGCTGCGCCGCCAGGGCCGCGTGGTGCGCATGGTGCTGGAGCGCTTCCACGCCTCCACCGGCCAGCTCGAGTGGCGCACGGAAGATGCGACGGTGGACTTCGGCGAGCCGTCCTACGACATCGACGTCATCGGCTACAACTCCGCCTACCGCCTGCGCGCGGAAGCGGGCCGCAGCGAGGGTGACCGTCTCTTCACCACCCTGCCCGCGCAGCTGTTCCGCATCCGTCACCGCTGGCACCGCCGCGTCCCCGCCCCCGAGGGCGTGCACGCCCGGTTCCACCACCCGCTCTGGCGGGAGCAGGGACTGCTGCGCCGCGAGGTGCTGGACCTGTCCTTCTCCGGCCTGTGCATGCGCTGCCAGCCGCAGGACCTGCTCTTCCCCGGTCTGCTGCCGCCCCTCATCGAGCTGGAGCTGGGCGATGGCCAGCGCGTGAGCGTGCGCGGAGAGATCCGCTACGTGAGCAGCCCCCGCGCGGACGGCACCGTGCTGTGCGGCCTGAGCGTGCTGCCCTACTCCTCCGACGAGGCGCGCTGGGTGCGCTTCGTGTCCCAGACGCTGTCCCCGGCCACGCGCACCAGCGAGGGCCTGGTGGAGGAGCTGTGGGACCTCTTCAACCGCTCCGGCTTCTTCAGCCTGGGCGGCAGCACCCCGGCGGAGTTCGAGGAGCTGAAGCAGAACTTCGCGTCGCTCGCGAAGCGCGCCGCGGAAGTGCCGCAGCTGTTCTGCAACGCGGTGTGGCCGTCCGAGCGCGGCATCGAAGCGACGCTGTCCTTCACCAAGCCGTACCGCCACGCGTGGCTGGGCCACCAGGTGGCGAAGCGGCCCGGCAAGCCGCCGGAGGGGTTGAAGGAGGCGGGCGCCATCATGCGCGACCTCTACCTGCGCACCTTCGAGCACCCGCAGAGCGACCCGGACTTCCACTGGGTGGTGGCCTACGTGGAGGCCCTCAACCCGTGGATCAACAAGGCGCACGTGAAGTACGCGCAGCGCCAGATGGAGGCCGGTTCGTCCCTGGCCTTCACGCGGAAGATCCAGAAGATGAAGGCCTTCAGCCACGAGCTGACCGGCCGCGTGCACCCCTACTCCGTGGGCCCCGCCACCGCGAGCGAGCTGAGCCTGCTGGCCGCGACCGTCGCCCAGCAGTTCCCCGAGTGCTACGTGCAGTCGCTGGACCTCACGCGGGACCGGCTGGACATGGGCCCCGTGACGGCGAAGTGGAAGAGCTTCGGCATGGAGCGCGAGCGCGCCGTCCTGGTCGCGCGGCGCGACGGCGTCCCCTGCGCCGCCGCCGTGGTGGAGCTGGGCCAGCTGGGCGCGAACCTCTTCCGCCTGCTGGACAACACGCGGCTGTTCTCCCTCTTGGGGGATGGAACGCGCGCGTACTCCGCCCTGCTGGACGCGGCCCGCCGCTGGTACGCCGCGCGCAACCGCCCCTCCTTCCTCTACCTGCGCGAGGACGAGGGCGGCGACTACGTCCAGGAGTGCGGCCTGCACGACGGGCCGGATCCCTACCTGTGGATCATCTCCTCCAAGCTCGTCCCGGATTTCCTCGAGCACATCAGCGAACTCACCATCGGGCGCCGTGGTGCCCACTCCCGTTGAGGACCCCCACCCCATGAACAAGCCCCTCGTCGAAGAGCAGTACCTCCCCCACGTCACCGACGTCCGTCACCTCCTGGCGACCGGCCCCCACGTGACGACGCTGCTGGATGAGAACGTGGATCCCGCCCTGCTGGAGGCCTTCCTCATCCAGCTGTGTGCCCTGGGCGTCTACATGACGGAGCCCGTGGACGGGTGGATCCGCCGCGCCGGCGAGGCCTGTGTGAAGGCGGGCATGGTGGACGTGGGCGAGAAGCTCATCACCCACGCCAAGCACGAGGCCGGTCACCACCTGATGATGGTGGAGGACACGAAGAACCTGGTGGCCGGCTGGAACGCGCGCCGCTTCCCCAAGCTGGACGCGGAGGCCCTCCTGGCGCAGGCCCCCACCCGGGCCATGCAGGAGTACCGGGAGATCCACGAGGAGACCATCGCGGGCCCCATGCCCGGTGGCCAGGTCGCCATCGAGTACGAGATTGAAAACCTGTCGGTGGTGTTCGCGCCCCGGCTCATCGAGCAGTGCAAGCGCGTGCTGGGCCCGGACGTGATGAACTCGCTGTCGTTCATCAAGGAGCACGTGGAGCTGGACGTGGGCCACACGGCGCTCAACGAGGTCATGCTCAACAAGCTGCTGGGTCAGAAGCCCGAGCACGCGGCCACCATCGGCAAGACGGGGGCGCGCGCGCTGGACATCTACCTGCGCTTCTACGGCGACTGCATGGCGAAGGCGAAGCAGTTGCTCCAGTCCGCCGCCGCCTGATTCTCAGGCGCCGAGCTGCGCCGCCCGGCGAGATCCGCGGCTGCCCCAGCGGGTCAGCGGGCGGACGGCCTGCTTCAGCGATGCGTGGACCGCGTTGACGCCCGCGCGGTTCGTGGCCGCGTAGACGTAGCGGTCCGGGCGCAGGACGACCAGGTCCGCGGCGTGCTGGGCGAACCACTCGCCCAGCCTGCCCTCCAGGTCCACCACCTCACCCGAGCGGCCCGCGCCGGAGCGCGCCGCCGGCGCGACCGACAGCCACACGCCGCCGACGTCCTCCGCCATCGCCTTGGCGGCCTGCTGGACTTCCGCGGGCGCACCCGGCCGAGTCAGCACCGCGAAGCGGTGGCCGATGACGTCATCCAGCGGGCGCTCCCCTTCCTCGCCGTGCTCCACGCGCGGCTGCGGGAAGTAGGCGCCTTCCGCCGCCTGCTTGGACTTGCCGCGCTTGCCGCCGAAGAGGAACCCTTCCGAGTGGAAGAGGTTCGGCTTCATCTTGTACTCGCGGATGAACGGACCGGTGACGGGCATGTGGTAGAGCAGCTTGATGAAGGCGTTGCGCGCGCGGGCCACGAACGGACCGCCCGACGCCAGCATCGAGCCCAGCGAGTCCGACAGCCGCATCATCTCCGCGGCGTGCGGCCGGCGCTCCACCTCGTAGGTGTCCAGCAGCGACGCGTCCGCCGCGCCGCCCAGCACGTGCGCCAGCTTCCAGGTGAGGTTCGCCGCGTCGCGCAGGCCGGAGCACAGGCCCTGGCCCAGGAACGGCGGCATCAGGTGCGCCGCGTCCCCGAGCAGGAACACCCGGCCCACCCGCCACTTCTCCGCCATGCGGCTGTGGTAGGCGTAGAGGTTGACGCTCTTCACCTTCACGGTGTCCGGGTCGATGAAGGGGGCGATGATGCTGCGCACGTACTCGGGCGTCTTCACGTACTCCAGGTCCTGCCCCGGCTTGACCACCGTGTCGAAGCGGATCTCGTCGTGCGCGGTGCGCGTCACGATGCCCACGCGCTCCGGGCCGCAGGGGTAGTAGGTGAAGTCCGGCGCGGACGACTGCGTCTCCACGGAGACGGCCAGCGCGTGCTCCAGCGCCGTGGTGCCCTCCAGCTTCAGGCCCAGCCGGCGGCGGATGCCGCTCTTGGCGCCGTCGCACGCCAGCAGGTAGCGCGCGCGCACCGTCAAGGTGCGGCCATTGACGTTGTCCTTCACGCGCACGGACACGCCTTCGTCGTCCTGCATGAAGGACTCGACTTCGTGGCCGCGCCACATGCTGACGTGCGCGAAGCGCTCCAGGCCGCGGTGCAGGGCGGCCTCCATGCGAGGCTGGTTGAACAGCGAGCCGATGGGGTGGCCGTTGGGGCGCTCCACCTTGGTGAAGTCCACCTCGGCGAGCATCCGCATCTCGTCGTCCACGTAGGTCATCTTCAGGCACGGGTGGAAGCCCGGCCCCAGCTCGCCCGTGAGACCCGCGGCCTGGAAGATGCGCTGCGCTTCGTCGTCCGCGTTGATCGCGCGGGACTGGGTGTGCGCGGTGGTCTCCTTCTCGATGACCACGGTGCGCAGGCCGTACTGCCCCAGGAGGTTCGCCGCCATGGCACCCACCGGGCCGCTTCCGACGACGATCACATCAACAGATTCCGGAGCCATTACTCCCTCCCGTTGTGTGCGAGCTGATCCGTTTTGAACCGTGCGACCGGACGACCGAAGCCCCCCTCGGTCGTAAGTAATAATACCTATAAACTGCGGCAACCCCACTCCGGATACGCCGCTTCAGCGTGATCCTGGCTGCCCGGTCCGCCATCCCGACCGTCTGATAAAGAAACGCACCCCTCCAGAAACCTTGCAGCGCGGATCCGCACTGGCGGTCCGCTGTCTGCCTTTCGAGCAGTGATTTCCTGCAAGGCTTCAAACGTTTCGCGGCAACGGCAGGAATTGTGTGGGTTGTCTGGATTCCATGGCTCCAGATGTATGTGGATGCCCCTGGGGGGCGCCCCTTGTACGTGGCGCGATTCCGGGCGACAGTGACGGAGTTTTCTCCCCCTGAGCACCTTGGAGCGCCCAGCGATTATGCCCAGACTGCAACTTTTTGAATTAGAGGATCAGCCCTGGTTCCCGAAGGTGCTTCGCCGGGGTGTGACGGACTTCCTGGCGTACGTGTGGAGCCTGTCGGACGACCGCTATTCGGAGTTCGTGAAGCGGCTCAAGGGCGCGATGGCGGCGATGGGTGAGACGCAGCTCTTGGACATGGCGTCGGGCAGCGCGGGGCCGGTGCCGAAGCTGCTGGAGATGCTGGAGACGCAGGAGGGCTACAAGGCCACGGCGCTCCTGACGGACCTGTACCCGGAGACCTCCGCGTTCGAGAAGGCCAAGGCGGCGAACCCGGGCCGCATCGACTACGTGACGACGCCGGTGGACGCGACCGCGGTGCCGGCGACGTTCAAGGGCTTCCGGATCATGTGCAACTCGTTCCACCACCTGCCGCCGGACATGGCGCGCAAGGTGCTGGCGGACGCCGTGGCGCAGCGCCGGGGCATCGCCATCATGGAGTTGGTGGAGCGGCGCGGGCCTGCCATCGCGATGACGGCGGCGGCGCTGATCAACGTCCCGCTGACGACGCCCTTCATCCGTCCGGTTCGCGCGGACCGGCTCGCCCTCACCTACCTCATGCCGCTCATCCCCATCGCGGCGGCGTTCGACGGCGTGGTGTCCTGTCTGCGCACCTACTCCGTGGAGGAGATGCGCGAGCTCACCCACGGTCTGAGTGACGACTACATCTGGGAAATCGAGCGGCTCACCAACCCGGGGAACCCGTTCGGCATGATGATGCTCATTGGCCGACCTGCCACCCCCTCGCAAGCCTGAGTGGGCTGTCGGCGGGAGGTCACTGACGCCCCTGGTCAACGCGGGGCGTCGTGATTTCCGGGTTTGAAGCGGGTTCAATGGCCGCTCCTTCAACGAGGAGCAGGCTCATGGAATGGCTCGAATTCAAGCGCTGGTCTCCCGAAGTCCAGCACGCGCTGGCACTGCAGGCGGCCCGGTTGGGCCAGACGGCGATGCACGCCGAGCCGCCGCGGCCGTCCGCGACGATGGTCGCCGCGCACCGCCTGTGCACGCTGCTGCGCCAGTATCCGCGCACCAACCCCTGGGGACACCCGGCGTCGGAGTGCTGAGACGCTGACCTGAAGCACCCGGCCCGTCCGTGGGAACGCCACGGGCGGGACGGGCGCCTGGGGGTGGCTTCAGGCCCCGGTGGGGGTCCACGCCACGCGCAGGTGCTGGATGGTGCGGATGGTCAGCGACTGCGTGTGGCCGAAGTCCGGGGTCTCCTCCGCCAGCCGCAGGTCGGGCAGCAGGTCCAGCAGCAGGTTGGTGGCGATGAGCGCCTCCAGCCGGGCCAGCGGCGCTCCGATGCAGAAGTGGATGCCCCGGCCAAAGCCCAGGTGCGTCGGGTGGTGCCGGGAGATGTCGAAGTGCTCGCCGTCCGCCAGCAGCGAGGCGTCACGGCTTCCGGACGCGTAGAGCAGCAGCAGCCGCGAGCCCCTGGGCAGCGCGACGCCCGCGAGCTCCACGTCCTCCACGGTGGTGCGGATCATCCCGTGCGCCACCGAGTCGAAGCGCAGCGTCTCCTCGATCAGGTGCGGCACCAGCGAGCGGTCCTGCCGCAGCCGCTGCCAGAGGCCGGGCTGGAGCAGGGCCTGCTTCCAGCACTGGGCGAGCAGCGCCGTCGTCGTCTCATGGCCCGCCGCGAGCATGCTGCCGGCGATGGCGATGATCAGCTCCGGCAGCGTGAGCGCCTCGCCGTCCGCGTCGGTGGTGACCAGGTAGCTGACCAGGTCGTCCCTGGGCTCGTCGGTCCGGGCGCGGATGAGGCGGGCGACGTAGTGCTGGAAGGTGACCCAGCTTCGCGCGAGCGGCGGCTGCTCCTCCGCGGGGACGCGGGTGAAGATCATCCGGAAGAAGTCGTCGCACCAGCGCTTGATGTCCGCCATGTCCTCCTGGGGGATGCCCGCCATGCCCAGGATGACCCGCACGGGCAGCGGGTACGCGAACTGCGTCACCAGGTCCGCGTGCCCCTTCTGCGCGAAGGCGCGGATGAGTTCCTCGGAGACGGCGCGGATGGGGGCTTCCTGCGCGGCGATGCGCTGGGCGGAGAAGCCGCGGCCCAGCAGCTTGCGCAGCCGGGTGTGCGCGGGGGGATCCGAGTTGATCAGGCTGTCCGCCAGGGGATAGCCCTCGGCGAGCACCGAGAGCGTCTCCGGGGACAGCACCGAGCCCATGTTGCCCAGGTCCGCCGACGAGTAGCGCGACGGGTCCTTCAACACGTGGCAGATGTCCTCGTAACGGCTCACCAGCCACATCCCCAGCATGGGGTTGTAGCTGACGGGCGCGTCCCGCCTCAGCTGCGCGTAGAACGGATGCGGGTCCTCGACGTGAGGTCCCGCGAAGGGATTGTACTGGGCCCCCAGATGGGGGCACTTCATGGCGTTGGGGGCCTTGCCGCCATGCGCTTCGATGTGGATTGCGTCGGACTGCTCATCCACCTTCACTGCTTCCACTGCGGTACTCACCGTGAGCTTCCTCTCAGGATCCCCCCACAGTGGAATATTATAACCCGACCTGACAGGTCTTCTCGCCGAGTCCAGTGAACCCCACCCGTCAGGAAATCAGGGTTGTTAGGACCCTGGCTGATACGGGGGATGAGACAGGGCGTGTTTCCGGAGGACGGGGCGCTCCACCTTGCTCATGGCGTTGCGCGGCAGTGTTTCAATTGCAACAAACCGGGTGGGGACCTTGAAGCGCGCGAGTGACTGACGGCACCACGCGTCCAGGTCCGCGGGCAGCGCGTGGCCGGGGCGCAGGACGACGAAGGCCACGGGGACCTCGCCCCACTGGGGCTCCGGCACGCCGACGACGGCGGACTCCAGGATGGCGGGGTGGTTGGCGAGGACGGCTTCGATCTCCGCCGGGTAGAGGTTCTCCCCTCCCCGCACGATGAGGTCCGTGCGGCGCGACAGGAGGGTGAGGCGTCCCTTCGCGTCCAGCACGCCCACGTCGCGGGTGCGCAGCCAGCCGTCGTGGAAGGCGTCGCGCGTGGCCTCGCGCTGGCGCCAATAGCGGGCCATGAGCGTGGGGCCTCGGACCTCGACATCCCCCTCCTGCCCTTCCCCGAGCGTCGCGCCGTCCGTTCCGACGATGCGGACCTCCAGGCCCGGCAGGGGCGGCCCCGCGGTGCGGCCATCCGCTTCGTCGGGGCGCTCGGTGGTGACCTGCGAGCAGGCCTCGGTGAGGCCATAGGTCTGCAGGGCCCGGAGTCCCGCGGCCCGGGCCCGCGTGAGCAGCGCCGTGGGGACGGGGCCGCCGCCGATCAACGCGTACTGGAAGGTGTCGGGCAGCGTCCGGTCCTGCCTCGCGTCCAGCACGCGCTCCAGCGTGGTGGCGACGAAGCTGGCGTGCGAAGCGCCCTCCACGTCGATGGCGCGGTTGACCGCGTCCGCGTCGAAGCGCTCGTGCAGGAGGAGGCAGCCGCCCTCGTACGCGGTGCGCGTGAGCATGGCCAGGCCGCCGACGTGGAACAGGGGCAGCGTGCCCAGCCAGCGTGGCGCGGGGTGTGCGCCCAGGTTCGCTGCGGAGGCTGCGCACGAGGCACGGAAGGCACCTTCCGTGAGCACGGCGCCCTTGGGCCTTCCCGTCGTCCCGCTGGTGAAGAGGATGACCCGGGACGTGTCCGCGTCCCAGGCGCGCTCGGGGACGGAGGTCGTGGAAGCGGCATCCGGGAAGGACTCCAGGGCCTCCGCTTCGGGAAGCCGGTCGCGCAGGGCGTTGAGCGCCAGCGTGAGCCGGGGCTCGACGTCCTCCAGCAGGGGCCGCAGCTCCGCCGGGGTGAGGCGGGCGTTGAGCGGCGCGAACACCGCGCCCAGACGGCCCAGGGCCCAGAAGAGGAAGGTCACCGCAGGGTGGCTCGTGGACAGCAACGCCACCCGTTCGCCCTGATCGATTCCGCGCGCGGCCAGGGCTCCGGTCCAGCGCGTCACCTCCGCGTCCAGCATGCGATAGGTCCACGTCTGATCCGCGAAGCGCAGGGCCTCGGCTTCCGGATGCAGGCGCGCGCCTTCGCGGATGGGGCAGTCGTGGATCATGGCCGCGCAGCTCAGCGGTCCCAGAGGTAGTCCGGGTTCAATCCCAGTCCGGGCATGTCGCGCAGCCGCACGAGTCCCCCGTGGGGTTGATAGGGATGGTCGCGCGGTTCGTCCGCGAAGAGCCGCCCCACGGCGAGCCCGGACGCCAGCTCTCCCGACGGCAGCGCGGAGGCCAGGTGCGCGGCGCCCGCGCGGGCCACCACGCCGTCGATGGAGCTGGTGACGAACGCATGCATGCCCAGGTGGGCCGCTCGCAGCGCCACCACCATGGAGGGCAGCAGCCCCCCGAGCACCATCGGCTTGATCACCACCGCGCCCACCGCGGGCCCGCCGCCCAGGTCCATCGTGAGCAGCGTGCGCACGGCCGCGGGCGTCGCGAGCGTCTCGTCGGCGGCGATGATGCACGGCGCACGACGCTGCACGCGCCACAGCGCCTGCAGGTCCTCCGGGGACGTGGGCTGCTCCACCAGCTCCAGGTCGTACCAGCCCAGCCGGTCCAGGGCGCGGTTGGCCTCGGGTTCGGACCAGCCGCCGTTCGCGTCCAGACGCAGGCGCACGCGCGGGCCCACCGCCTCGCGCACGGCGCGCACCCGGGCTTCGTCCTCGTCCAGCGAGCGGCCCGCGACCTTCACCTTCAGCGTCTGGTAGCCCTCGTCCACGGCCTCTCGCGCCTGACGGGCCAGCGCCTCCGGCTCCTCCGCGCCCAGCAGCGCGTTGACCAGGACCTCCTGCCGCGCCTCCTCCGCGAGCAGCCAGCACAGGGGCACGCCCTTGCGCTGGGCCACCAGATCCAACAGCGCCAGTTCCAGGCCGTGCTGCGCGGCGGGGACGGGCTCTCCGGGATCGATGAGCCGGATCCGCGCACCGCGCTGGCGCAGCTCCTCGCTGGCCGACGGCGCGAGCGTGGCTTCGATGCCCTCGATGCTGTCCTCCAGCGACTGGCCCTTGAGCGAGCTCAGCCACGCGCGCAGCACCGTGTGCGTCATCGTCAGCGGCTCGGTGCCGAACTCCGGCAGCGGCATCGCCTCGCCCTGCCCCACGCGGCCGTCCTCGTCACGCAGCCGGATGAGGAAGCCGTCACGGGTGGCGTAGGTGCCCCTCGCCGTCTTCAACGGGTGCGTCAGCGTGAGGTGCAGCGGGGTGAGCGTCGCGTCGGTGATGCGCATGACGCCCCTTCAGCGCAGGTACAGGCCGACCGCGAACAGCAGTCCGAACACCATCTGCAGCTTCGCCGTCCCGCCCAACGCGGGGTTGAGCGCCGCGCCCTCGGCCTTCAGCATCAGCTTCAGCGGCGGCACCACCAGCGGCAGGCTCAAGAGCGGCAGGAAGACCCAGGCGCTCGCGTAGCCCCGGGCGAACAGCACGAACGGCGTGACGTAGGACGCCACGAGCAGCAGCACGTACTCCGCGCGGCCGAAGCCCTGACCGAAGCGCACCGCCATCGTGCGCTTGCCGGCCTTCACGTCCGTGCTCGCGTCGCGCTGGTTGTTCACCACGATGAGGCACGTGCCGATGGCGCCCACCGGCACCGACGCCCACCAGGCCGCCGGGCTCACGACGCCGGCCTGCACGTAGTACGTGCCCGTCACCGCGACGATGCCGAAGAAGATGAGCACGAACAGGTCGCCCAGCCCGAGGTAGGCCAGCGGGAACGGGCCTCCCGTGTACGCGTAGCCGCACAGCAGCGAGGCCACGCCGATGGCCACGATGGGCCAGCCGCCCACCGACACCAGGTACAGCCCCACCAGCGTCGCCAGCGCGAAGCACCCGAGGCCGCCCATCAGCACCGCGCCCGGCGCGATGAGCCCGCTCTGCGTCACGCGCTTGGGCCCCAGGCGCTCCTCGGTGTCCGCGCCCTTCTTGAAGTCGTAGTAGTCGTTGATGAAGTTGGTGCCGATCTGAATCAGCACCGCGCCCACGAGCGCCGCGAGCGCGGGCAACAGGCGCCCCACCCCGTTGCCGTACGCGAGCGCCGTGCCCACCAGCACCGGCACCGCGCCCGCCGTCAGCGTCTTCGGACGCACGGCCATCAGCCACGTCTTCAGCGTGGGCCGGGGAGGAGCCGCGTCGGGAGGGGTGCTCACCAGGGTCGTCACGAGTGGATCGCCTCTCGCGCCAGGATGGCGGGTTCGAACTGCGGCGCTTCGTACCAGGGCGTCTGGAGGAACGAGAGCACTTCGCGCACGTACTCCTCCGGCGCTTCCAGGTGCGGGGCGTGCGTGACCCCGTCGAACGCGTGACGCCACACCACCGGCAGCTCCGCCGCCATGCGCCGCGCCAGGGTCGTGAACTTCACGTCCAGGCTGCCCGTGAGCAGCAGCGTGGGCAGCCGCTGGCGGTGCAGCGACGGCCAGTAGTCCGGCTGCACGCCCAGGCCCAGGGTCTCCAGCGCGCCGGCGAGCCCCTCCGCCGTGCACGCCTTGCGGCGCTCACGCAGCGCGACCTGCTCCGGATCCGGCAGGCGGCGCAGGCCGTCGAACAGGGGCAGCGCTTCCCACCGGTCCACGAAGGCGTCCACGCCCTTCGTGCGGATGAACTCCACGAGCTTCGCGTCCGCCTCGCGCCGCTCGGAGCGTTCCTGGCGGCGGTGCAGACCGGGCGAGCCGCTCTCCATGATCAACCGGCCGAAGCACTCCGGCGCCTGGACCGCCGCGCCCAGCGCGACTCTGGCGCCCTGCGAATAGCCGAGCAGATCCACGTGGCCGCCCAGCTTGCGCGCCAACTGGACGACGGCGTCCACCGTCTCCAGGAAGCCGTCGCGTCCGGTCCGCTCCGGCAGCGGCGTGCGGCCGTGGCCGGGCAGGTCCACCGCCACGACGCGCACGGAGCGGCCGAGCAGCGGACGCAGGTGTCCGAACGAGGCGCCGCTGCCGGTGAAGCCGTGCAGCGCCAGGAGCGTATGGGGTCCGTCCCCCCAGGTTTCATAAGCGAGCGTCACGCCCATGGTCCTTCTCCCAGTGCGGTGGCCATCCGCGTGAAGAGGTTTCGGTGTGCTTCCACGTTGGTGGCCCGGTCCACCTGGACCTCCACCACGTGGAGGCCGCCTTCCAGCCCGGTGCGCACCGCCGCGCGCAGGGCCGCGGGCGTCGTGGGCCGCTCGAAGCGCGCGCCCGCGAGCGCCGCCGCGTGCGACAGGTCCACGCCGTGCGGCGTGCCGAAGAGGGCCTCGAACACGTCCGGCTTCGCCACCTGCGCCAGCGGCAGGAAGGAGAAGATGCCGCCGCCGTCGTTGTTCACCACGACGACCGTCAGGGGCACGCGCGCCCGCGCCGCCGTGACGAGCCCGCCCACGTCGTGCAGGAGCGCCAGGTCGCCGGACAGGAGCACCGCGGGCCTTCCGGCCGCCGCGGCCATGCCCGCCGCGCTGGACACGATGCCGTCGATGCCGTTGGCGCCCCGGTTCGCCAGGACGCGCAGCGGGATTCCGCCGCCGTGCGCGAACGCATCCACCGCGCGGATGGGCATGCTGCTGGAGACGAAGAAGAGCGCGTTCGCCGGCAGCGCCGCCACCACCTCGCGCGCCAGGCGGGGCTCGGTCAGCGCGTCCTTCTGTTCGCCGAGCGCCGTCTCCAGCGCGTTGCGGGCCACCCGCTCCGCGTTCACGAAGTCCTGCGCCCAGCGGCCCGGGCCTCGCGACAGCCCTTCCGTCAGCGCACGGCACGCGAGCACCGCGTTGCCTTCCACCACCCGCGTGGCCCGGTGCGCCGGGTCGTACAGCGCGCCCTCGTCGCTGAAGACGGAGATGTCCGCGCCGGAGGCGTCCAGCCACTGCTGCGGCGACTTGGGCGTCAGGCCTCCACCGAAGCGCAGCACCACCTCCGGCCGGTGGCCGCGCGCGAACGGTTCATGGCGCAGAAGCGCGTCGTAGAGCGACACGGTCAGCGGTCCGCCGCCGTAGCGCGCCTGCGACGTGGCCTCCGCGAGCACCGGGTAGCCCGTGGCCAGGCTCAATGCGGTGATGGCCTCCGCGAAGCCGTCGTCCTCGTCGCGGGGACCGCACACGATGACGCCGCGCTCGGTGGCGGCGATGCGCGCGCGCACGGACTCCAGCGCCGTTGCATCCGGGGCCCGCGACGCCTGCGCGATGTGGGTGATGGGCGCGTTCGTCCGCCCCTCCCTCGCGAGCGCCGTCAGCTTCTCCGCGCCGAAGTCCTGCGGGATGGGCGCCAGCGGTTCGCGGAACGGCACGTTGAGCTGCACGGCGCCTCGGGGCGCGCGGCACGCGGTGCTCACCGCGCGGGCGGCCGTGGCCCGCAGGTGCTCGATGGCGGCGCTGTTCACCTCGGGCATTCCCACGTCCGCGAACAGCCGCGCGAAGTCGCCGTAGAAGCGCGCCTGGGGCACCGTCTGCGGCGCGCCCCAGCCCTGCAGCTCCAGCGGCCGGTCCGCCGTGAGGATGATCAGCGGCACCTGGGCCATGGCCGCCTCGATGACGGCCGGGAAGAAGTGCGCGCCGGCCGAGCCGCTCGTCGCCACCAGCACCACCGGCTGGCGCGACTGCTTCGCCATGCCCAGCGCGAAGAAGCCCGCGCTCCGTTCGTCGATGACGGACCAGACGCGCAGGCCCGGCGTGGTCGCGCACGCGAGCGCCAGCGCCGAGGACCGGGAGCCCGGACACACCACCGCGTGCCGCACGCCGCCCCGCACCAGCTCTTCCAGCAGCGCACGCGACCACAGCACGTTGAGGTTGGCGTCCAGGGACATCACCGGCCCCCCAGCGCGCGCAGCATCGCCAGACTCTTCATCTCGGTCTCCCGCCACTCGGACTCCGCGCTGGAGCCCGCGACGATGCCCGCGCCCACGAAGAGCCGGGCCTTCGCGCCACGCACCAGCGCCGAGCGCAACGCCACCACCAGGTGCGCGCGCCCGGGGCCCACCCAGCCGACCGGTCCCGCGTACCAGCCCCGGTCCAGCGACTCGTGCTCCACCAGGAAGGACAGCGCGCGCTCGCGCGGCGTGCCGCCCACCGCGGGCGTGGGGTGCAGCGCGGTGACGACCTTCGCGGTGTCCACGCCGTCCGCCAGCTCCGCGCGGATGCCCGTGCGCAGGTGCACCACGTTCTTCAGCGCGAGCACCGACGGCTGCGCGTCCGCGGACACGCTCGCCGCCACCGGCGTCAGCGCCTGGAGGATGTAGCGCACCACCGCGTCATGCTCGCGCCGGTCCTTGTCGCTGGCGTCCAGCGCCTCCGCGCCACCCGGCGCCGCGGAGCCCGCGAGCGCCTCCGTCTCCAGCCGCCGCCCGTCCACGCGGCACAGCGTCTCCGGCGTCGCGCCCAGGAAGCCCGTGCCGTCCGGCGCGCGGAAGAGGAACGTGGCGCAGCGAGGGTTCTGCTCACGCAGGCGCGCCAGCACGTCCACCACGTCGAAGGGCTCCGGCCCCTCCGCCTCCAGCGCCCGCGCCAGCACCACCTTGTGCAACTGACCCGCGCCAATGGCCTCCACCGCGCGGTCCACCAGCGCCTCGAAGTCCGGCCGCGAGGAGGCCGTGCGCAGCGCCACCGGCGCGCCCATCGGATGCCGGTACGCCTGCGGGAAGGCGGCCCGCACGCGCTCCAGCCGCGAGCGCACCACGTCCTCCGCGCCAGGCCCGTCCGGCGCGAAGACGGCGACGGCCAGGGCGCCGCCATCGCGCCACACCAGCACCTCCGGAAGCGTCCAGCGCGCCAGACCGTGCGAGCGCCAAGCGCCGTCCGCCGGCTGCGTCGGGCTGAAGCGCATGCCGCCGAACCAGGGACCAGGCATCTGCGGAGACACCGCGTCCAGCCACCGCACGCTGTCGTGGCCGAGCGCGCCGAGCACCACCGGCAGCTCGCCGGGTGCATGCGCTTCGAGCACGCCCGCCTCGCCCCACCCCGCCACCGCCTCGCGCGCTACGGGTCGCTCCCAGTAGACGGAAGGCACGCCCAGGCTGCCCGCTCCAGCCAGCGGATCCACTCCGGCCAGCGGCATCATCCCGGCGACCCATCGCGGATCCTCAGCGGGACTGAGCGGCGTCATCAGCCATTCTCCTGCACCTCGGGGGAGGCAAGTGACATCAGCTTCGATTGTCTTCTAAGCGATCTCGGCTATACATGCACCATGGAGTTCAAAACCGCTTGAACTCCATGGAACACGAATTCCAGTAACTCCAGCGAGGGAGCCGCCGTGGGAGCCCAGCAACCAGACGACCCAGCCGGTCGGCGTGACCCGGGTGCACACCGCGTCCTACGCGCGGCGCATCCCTCCGGCACCCGCATCCAGGTGGGGGGCGTGGAGGTGGGCGGACCCGGCTTCGTGGTGATGGCGGGGCCGTGCGCGGTGGAGGGCGCGGAGCAGTTGGAGCTGGCGGCCCGCGCGGTGGCGCAGGCGGGGGCGCACCTGCTGCGCGGCGGCGTGTTCAAGCCGCGCACCAGTCCGTACGCGTTCCAGGGCATGGGGGAGCCGGGGCTGAAGCTGTTGGTGGACGCGGGCCGGCGTCACGGCCTGCCCATCATCAGCGAGGTGATGGAGACGGAGCAACTGCCCCTCATGGCGCAGCACGCGGACATCCTCCAGGTGGGCGCGCGGAACATGCAGAACTTCGGGCTCCTGCGCGCGCTGGGCCGGCTGCGCAAGCCGGTGCTGCTCAAGCGCGGGCTGTCCGCCACGGTGCAGGAGTGGCTCAACGCCGCCGAGTACATCCTGGCGGGCGGCAACGAGCAGGTGATCCTGTGCGAGCGCGGCATCCGGACCTTTGAGACAGCGATGCGCAACACGCTGGACCTGGCCGCGGTGGCGTGGGCGAAGGAGCGCACGCACCTGCCGGTCATCGTGGATCCGTCGCACGCCACGGGCATCCCGTCACTCATCACCCCCATGTCGCTGGCGGCGGCGGCCTGCGGGGCGGATGGTCTGTTGATTGAAGTCCACCCCCGGCCGGAGCAGGCGCTTTGTGATGGGCAGCAGGCCACGTCGCCCGGGGATTTCGCTACGTTGATGCAACGGCTGCCCGGCGTGCTCGCCGCGGTGGACCGTCACCTCTACACGCCGGCGGGGCCGGCACAGATCGCGGGGGCGCGATGAGCACCGAAGTCCGTCAGATGTTCTCCTCCATCGCCACGCGCTACGACGTGACGAACGAAGTCCTCTCGCTCGGCATCCACCGGCTGTGGCGGCGCTCGGCGGTGAAGTTGAGCGGTGCGAAGGAAGGCAGCCACGTGCTCGACTGCGCCACTGGCACGGGCGACCTGGCGCTGGCGTTCAAGCGCAAGGTGGGCGCCGCGGGCCGCGTGGTGGGCACGGACTTCTGCCCGGAGATGCTGGAGAGCGCGCCGGCCAAGGCGGCCAAGGCGGGCCTGGAAATCGAGTTCCAGGTGCAGGACGCCATGGCGCTCACGCTGCCGGACAACAGCTTCGACGTGGCGTCCATCTCCTTCGGCATCCGCAACGTGGATGATCCGGTGAAGTGCCTCCAGGAGATGGCGCGCGTGGTGCGCCCCGGAGGCCGCGTGGTGGTGCTGGAGTTCGGTCAGCCCACGGGCCCGTACGGCGCGCTGTTCCGCTTCTACAGCAAGACGGTGATGCCGGCGATTGGCGGCCTGCTCACGGGCAACAAGGCGGCGTATCAGTACCTGCCCCGCACCGCCGCGGCCTTTCCCGCCGGCGACCGCTTCCTCTCCCTGATGGACCAGGCCGGCGCCTACAGCGAGCGCGCCGCCCACCCCCTGCTGTTTGGAACCGCCTACGTCTATGTCGGCACCGTCCGTTGAGGCCCCGCGCCTCCTTGTCTCGCAAGTCGTCGCGTCGGTAGATCCCAGACTCCAGCAGGCGCTCCAGGGGGCCCTTACGTCCCCGGGGCCATGCCCCCGCCCGGCCGACGCGCAGACCGTCGTCATCGCCGGGCACCGCGCCGCGGGGAAGACCCGCCTGCTGCCGCTCGTCTCGAGCCTGCTCGGGCGGCCCGGCCTGGACCTGGACGCGGAGCTGGAGCGCCGGCACGGGCGCCCGCTCCGCACCTGGGTCGCGGAATCCCCCGCCACCTTCCGCGCCGCCGAGCGCGAGACATTGGGCCTCTTGCCCCCGGGCAGCGTGGTGGCGGTGGGCGGCGGATTCCTGTCGCATCATCCGGACGCGCTCGCCGGGCACTTCACGTTGGTCGTCCCCGTCACCTTCGACACGTACCGCGAGCGGTTGATGGCGGACACCACGCGCCCCCGGCTGCGCACGGACGTGTCGCTGGAGGAGGAGTTGCACTCGCTGTTCCACGAACGCGAGGCGCTGCACGCCCGCGTCCCCACCATCTCCCTGGCGGACTTCCTCCGGGGCTGTCTGGTCCAGGAGCCCGCGTGATGGCCACCCGGCGCATCATCACCCTGCCCCCCACCCTCACCGGCGCGGACGCCGTGGCCTTCGCGCGCGATGGGCTCAAGCGCGGCGCGGACGTCATCGAGGTGCGGACCGACCTGCACGCCGCCGGAGACATCGACCCGGACGCGCTCGCCCGCGTGATGCCGCTGCTCGTCTCCGAGCGGGGCAAGCCGCTGCCCGCTCCGTGGATCCAGGCCGCGTGGCGCGTGGACCGGGACGTGGAGCGCGCGCAGGACATGGACGCGCCGCCGGGGAAGCTGCTCGCGTCGCACCACGCGGAAGGACCACTCACGACGGCGGAGGCGCTGCGCCGCTGGTCCCGTCCCATTCCGCCGGACGCGCTGGTGAAGCACGTGGAGCCCATGGACGGGCCCGCGCACCTGGACACGCTGCTGGAGACACAGGCCCTGCTGTCCCAGCGCTTCGGCGCCGAGCGCGTCACCGTGCTGGGCATGGGGCCTGTCGCCATCCCGGCGCGCGCGGTGCTCTCGCGCAGGAACGGGCTGGAGTACGTGGCCATGGGCGGCCCGTGGACGGCCGCGCCGGGACAGCGCCTGCTGGACGACGTGGTGCGCGAGCATCGCAAGGCGAAGGATCCGCACGCGCTCCGCCTGGGCATCCTGGGCACGTCCATCGCGCACTCGCGCTCGCCGCGGATCCACCGTCAGCCGTTCGACCGCATCGACCTGGCGGAGGACGCACCGGTGGAGGCGGTGGTGGACGCGATGCTGCCGTACTACGCGGGCTTCGCCGTGACGAGCCCGTTCAAGATGAGGCTCGCGAAGCACACGGGCTCCACGCTGGACGCCATCAACACGCTGGTGCGCCGGGGCGCGCGGTGGGAGTCCTTCAACACCGACACGGAAGGGGCGCGCGCGGTGCTGGAGCGGTTGGGCGCGAAGGACGTCGCGGTGCTGGGCGACGGCGGCTCCACGCAGGCGCTGCGGCTGGTGGCCGCCGAACAGGGACTTGCCCTGCGGGTCGTCAAGCGCGCGGAGATTCACGCCCCGCTGTCCGGGGATTGGGTCTGGACGTGGCCGGACCGCGTGGCTCCGCCCGAAAACCTGCGATTCCACGGGGCACGCGTGGCGGTGATCGCATACGGTGCGCCCGGCCGGCGCGTCGCCGCGGAGATCGTTCGCCGCGGGGGCACCCCTCTCCTGCTCGGTGCGGCGTGGTTCGTCGCCCAGGCCCGGCGGCAGCGACAACTCTGGGAAACGGCGACATGAATACCTTTGGCACCCTCTTCCGGCTGACGACCTTCGGCGAAAGCCACGGCCCCGCGCTGGGCTCCGTCATCGACGGCTGCCCCGCGGGCGTTCCGCTCACGCGCGAGATGATCCAGGCGGCGCTGGACCGCCGGCGTCCCGGACAGTCCGCCCTGGTGACCCCGCGCAACGAGCCCGACACCGTGGAAATCCTCTCCGGCGTCTTCGAGGACAAGACGCTGGGCACTCCCATCGCGGCCATCGTGCGCAACGCGAACCAGCGCTCGCAGGACTACAATCAGTTGGCCAGCGTGGACCGGCCCGGCCATGCGGACGCCGTGTGGCGCGAGCGCTACAAGCACCGCGACCACCGGGGCGGCGGCCGCACCAGCGGACGTGAGACGCTCTGCCGCGTCATCGGCGGCGCCGTCGCGGAGGCGTACCTCGCGCGCGACCTGCCCTCCATCAGCACCGTGGCCTACGTCTCCCAGGTGGGCGAGCTGATCTCCTCCGTTCCGGCGCCGGGCCTCACCCGCGCCATGGTGGACGCCCACCCCACCCGCTGCCCGGATGCAGCCGTCCGTGAAGAGATGTCCCGGCAGATCCTCGCCGCGAAGGAGGCCGGGGACAGCCTGGGCGGCTCCATCGACGTGCGCGTGGAGGGCCTGCCCGTCGGCCTGGGCGAGCCCCTCTTCGGCAAGCTGAAGGCGCTCATCGCGCAGGCGCTGGGCAGCATTGGCGCCGTCACCGGTGTCGTGTGGGGTCCGCCGGATCTGATCCAGCGCCTGGGACAGCCCGGCACGAAGTTCCACGCCGTGAAGGACGCGTACGGCGGCATCCAGGGTGGGCTCGCCAACGGAGAGCCCATGCAGGTGCGCGCCTTCTTCAAGCCCCCCGCGACGCTCGCGGATCACGCCAAGGGCGGCCGTCACGACCCGTGCATCATGCCCCGCGCCGTCCCGGTGCTGGAGGCCATGGTGTCGCTCGTCATCGCCGACCTCGTCCAGCAACTCAACGCCCGCCCCCACTCCGCATGAGCCCGCTTCCTCCCGGTTCCTACCGCCCCCCCAACGACCGCTGGGGTTCCTTCACGAAGCTCGTCGCCAAGCTGCCCGAGGGCAGCGTCGCCGTGGTGGACCGCACCGTCGCGCGCTTCCACCCCACGCTCATCCCCGCCATCGAGGCCCGCAAGCCGCGCGCCATCATCCAGTTGGTGGGCGGTGAGCGCGCCAAGAGCCTCGCGTCGCTGCAGAAGGTGCTCGCGGGCGGGATCAACCTGCCGCGCTCCGGCACGCTCGTGGCCGTGGGCGGTGGCACCGTGGGCGACGTCGCCACCGTGGCCGCGCACCTGCTCAAGCGCGGCGTGCGGCTGGTGCAGGTGCCCACGACGCTGCTCGCGGCGGTGGACAGCAGCCTGGGCGGCAAGGGCGCGGTGGACCTCGTCGTGCGCGGCCGCGTGGTGAAGAACCCCGCGGGCGTCTTCCACTACGCGGATGAGACGTGGCTGTGCCCGGAGCTGTACGCCACGCTGTCCGACGCGCAGGTGCGCGAGGGGTCCATCGAGGCGTGGAAGATGGTCGCGTCGCTGGATGCGTCCCTCTTCAAGCGCTACGTGCGCACGCCGCCGGCGCTGGAGAAGCTGGTGAAGGACGCGCGCGGCCTGAAGGAGGACGTCTGCGCGAAGGACCCGTACGAGCACCAGGGCCTGCGCCGCGTGCTCAACTTCGGCCACACCTTCGGCCACGTGCTGGAGAGCCTGTCGCGCTTCAAGCTGTCGCACGGCGACGCGGTGGGCCTGGGCATCCTCTGGGCCCTGGACGTGGGCCGGCACCTGGGCATCACGCCGGAGCCGGTGGCGCATGAAGTGGAACGCGCGCTGGCCCGGGGTCCGGGCGTGCTCGGCCGCGACCGCGCTGCCGAAATTTCCCAGCGCGCGCCGTTGAAGGACGTGGTCGCGCTGCTGGACGCCGACAAGAAGGCCGGCGCCAACGGCGAGCTGCGCATGGTGCTGCTCACCGCGGTGGGCACCGCCGAAGTCGTGGATGTGATGCCGAAGACGTGGCGGGCCCTGTGGCCCGCCTGGACCCGTGGAGCCCGCCCTTGAGCCATGCCTCGCCGAGCCGTCTCACCGTCGACCCGAGCGCCTTGAGCGCCTCACCGCTCACCCCGCCCGTGTCGAAGTCGGACGCCCAGCGAGCCCTGGTGTTGGGACACCTCACGGGCGCCTGGCCGCTGCCGTCGGTGCAGGCGGAATCGGACGAGGACCTTCCCGCGGACGTGCGCGTGCTGCGCCGGGGCGTGGAGGCCCTGCGCCTGCCGCCCGGCCCCGTGCGTGACGTGGACTGCGCGGACGGCGGTGCTCCCTTCCGCATCCTCGTCACGCAGGCCGCGGTGACGCCCGGTGCGCGCGTGCGCTTCACCGGCACGCCCCGCCTGGGCGAGCGCCCGCACGGCCCGCTCTTCACGTCGCTCAAAGAGGCCCTGGGCCCCGCCGGCCTGACGCTCACCGAGGGCACCCCGTGGCCGGTGGAGCTGCACGCGCCCCAGGACACGGCGAAGCTTGCGCCGGTGTTCCGCGTGCCGGGCGCGCAGAGCAGCCAGTACGCCTCCAGCCTGCTCTTGGGCTGCGCGGAGCGGTTCCTGCGGGAGAAGCGCGCGTGGAGCGTGGAGATCGAAGGCACGCTCACCAGCGCCGGCTACATGGACCTCACGGTGGCGTGGCTGCGCCGCTTCGGCTTCACCGTGGAGCAGTCCGAAGGTCACTATTCCGTCACGCATTATCAGGCGCCCGAATCCGTCCCATCACTGCCGGGCGACTGGTCGTCGTTGGGCTACCTGGTGCTCATCGCCTGGCGCACGGGCGGCACGGTGGAGCGCGCGGAGCCGCGGAGCGCCCACCCGGACCAGGCGATCCTCCGGCTGGTCGCTGACGTCGGGTTGAAGATGATCCCCGCGGACGCGCCCAACACGTGGCGTTTCCAGGGCGAAGCCACCGGCGAGCTGCGCGCTTCCGGCAAGGAGTGCCCGGACCTGCTGCCCACGCTGGCGGCGCTCGCGTGCGTGCTGCCCCGGCCCACGACGCTGACGGACGTGGGCATCCTGCGGGTCAAGGAGAGCGACCGGCTGGAAGGAATCCGAACGTTGGTCACCGCCTACGGCGGCACCACGGAACTGTCGGCCGGAGCCGACAGTGAGTCGCTTCGCATCCTCCCGCCGAAGACGAAGCCCGCGCGCTTCGCCATGGACAGCCGGGGCGACCACCGCCTGGCGATGTCAGCGGCCACCCTGTGTGTGCTGTCCGGGGTGCCTCTGGAGTTGACGGGGCCGGAGTGCGTGGAGAAGAGCTTTCCGGGCTTCTGGCGGCAGCTGGCGCGCTCTGGAATCCGCTATTCCTGAGCAAGTGAGCGGACCGGAAACTTCGCCTCTCGGACTTATCGTTCTTTTTTGTTGAAAGCGTCCGCCGCCCTGTGAAATCTCCGCCCATGCCCAAGGACACGCTGACCGTCACCGACAATCGGACCGGGAAGACGTACGAGATCCCGATCGAGAACGGCTGTATCCGCACCCCCGACCTGCGCCAGATCAAGACCGGCAGCGATGACTTCGGTCTGATGGGTTACGACCCCGCGTTCCTGAACACGGCGAACTGTAAGAGCGCCATCACGTTCATCGACGGTGACAAGGGCATCCTGGAGTACCGCGGCTACCCCATCGAGCAGCTCGCGGAGAAGTCCACCTTCCTGGAGGTGGCCTACCTGCTGCTCAAGGGCCAGCTGCCCACGCAGGCGGAGCTGGACAACTTCACGCACAACGTGACGCACCACACGCTGGTGCATGAGAACATCAAGTCCTTCATGGACGGGTTCCGCTACGACGCGCACCCCATGTCCATGCTGGGCTCCACAGTGGCGGCCCTGTCCGGCTTCTACCCGGACGCGAAGAACATCCGCGACGCGCGCAGCCGTGAGATCCAGATCACGCGCCTCATCGCGAAGATGCCCACCATCGCCGCGTTCTCGTACCGGCACTCGATGGGCCTGCCCTACGTCTACCCGGACAACGACCTGTCCTACGTCGCCAACTTCCTGGCGATGATCAAGCGCATCGGCACCACGACGTACAAGGTGCACCCGACGCTGGAGAAGGCGCTCGACGTCCTCTTCATCCTGCACGCGGACCACGAGCAGAACTGCTCCACCACGTCCGTGCGCACGGTGGGCTCGTCGCAGGTGGACCCCTACTCCGCGGTCGCCGCGGGCGTGGGCGCGCTCTACGGCCCGCTGCACGGCGGCGCCAACGAGGCGGTGCTCCGCATGCTCCGCGAGATCGGCACCAAGTCCGCCATCCCGGAGTTCATCAAGCAGGTGAAGGGCGGCGAGGGCGAGAAGAAGCTCATGGGCTTCGGCCACCGCGTCTACAAGTCCTACGACCCGCGCGCGAAGGTCATCAAGCGCGTGGCGGACGAGGTCTTCGAAGTCACCGGCAAGAACCCGCTGCTCGAGATCGCGCTCGAACTGGAGCGCATCGCGCTCGAGGACGAGTACTTCGTGAAGCGCAAGCTGTATCCCAACGTCGACTTCTACTCGGGCCTCATCTACGAGGCGATGGGCTTCCAGGCGGAGATGTTCCCCGTCCTGTTCGCCATCCCCCGCACGGTGGGCTGGTGCGCGCAGTGGGAGGAGATGGTGACGGACAACGAGCAGAAGATCGCCCGGCCCCGTCAGGTCTACACGGGCTCCACGCGCCGCGACTACGTCGCCCGCGAGAAGCGCACCAGCGCCAAGTAGTCGCTGGCCGTCTCAGCCACTGAAGCACGAAGGGGCGCAGGACTCGAAGCTGAGTCCTCCGCCCCTTTCGCTTTGCCCTACCCGTGGGCCGCGGCCGCGCCCCCCGGCTCGCTGTAGAGCGCGTCGATGACGTCCGCGTACTTCTGCTCCACCACCTTGCGGCGCATCTTCATGCTGGGCGTGAGCTCGCCGCCGTCGATGGAGAACTCCCCCGGCAGCACGCGGAAGCGCTTGATGCCCTCGAAGCGCGACAGCTTCGGGTTCACGTCCCGCTCGAGGGCCTCGTGCAGGTGCTGCTGGAGCCGCGGGTCGTTCACCAGCGTGGCCACGTCCTCCGGCCAGCCCTTCTCCCGTGCAAGCCTCCGCGCCCGGTCCGGCTCCAGCGTCAGCAGGGCCACCAGGTAGTTGCGGCGGTCCCCCACCACCAGCGCGTGCCCCACGGGGGAGACGGCCTTGATCAGCTCCTCGATGTTCGCGGGAGACGTCTTCTTGCCGCCGGAGGTGACGATGATCTCCTTCTTGCGGCCGGTGATGCGCAGGAAGCCTTCGGCATCCAGCTGTCCCACGTCACCCGTGTGCAGCCACCCGTCCGCCAGCAGCTCCTGCGTGGCCTCCGGGTTGCGGTGGTAGCCCAGGCACACGTTGCCGCCCTTGACGAGGATCTCCCCGTCCTCCGCGATGCGCACCTCCACGCCCAGCATGGGGCGGCCCACCGTGCCCAGGCGGGCGCACTCGGCGGTGCTCACCGTGGCGGGGCCGGTCACCTCCGTCATGCCCCAGACCTCCAGGAGCACGACGTCGATGGAGGCGAAGAAGTCCAGCACGTCCCGGCCAATGGGCGCCGCGGACGTGGAGAACAGCCTCGCCCTGTCCAGACCGATGCGCGTCTTCAAGGGCTGGAACACCACCCGCTGGGCCAGCGCGAACTTGGCCTCCATGAACGAAGGCACGCGCTCCTGGTTGAGCACGCGCGTGTTGCGCTCCAGCGCCGTGGCGCGGGCCCACTCCACCAGCCGGCGCTTCAGGGGCGGCTGCGCGGCGAGCCCCTCCTCCGCCTTCGACTTGAACTTCTCCCAGACGCGCGGCACCGCGAAGAAGATGGTGGGGCGCACCTCCGTGAGGTTCTTGCCCAGCGCGTCCAGCGAATCCGCGAAGTACACCTGCGTGCCCATGAGCAGCGGGCTGTGCAGGGAGACGATCTGCTCCGCGATGTGTGACAGCGGCAGGTACGACACCAGCCGCTCGTCCTCCATGTCCTTGAAGCCCATGGTGTCGCCCAGCTGCTTCGACGTCCAGGCGAGGTTGCGGTGGCTGAGCGCCACGCCCTTCGGCTGGCCGGTGGTGCCGGACGTGTAGATGAGCGTGGCCAGGGCGTCCGGGTGCAGCGCGTGGACGCTGTCCCAGTAGGGGTCTTCGTCCTGCTTCGCGCCGGAGGCCAGCACGTCCGCGTAGCGCAGCACGCCGTCCGGCAGGGGCGTGGGCGCGTCCACGACGATGAGGTGCTTCAGCGCGGGCAGCCGCTTCTGGACCTCCAGACCGGTGGCCAGGTGCTTCGCGTTCTCCACCAGGAGGAAGCGCGCCTCACAGTGGCCCAGGATGTAGACGAGCTGATCCACACTGCTGGTGGTGTAGAGCCCCACCGGCACGCCGCCCAGGGCCATGGCCCCCAGGTCCGCGACGTGCCACGCCTCGCGGTTGAAGCTCAGGAGGCCCAGCGGGTCGCCTTCCCGGAAACCCAGCGCGTGCAGCCCCAGGGCGAAGCGCTTGACGCGCTGGGCATAGTCGAACCACGAGGTGGGGACATAGGCGCCTCCATGGTGGGACCACAGCGCCGGGCGGTGTTCCAGCCGCGCGGCCTGGTCATGGAGCGCATGCAGCATCGTCTTGGGCAGGTCCATCCGACGGAACGTAGTGGAAGCCCACCGCCTGTTCCACGTCTCCCCGTCTCAGCCGTTGACAGCATGTTCACCGGCTTTGTATGCCGCGCCCGACCATGAGCATCGACTTCACCTGCCAGAAGTGCGAGGCCAGCTTCGAGTTGGAAGCCCAGGACCTCATCGAGGGGACGGAGAAGATTGTCTGTCCCCACTGCGACGCGAAGGCGCCCGCCAACCTCACGGAGGACTTCGTCGCCGCGCTCACGGAGATGCGCGCGCAGATCGCCACCCTGAGCAAGAAGTTCGCGGTGACGATGACGCTCGAGGCCGAGGAGCTCGAGGACGAACTCGACGACGAGGACGAAGACGAAGAGGAGGACGACGAGGACGACGTCGACGAGGACGAGGACGACGAAGAGTCCGAGGACGACGAGGACTACGACGACGAAGAGGCCGAGGAAGACGACCGCTAGTCGTCCCGCGCCCCCTCTTCCCGCCTGCCCGCCTGCTCTCCAGCCGGGTGGGCCAGGGCCCGGGGGCCGCTCGCGACGGCCGGGGGGCGCTGCCCTCCCGGTGAAGGGACAGGTGCGTAGCTTAGGGATGTGAAAACGTCCAACCGCGCCAATTTCTTCGTCGCTCCGTTCACGGCCGTGGTGCTGGCGCTGGGGGGAGCGTTGTTCCTTCCCGCGTTCGGGATCCCCGGCGCCATCGCCGCCTCCGAGACGGCCGAAGGGAAGAGAGAGAAGCCCTGCATCACCGAGAAGGGCGCTGATCCCAAGGCGTGCTCGGAGCTGGTGGAGCTGGAAGTGAAGGACGTGGTGCCCTTGATGGAGGCGCAGACGCACGCCGTCGTGCTGACCACCAAGGACGGGGAGACGGTGCTCCCGCTCTTCGTGGACGAGGGCGCGGCGGTCTCCATCGCCTTCCGCCTCGCGGAACGTCCGCCCCCCCAGCCGCTGTCGCAGGACCTGCTGGACGACGTGGTGTCCAAGCTGGGCGGCAAGGTGACGGAGGTCCGCATCGACGACCTGCGCGACAACGTCTACTCCGGCCGCGTCTTCCTGCAGCAGGGCAAGAAGGAGCTGGCGCTGGACGCCCGGCCCTCCGACTCCATCGCCATGGCCATGCACAGCCAGGCCCGCATCCGCGTGACGCGCAAGGTGCTGGCGCTGGCGGGCATCACCCGCGCGGAGATCGAGGCCCTGCAGAAGCAGCAGGACCTGGGCGTGGGCGGCAGCGGCCAGGGGGGGGAGGACATGGGTCCCCTGCCCCCGCCGCCTCCCATGGGCCCCAGCGCGGGCCACCCGAAGCCTCCGTCCGAGGACATCGGCATGGACCACTCCGTCAAGGACGAGCCGCTGATGGCGCCCACGGGCAAGGGCCAGGAGATCGACCTCTAGCCCCCGGAAGCCCCACACCCCGGAACGATGAAAGCCCGGCCCCCCCTCCCAGGGTAGCCGGGCTTTCTTCGTCTCAAGCGTCTGAGAGCGCCACGAATGGCGCGCGCCAGCTCGCGGTAACTTTCCGCCCGGCGCGTGAAGCGAAGAGTTAGTCCTTCGGGCGCAAGCCTGTCAAGCCGCCCACCCCGTGAGGCTAGGATGGGCGGTCCTATGCGCAAGGCGAAGATCATCTGCACGCTGGGTCCGGCGTCGGACTCGAAGGAAGTCATCGAGGGGCTGGTGAAGGCGGGCATGAACGTGGCCCGGCTCAACTTCTCTCACGGGACGCACGACGAGCACCGCCAGCGCGTCCAGCGCATCCGCGCGGTGTCGAAGAAGCTGGGTGTGCCGGTGGCCATCCTCCAGGACGTGCAGGGCCCCAAGGTGCGCCTGGGCCGCTTCGAGGGCGGCCAGATGGCGGTGAAGACGGGCGACCTGGTGACGGTGACGACGCGCTCGGTGATGGGCCAGGGGAACGTCATCCCCACGCCGGTGCGCTCGCTGCCCCGGGACGTGGAGAAGGGCCACGAGGTGCTGCTGGACGACGGCCGGGTGCGCCTGCGCGTGCTGAAGGTGAGCGGCCAGGACGTGTCCTGCCGCGTGGAGGTGGGCGGGCTCCTCAAGGACCACAAGGGCCTCAACCTGCCCGGCACGGCCATGTCGGTGCCCACGTTGACGGAGAAGGACAAGGTGGACCTGGCCTTCGGCCAGGAGGTGGGCGTGGACTACGTGGCGCTGTCCTTCGTGCGCACCGCGCAGGACGTGCGCCAGGCGCGAGCGCTGGTGGCGAAGAACAAGACGCCGCTCATCTCCAAGATTGAGAAGCCCCAGGCGGTGGAGAACCTGGAGGCCATCGCCGCGGAGTCGGACGGGGTGATGGTGGCCCGCGGCGACCTGGGCGTGGAGATGCCGCTGGAGCAGTTGCCCGCCATCCAGAAGCGCACCGTGCGGCAGGTGAACCGCATGGGCGGCATCGTCATCGTCGCGACGGAGATGCTGGAGAGCATGGTGCTCAACGCCCGGCCCACGCGCGCGGAGGTGTCCGACGTGGCCAACGCCATCCTGGATGGCGCGGACGCGGTGATGCTCTCCGGTGAGACGGCGGCGGGCAAATACCCGGTGGACGCGGTGGCCACCATGGCGCGCATCGTGGAGGAGACGGAGCGCACCAGCCTCATCACCCTGCCCCACTCGCCCTTCGAGCGCTCGGAGGACCTGGGCACCGGCATCGCGGCGGCGGCGGTGGCCGCGTCCCGGCAGCTGGGCATCGGGACCATCATCGCGTACACGGAGAGCGGCCACTCCGCGCGCCTCATCTCCGAGTTCCGTCCCGGCGCGCGCATCCTCGCGCTGACGCCCAACGCGAACACGGTGAACCGGATGGCGCTGTACTGGGGCGTGACGGGCCACCTGGTGAAGCGCGTCAGCTCCACGGACGCCATGCTCAAGCAGGTGCGCCGGCTCTGCCTCGAGCAGCGCTTCTGCGAACCCGGCGCCCCCTTCATCCTGGTGGCCGGCGTGCCGCTCAACGTGCCGGGCAACACCAACCTCATGAGCATCCACCGCGTCTGATTCACGCGGTGGAGGCTTCACGGGCGGAAGGCCCTAGAGGACCTTCTGCTCGAAGTCGTAGAGCTTCTCCACGGAGAGCTGGCGGTAGCGCTCCACGTTGAGGGCCCGGCGGGCGCACTCCCACACCAGGTCCTTGGCGGGGCGCTCCGGCTCCTTCTTCTTGCGGCGCTTCACCTCGGCCTTGATGGCCTTCAACGCCATGGCCGGGTGGTAGCAGAAGGCAGAGGAGAACAGCAGGTGGCCGCCGAAGGGCACGAGGCGCGCCTCCAGCACGTCGCCCGTCTCCAGGCCCGCAATGTGGCGGCGCTCCGTCACGTCGAAGTCCTTGCCGGAGAAGAGCTCGCGCAGGCGGACCATGCCCTTGCCCAGCTTGCGCACCTCGAAGAGGCCGTGGACCGTCTCCGTGAAGCTGCGGAAGGCGTTGGCCTCCTCGGGCGGCGCGGACTTCTGGCGCTCCTCGTACAGCTCCGCGGCCGGCGTCTTGCCCGTGAGCGGCGAGACGCGGTCGTAGAGGTAGTAGTCCAGGAACGACGCCATGCGCAGCTCGAAGAACTTGTCGTCCTCGAAGACTTCACCGGTGAGGCGGAAGTACTCCGCCTTCGCCTCCAGGAGGTCCGGCTTGCGCGCCTCCGAGGAGCCGAAGGCGATGAGCTGGTCCAGGTACGGCTGGTACGACAACGGGGTCAGCGCGGTGTCCATGGCCGTTGCGAGCTTTCTTCCTACGAACCCGCCATCAGCGTCGCGAAGCGGCTGAACAGGTAGCGCGCGTCGTGAGGGCCGGGCGAAGCCTCGGGGTGGTACTGCACGCTGAAGGCCCGCGCGTCCGGTACGGCCAGGCCCTCCACCGTGCCGTCGTTCAGGTTGATGTGCGTGACGACGGCCTTGCCCTTGAGGCTGGCGTCGTCCACCGCGAAGCCGTGGTTCTGCGCGGTGATCTCCACCTTGCCCGTCGTGAGGTCCTTCACGGGCTGGTTGCCGCCGCGGTGGCCGAACTTCATCTTGTACGTCCGGCCGCCCAGCGCCAGCGCCATGATCTGATGCCCCAGGCAGATGCCGAACACCGGCACCTTGCCCAGGAGCGCCGCGACGGTGCGATCCGCGCCCTTCACCGCGGCCGGGTCGCCCGGGCCGTTGGCCAGGAAGACGCCGTGCGGCTTCTTCGCCAGCACCTGCTCCGCCGTGAAGTGCGACGGCACCACCGTCACGCGGCAGCCCACGTCCACCAGGTACTGGAGCATGGAGCGCTTGAGGCCGTAGTCGTACGCGATGACGTCGTACTTCAGCTCCGGCTCCGGCTGCTTGTCCCCGGTGCCCAGGAACACGTCCGGCGTCGGCGTGGTGAAGACGTAGGGCTCCTTGGTGGACACGCCCGTGGCCAGGTCCAGGCCCTCCATGCCCGCGGCGCTGCGCGCGCGCTCGGACAGGGCGGCGGCGGACACGTTCTCCGTGGAGATGATGCCCGTCTGGGCGCCGTGCGTGCGCAGGTGGCGCACCAGCCGGCGGGTGTCCACGCCCTCGATGCCCACGCGGCCGTGGCGCGCGAGGTACGCGTCCAGCGTCTCCTGGGCGCGCCAGTTGGAGGGCGTCTTCGTCAGCGAGCGCACCACCATGCCCACCGCGTGCGGCAGGCCCGCCTCCTCGTCGCCCGCGTTCGCCCCGATGTTGCCCATCTCCGGGTACGCCATGGTGACGATCTGCCCCACGTACGAGGGATCCGTGAGGATCTCCTGGTAGCCGTACATGGACGTGTTGAAGACCACCTCACCCACCGTCTCGCCGGAAGCGCCAAAGGCGCGTCCCTCGAACGTGGTGCCATCCGCCAGTGCGAGCACCGCCCGCTTCGTCATCACCGCGACTCCTTGAGCTGACCGTCCTCGAACACACACCGGCCGCCCACCCACGTCTGCGTCACGCGACCCTTCAGCGTGCGCCCGTGGAAGGGCGTGTTGCGACTGCGGGAATAGAACCGGTGGGCATCCACCGTCCACTCCTCTGAAGGAGACACAAGCGTGATGTCCGCCGGGGCACCAGGCGCCAAGTGACCGCCCGGCAGGCTGAATACCCTCGCCGGCCCGTCCGACAGCAGCTCCACCGCCCGGCGCGGGGTGAGCACGCCCTCGTGCACCAGCGCCAGGGTGAGCCCCAGGGCCGTCTCCAGCCCGACGATGCCGTTGATGCCCTTCTCGAACTCCACCAGCTTGTCGGACACGCCGTGCGGCGCGTGGTCCGTGGCGATGGCGTCCACCGTGCCGTCCACCAGCGCCTCGCGCAGCGCCTTCACGTCCGCGTCGCTTCGAAGCGGCGGCGCCATCTTCGCGTGGGTGTCGTAGTCCCCCACCGCCCGGTCATCCAGGGTGAAGTGGTGCGGCGCCACCTCGCAGGTGACGCGCAGGCCGCGCTTCTTCGCCTCGCGGATGAGCCGCACGCTGCCCTCGCAGGACACGTGCGCCACGTGCAGGCGCCCCTTCGTCTCCTCCAGGAGCACCAGGTCGCGCGCCACCATGGCGACCTCCGCGGAGGCGGGAATCCCGCGCAGGCCCAGCCGCGTGGACGTGGCGCCCTCGTGCATGGCGCCGCCGGCGGACAGCGTGAGGTCCTCCTCGTGGACCATGACCGGCACGTCGAACTGGGTGGCGTACTGGAGCACCCGGCGCATCAGGCCCGCGTTCATCACCGGGCGGCCGTCGTCGGTGAGGGCCACGCAGCCGGCGCCAATCAGCTCGCCCGCTTCCGACAGCTCCTCGCCCTTGAGCCCCTTGGTGATGGCACCGGCCGGGTACACGTGGCACAGGGCCGCGTCCCGCGCGCGCGACAGCACCAGCTCCGTGACGAGCGCGCTGTCGTTCACCACCTTGGTGTTGGGCATGGCCACGACGCCGGTGAAGCCGCCCGCCACCGCCGAGCGGCAGCCGGTGAGGACCGTCTCCTTGCCCTCTTCGCCCGGCTCGCGCAGGTGCACGTGCAGGTCGATGAAGCCCGGCACCAGCCACTTGCCCGTGGCGTCCACCACGCGCGCGTCCTGGGGCGCGGGCAGCGGCGCCTCCGACACCTGCGCCACGCGGCCGTCCGTCACCAGCACGTCGCGCACACCGTCCACGCCATTGCGCGGGTCGATGACGCGCGCCCGCTGGAAGAGCACCGTCGTCATGATGCGCACGCCTCCAGGATGGCCCGGCGCACCGCGACGCCGTTGGCCACCTGTTCCAGGATGACGCTGCGGGGCCCGTCAGCCACCGCCGGCGACAGCTCCACGCCGCGGTTGATGGGGCCCGGGTGCAGCACGAGGGCTTCCGGCTTCATCCGCTCCGCGCGGGCGGGCGTGACACCGAACAGCCGCGAGTACTCCCGCTGGGACGGCAGGAAGGCTTCCGACATGCGCTCCGTCTGCAGCCTCAGGCACATCACCGCGTCCGCCTGGGGCAATACGGAATCCAGCTGGTGCGTCACTTCACCGCCCATCTCCTCCAGCCCTGGCGGCAGGAGGGTGGGCGGCCCGCAGAGCACGACCCGGGCCCCCAGGGCCTTGAGGCACACGAGGTTGGAGCGCGCCACGCGGCTGTGCAGCACGTCACCCACGATGAGCACCGTGCGCCCGTCCAGGCGGCCCCAGCGCTGGCGCAGCGTGAAGGCGTCCAGCAGGGCCTGGGACGGGTGCTCGTGCGCGCCGTCGCCCGCGTTCACCACCGCGCACTTCACGTGCCGGGCGACGAGGTGCGGCGCGCCGGAGGAGCGGTGGCGGATGACGATGATCGCCGGCCCCATGGCCTCGATGTTGCGCGCGGTGTCCAGGAGCGTCTCGCCCTTGGACACGGAGGAGCCCGCGTGGCTCCAGTTGAGGACGTCCGCACCCAGCTTCCGCGCGGCCACCTCGAAGGAGGAGCGCGTCCGGGTGGAGTCCTCGAAGAAGAGGTTCGCCACGACGCGGCCGCGCAACACGTGCGAGGCATCCGGTCCGCCGGGCAGGTGTGCCTGGGCGCGGTCGAGCAGCGCTTCCAGCTCGTCCCGACGCCAGCCTGCGATTCCGAGAAGATGTCTCATGGGGCCGGGGCCGCCGCGTACCGCGCGCCGCACGTTGCGTCAAGCACGGCGCGTGGTGGCGACCCGGCCAGCGTCCGTCAGCGTACCGGTTCGAAGAACCGGTCCACCCGCAGGCCCGTGCCGCCGAACAGGTTGCCCAGCAGGCCCCCCCACCCGAGCGACAGCCAGACGACCATGGCCTTGCCCTTGATGTGGCCGTAGGGCACGTAGGCGACCTCGGCGCCGCCCGGGCCGCCCAGGTTGTAGCGGCTGTCCGCGCTGTTGTCCCGGTTGTCGCCCATCACGAAGACGCTGTCCGCGGGCACCGTGTAGGGGCCCTCGTGCTCGCGGCCCGGCAGGCGCATGGGGTGCTGCAGCGACGAGTGCACCACGCCGCCCAGGTCCTCGCGGTAGAGGACCTCTTCCTGGTCGAACCAGCGGCCCGTCATGTCGTCCTGGTTGTGCACCACGAAGTCCGCCGACACCAGCGTGCGCGGCTGCGGCTCGCCGTTGATGCGCACCACGCCGTCGACGATCTCCACCGTGTCGCCGGGGATGCCGATGACGCGCTTGATGAAGTCCTTGGACTCGTCCACGGGGTTGTTGAAGACGATGACGTCCCCGCGCTCGGGCGCCCGCACGATGCGGAACGGCACCACGTTCATGAACGGGACGCGCACCCCGTAGATGAACTTGTTCACGAAGACCTGATCACCAATCTGCAGCGTGGGCAGCATGGAGCCGGAGGGAATCCGGTACGGCTCCACCAGCACCGTGCGGATGACCAAAGCAATCAGCAGCGCCTTGCCGAAGCCGCCCACGAAGTCCCAGACGGACTGCTTGCGGTACGCGCCCAGGTGCTCCTGCGTGAGCTTCTCCAGGGCCTGCGTCTCCGTGCGCAGCAGCTCCACGTTGCCCGCGACGGAGGCCGACTCCACGCGCAGGGCCTGCTCGGTGATGCGGTCCGCCGCGGCCGGGGACACCTTCGTGCCCACGCGCGAAAGGATGCGCTCGTCCTCGGAGATGAGCTCGCGCGCCTCGTGGCGCAGCGTGCGCAACTGCGACTCCTTCTTGGAGGCGTTGCGCCACACCAGCAGGCCCACGAAGGCCAGCACCATCAGGAGGCCGAAGCCCTTCATCAGGGGCTGGGCCCAGGACGCGGTGCCGGGCGCCATTTCAATCAGCGTGACGTAGGGGATGAACGCCAGGCCCACGCCGCACAGCGGGGCCCAGAGGCTGGTGAGCAGCTCGCGCCACATCAGCTGGCGGCGGGCCTTGAGCTGCTCCGGGGTGCGGCGCGCGGCCATGGCCGCTCCCAGCTTCAAGGAAGGACTGGCCGTGCTCATGGGGCTACTGCTCCGTCTTGAGGACCGCGAGGAAGGCTTCCTGCGGAATCTCCACCGTGCCCACCTGCTTCATGCGCTTCTTGCCCTCCTTCTGCTTCTCCAGGAGCTTGCGCTTGCGGCTGATGTCGCCGCCGTAGCACTTGGCAAGGACGTTCTTGCGCATGGCGGAGATCGTCTCGCGGGAGATGATCTTCGCGCCGATGGCGGCCTGGATGGCCACCTCGTACATCTGCTTGGGAATCACTTCCTTGAGCTTCTCGCAGACCTCGCGGCCGCGCAGGTACGCGCGCTCGCGGTGCACGATGACGCTGAGCGCGTCCACCGGCTCGCCGTTGATGAGGATGTCCAGCTTCGCCAGGTCCGCTTCCGCGTAGGCGGACAGCTCGTAGTCCAGGCTCGCGTAGCCGCGCGACACGCTCTTGAGGCGGTCGAAGAAGTCGAACACGACTTCCGCCATGGGCATCTCGTACGTCACCTGCACGCGCGTGCCGCTGGAGCCCAGGTACTTCATGTCCTTCTGCACGCCGCGCCGGTCCTGGCACAGCTTCAGGATGGCGCCCAGGTGCTCGTTGGGCACGTGGATGTGACAGGTGAGGATGGGCTCCTCGAACTTCTCGATGTTCTGCGTGGGCGGCAGCTTCGCCGGGTTGTCCACCAGCATCACCTCACCCTTGCTGGTGGTGATCCGGTAGACCACCGACGGCGCCGTGGTGATGAGGTTGAGGTTGTACTCGCGCTCCAGGCGCTCCTGGACGATCTCCATGTGGAGCAGGCCCAGGTAGCCGCAGCGGAAGCCGAACCCCAGCGCCGTGGAGGACTCCGGCTCGTAGGTGAAGGCGGAGTCGTTGAGCGTCAGCTTCGCCAGCGCGTCGCGCAGGTTCTCGTAGTCGGCGGAGTCCACCGGGAAGATGCCGGAGAACACCATCGGCTTGACTTCCTTGAAGCCCGGGAAGGCCGTCTCCGTGGGACGCGCCTCCTCCGTCACGGTGTCGCCGACCTTCGCGTCCTGCAGCTCCTTCACGTTCGCGACGAGGACGCCCACCTCGCCCGCCATGAGCTGCGTCACCGGGCGCGAGAACGGGCTGAACACGCCCAACTCCTGCACCTCGAAGACCTTGTTGTTGCTGAACATCTTGATCTTCTGCTTGAGCTTCAGCGTGCCTTCCAGCACGCGCACCAGCGTCACCACGCCCCGGTAGTTGTCGTACCAGGAGTCGAAGATGAGGGCCTTGAGCGGCGCGCTCGGCGACCCCTGCGGCGGCGGCACGCGCTTCACCACCGACTCCAGGATGTCGTGGATGCCCAGCCCCTCCTTCGCGGAGGCCGGCACCGCGACGGACGCGTCGATGCCGATGACGTCCTCGATCTCCCCGCGCGTGCGGTCCACGTCCGCGCTGGGCAGGTCGATCTTGTTGATGACCGGGATGATCTCGAGGTTGTGGTCCAGCGCCATGTAGACGTTGGCCAGCGTCTGCGCCTCCACGCCCTGGGTCGCGTCCACGACGAGCAGCGCGCCCTCGCACGCGGCGAGGCTGCGGCTCACCTCGTAGGCGAAGTCCACGTGTCCCGGCGTGTCGATGAGGTTGAGGACGTAGTTCTGGCCGTCCTTCGCGGTGTACGTCATCCGCACGGACTGGGCCTTGATGGTGATGCCCCGCTCTCGCTCGATGTCCATGTTGTCGAGGAACTGAGCCTGCGCCTCACGCTTGGTCAGCGTGCCTGTCTTTTCCAGGAGGCGGTCGGCCAGCGTCGACTTTCCATGGTCGATGTGGGCGATGATGCAGAAGTTGCGGATGTGCGCGTTTTCAGCCGGCATGTTCAGGGCGCTCGTCGGTCGCGAAGCGGGCGTAGGTAACACCGAACCGCCCGAAAATCCACGACCGGCGCACTCCTGCCCGCCGGGCACTCCACCCACCTGACGCCCGGTATTCCTCCGCGGCTCCCCCCGGCGTCCAGGCCGGGGGGACCGCGGAAAGCGCTAGCCCCGGGCGCGGACGGGCCCGGCGGCCTGCTCGCGGAAGAACTGCAGCGTCAGGCGCAGGCCCTCCGCCAGCTGCACGGACGGCTCCCAGCCCAGCACCTTCTTCGCGTGGGACGCGTCGATGCACGAGCGCAGCTGCTCGCCCGGCTTGCCCGGCGCGTGCTCGGCCTTCAGCGAGCTGCCGCCGGCCTGCGCGATGAGCTCGTAGAGGCGGTTGATGTCCGTCTCCACGCCGGTGCCGATGTTCGCGGCGCCCACATAGTCGCTCTGGGCGGCCAGGTAGTTGGCGCGGGCCACGTCCGGGCCGAAGACGAAGTCACGCGTCTGCTTGCCCTCGCCGAAGATGGTGCAGCCCTGCCCCGCGACGACGCGCTTGCTGAAGACGGCCACCACGCCGGCCTCGCCATGCGGGTTCTGCCGGGGGCCGTACACGTTGGCGTACCGCAGGGCGACGTACGGCAGGCCGTACTGCGCCCGGTAGTAGCCCAGGTACAGCTCGCCCGCCGCCTTGGAGACGCCGTAGGGCGACACGGGGCGCGTCGGGTGGTCCTCGCGGGCGGGGAAGTAGTCCTGCTCGCCGTAGATGGCGCCGCCGGTGGAGCTGAAGATGACCTTCTTCACGCCGGACTGGCGCGAGGCCTCCAGCAGGTTGAGCATGCCGCGGACGTTCACGTCCGCGTCGAAGCTGGGGTCCTCCACGCTCTTGCGCACGTCCATCTGGGCGGCCAGGTGGCAGAGCACCTGCGGCTTCTCCGTGCGGATGAGCTCCGCGGCCTCCGGGCTCCGGATGTCGTGCACGGCCAGCCGCACGCGCGGATCGAGGTTCTCCTTCTTGCCGCTCGTCAGGTTGTCCAGCGCGATGACCTCGTGGCCATTGCGGAGGAACTCATCGCACACGTGCGAGCCAATGAAGCCCGCGCCGCCCGTTACCAGGACTTTCACGCCGTTCTCCCCCGGTCCGGCCGCCAGAGGGGGGCCGGACCGTCGTCTACCTCGCGTTCACTCGCGCGCGGCCAACCTATGCTCCAGAGGGGCGACCGGCAACCTCTCGGAAGTACGCGATGGTGTCCCGCAGACCATCTTCCAGCTTCACCTTGGGCTCCCAGCCCAGCAGCGTGCGCGCGCGGGTGATGTCCGGCTGACGCTGCTTCGGATCATCCTTGGGCAGCGGGTGGTAGACGATCTGCCTACCCCCACCGGCGGCCTCGCGCACGGCCTCCGCGAACTGCTTGATGGTCATCTCGCGCGGGTTGCCGATGTTCACCGGGCCCCGGACATCCGAGAGGATCAGCCGCACCAGGCCGTCCACCAGGTCCTTCACGTAGCAGAACGAGCGCGTCTGGCTGCCGTCACCGAAGACGCTGAAGTCCTCGCCCTTGAGCGCCTGGCCCACGAAGGCAGGCACCACGCGGCCGTCGTTGAGGCGCATGCGCGGGCCGTAGGTGTTGAAGATGCGCACGATGCGGACGTTCACGCCCCGGCTGCGCTCGTAGGCGGCGCTGATGGCCTCCGAGTAGCGCTTGGCCTCGTCGTAGACGGAGCGCGGCCCGATGGGGTTCACGTTGCCCCAGTAATCCTCCTTCTGGGGGTGCACCAGCGGATCGCCGTAGACCTCCGACGTGGAGGCCATGAGGAACACGGCCTTCTTCTTCTCCGCCAGCTTCAGCGCGTTCTCCGTGCCGATGGAGCCCACGCGCAGCGTTTCGATGGGGAGGTTCGCGTAGTCGATGGGCGACGCGGGCGAGGCCAGGTTGAGGACGAAGTCCACCGGCCCGTCCACCTCCAGCCCCTCCGTGATGTCCTGCTTCACGAACTGGAAGCCCGCGCGCGGCTTGAGCGTGCGCACGTTCGCTTCGTTTCCGGTGATGAGGTTGTCCACCGCGAGGACGGACTCCGCGCCGTCATCCAGCAGCCGCTCACACAGGTGCGAGCCCACGAATCCGGCCCCACCCAGCACCACCGCCCGCTTGCCACGCATGCTCGTCACGTCACGCCTCGTTCGTCAGGAAAGTTCGTCGAAGGTCGCCTGGCCCGGCAGCTGCGCCTTGTACTTCTCCAGCACCAGGTCGATGCCCTGCCGGATGTATTCGGCCACGGGCACCTTCGTCTTCTGGTTCAGCGCCTTGAGCAGTTCGTTCTGCTCCGGAGTGATGTAGATGGTGGTGCTGACTTTCTTTCGGGCCATGGCGATACGTGAAAATATATGGAATGACGTGGCCTGCGAAAGCACGGAAGTGAAGCGGCGCGAACATGGCGCCCCACCGGCTTGGGAGGCACCTTGGCTTCTGGCAACCGTTTGATTTTCCTGGGCTTCCTCGCGGCAGGCGTGCTCTCAGGTTGTGCCTCCCAGAAGGCGGCGGAGAACCCTGACGCGGCGCGCAAACGTCCGGAGGCGGAAGGCATCCGGGGGAAGCAGGACCCCGGGGAGACCGTGACGGAGCTGGACGCCAACGGCGACGGCCGCACGGACGTCTGGGAGTACCGGGTGAAGGACGTGCTCGTGCGCAAGGAGCTGGACCTGAACTGGGACGGCCGCGTGGACGTCACCCAGTACCTGGATCCGCAGGGCGCGAAGGTCCGCGAGGTGATGGACCTGGACTACGACGGCAAGGTGGACGCGACGTACCACTACGCCGAGGGCAAGCGCACGAAGGGCGAGCGCGACCTGGACGGCGATGGGCGCGCGGACTCGTGGCTCTACTACGAGAACGACACGCTCGTGCGGAAGGAGCGCGACGCGAACCACGACGGCCGGGTGGACTACTGGGAGTACTGGGAGAACGGCCAGGTGGACCGCATTGGCGAGGACCTGGACGGCGACGGCACCGTGGACCAGTGGACGCGCAACCCGAACCCGGTGGCGAAGCCCAAGGAGTGACGTCGCGTCAGCGGCCGGCGCACCCGCAGGGCGCGCCGGCTCGCGGTACAGCGAAGGCTACGGGGCGCTGGTGCCCGTGCGCCCGTAGGAGTCCTCCAGGCGGACCACGTCGTTCAGCTCGGGGGTGCTGACCTCGAGGATGTCGCAGTCGGTGATGGCGACCATGCGGTGCTTGGTCAGCGGCTTGATGTGGTAGCTCTCACCGGGGTTCATCTCCTTCTCGATGAGGCCCTGACCCTCGTCGACGACGAAGAGGAGCTTGCCGCTCTGGACGTGGATGGTCTCGTCCTTGACGTTGTGGAACTGGAGGCTCAGCTTGTGGCCGGCCTTCACGTGCAGGAGCTTGCCCACGTAGCGCTCCGTGTGGGCCCAGATGAGCTCGTGACCCCAGGGCTTCTCCACCCGCTTCGTCGTCGTCATGTTGCTTCGTCTCTTCCTTGCCCAGCAGCGCTAGTTCGTGCCGGCCACGTACGCGTCGAGCTGGGTCTCGCGCTTGAAGTCCGTCAGGTACCGGCCCGCGGCTTCCTTGCTGGCGAAGCTGCCCATCCGGACGCGGTACCAGGTGCCCTTTCCGGGCACCTCCGCCGCCAGGATATACGGGGCATAGCCCCGGTCTCGCAACCGCGCGGCGAAACGGTCGGCGTCCTGGCGGCTCTGGAAGGCGGAGAGCTGGAGCGTGAACGCCCCACCCTTCACGGCCTCCGAGGGGCGCGGCGGCTCGGCCGGCAGCGCCTGGGCCCGGGCGATGGCCTCCTTCATGCCCCCGTCACGCACGGCGGTGCGGGTGGCGACCGGCGTCTCCTCCACCTTTCCCTTCACCGGCTCCGGCTTCACGGGCTCTGGCTTCGCGGTGGCGACCTTCGCCGGCTCCGGCTTCGGCTGGGGCTTCACCGGCTCCGGCTTCGCGACGGGCTTGCCGTTGGCGATGGCGTCCTCCTCGGCGGCGTCCATGGCGGGCAGCTCGCCCGTGTCGGGGTCCGGCGTGGGGGCGGGGGCGGCGGGCTTCGCGGCGACCTTGGGGGCTTCCGCGGGCTTCGTCTCCGGCTTCACCTCGGGCTTCGCGGCGGCGGCGGTGGCCTTGGGGGCCTCCGGCTTCGCGGCGGGCTTGGGCAGCGGCGGGAGGGGCTCGGAGCCCGTCTTGCGGGTGAGCTCGTCCGGGAAGGTGAGCGGCGGCTCCTGGCGCGCGTCGTTGAGGACCTGCGCGTTGGCGTCCAGCGCGGAGAGCAGGTCCGGGGCGGCGGCGGTCTGCGCGTCGCCGGAGAGCTTCTTGCCCACGACGACGCCCAGCACGAACACGGCGCCCAGCACGACGATGCCGGCGATCAACAGGCTGACGATCTGCCGGTTGTCCAACGAGACGTCGAACTTCTCCTTCATCCGGTGGGCGTCACGCATGGCGGGGCAAACCTCATTGCGCGCTCGGGCCGTGTAACGGCCTGTAGCGACAGCGTGCGCGCAAGCTACGCCCCACCCCCAGGCGGGTCAAATTCACGGAGACCGCGCCGGACGCGTGCGCGCGAGGCCTGAAGTCAGGCGCCGGACGCGCCGGGTGGGATCAGACGATCCACCCGCCGCCGAGCACGCGATCCCGGTCGTAGACCACCGCGGCCTGGCCGGGCGTGACGGCGCGCGCGGGCTCGTCCAGCTTCACCGACACCAGCCCGTGCTGCGAGATGTGGATCCGTCCCGGTGCGCCCGCGTGGCGGTGGCGGATGCGGACCTCCACGGCCTGCTCCGGCGGGGGCGGCCCGTCCACCCAGTGCGGCTGGAGCAGCCCGAACTGCGCGCGGCCGGTGCCCTCCGCGGGGCCCACGACGACGCGGTTCGTCTCCGGCTCCAGGCGCTGCACGTAGCGCACCTCGCCGCCGCCCAGGTTGAGCCCCTTGCGCTGCCCCACGGTGAAGCGGTGGATGCCGTTGTGCGTGCCCAGCACCTTGCCGTCCGGATCCACGACCTCGCCGGAGGGCTGCGGGCCGGCGACCTTCTCCACGAAGCCGGCGTAGTCGCCGTCGGGCACGAAGCAGATCTCCATGCTCTCCGGCTTGTGGGTGGTGGGGAGGTTGTGGCGCTCGGCGACGGCGCGCACCTCCGCCTTGGTGAGGTGGCCCACCGGGAAGAGGACGTCCTTGAGCTCCTCCTGGCCCAGCGTGAAGAGGAAGTAGCTCTGGTCCTTGGCGGCGTCCACGGCGCGGCGCAGGTGGAAGCGGCCGTCCACCTCCTCCACCTGGGCGTAGTGGCCGGTGGCGAGCCGGGCGCCCAGCGCACGGGCGCGCTTGAGGAGGAAATTGAACTTCACGTCGCGGTTGCAGCTCACGCACGGGATGGGCGTCTTGCCGCCCAGGTACGACTGGACGAACGGGTTGACGACCCGGTCCTGGAAGATCTCCTCGGCGTTGGCCACGTAGAACGGAATGCCCAGCGTCTGGGCCACCGCGCGGGCGTCGTCGATGTCGTCCGGACTGCAGCAACTGCCGCACTTCGCGGCGCCCTCGTAGGACCAGACGCGCAGGGTGATGCCGATGACCTCGTGGCCCTGCTCCTTGAGCAGGGCGGCGGCGGCCGAGGAATCCACCCCACCGCTCATGGCAACGACGACTCGCATGGGGCTCCTTCCTACACGCCCCCGGGCCGGGACGCACGGCCCGAGGCGCTCCAGGCCCCCTCCCCTGCCCTCCGGCCGGCGAGGAGGCCCTCTTCTCAATGGCTCCGGGCCGCCCAGGCCGTGAGCCGGGCGCGGAGCTCGTCCGCGGTGTTCAGCGACGGATCATCGAGCACCGTCTCCACCAGGTACCGGGTCGCCTCGCCCACCTTCGGCGAGGGGCCGATGCCCAGTGTCTTCATGATGTCGCCGCCGGTGAGCGCCAGCTCCTTCGCGGACAGCGGAGGCTTCGCGGCGGCCAGCGCCTCCAGCCGCGAGGCCAGCGCCTCCAGCGCGGGGAGCTGCTCCGGCGCCCGGACCTGGACGCGGGCCTTCGCCACGGACAGGAGCGCGGGCAGGTTCGTCAGCCCCACGCGAGCGAGCAGCCGGCGCAGCGCGGGGTCCGTGTCCTGGACGCGCGTCTCCAGCTTCGCGTGCTCGACGAGCAGGCCGATGAGGTCGGCTGACTTGTTGGGGAACTTCAGGCGCAGGCATAGGTCCTTCGCCTGCGTCGCGGTGTCGATGTCCGCGAGCAGCGTGGCCATGCGCAGGTCCGCGTCCAGCGGCGCGGCCTGCACGGCGGCTCGGGCGAGCCGGGCGGCCTCCGCGTCCGCGCGGGCCACCTCCGGCAGGAAGCACTCCATCAGCCCCGTGTCCGCGAGCAGGTGCAGCCCCGTCTCCGCGCGGGGGGACAGCAGCAGCTTGAGCAATTCCTCTCGCACGCGCTCCAGCGCGACCTTGCGGAACACGGCCAGGGTCGCGGGGATGGCGTCGCGCGTGGCGGGGTCCAGGGTGAAGCCCAGCACGGCGGCGAAGCGCACGGCGCGCAGGGGGCGCAGGCCGTCCTCGGAGAAGCGCTCCAGCGCGGAGCCCACGCAGCGGATGAGCTTCGCGGGCAGGTCCACCTGTCCGCCGAACGGATCCACCAGCTCGCGGTCGAGCGGGTTGTACGCCATGGCGTTGATGGTGAAGTCGCGCCGGGACAGGTCCTTCACGATGTCGCGCTCGAAGGACACGGAGCTGGGGCGCCGTCCGTCCAGGTAGTCCCCCTCCGAACGGAACGTCGTCACCTCCACGTGGTTGCCGCCGGTGACGACCGTCACGGTGCCGTGCTGGATGCCGGTGGGGATGACCTTGCGGAAGGCGCGCTGGACCTCTTCCGGCAGGGCGCTCGTCGCGACGTCGAAGTCCTTGGGATGGACCTTGCGCACCATGTCCCGCACGCAGCCGCCCACCAGGTAGGTGGGATGGCCCAGCTCGCGCAGGCGGGTGATGACTTCGAGCACGGGCTTCGGGATTTCGGCGTCGTGGAGGTTGGCGATCATGACCACGAACTACGTTGCCGTCTTCCGGCGGGCCTGACCACTGCGGAGGCCCCGTGAAGGCTGGCATACGACAAATGACGTATACGTGCGCGAATGAAAGTCTTCAGGAAACTCTCGCGCACACGCCCCGACAATCATTTCAACGCAGCACCTACCGCGGGCGGGGCCAGGAGCCGCCGCCCCCAGCGAGGAAGACCATGCTCAAGTCCATCAGCAGCTACACGTTCAAGAACCCCTCCCGCCTGCAGATCGACCGCACGTCGGACGGCGCGAAGTCCGTCTACGGACAGCAGGTCAACGGGATGAACTACTTCCTGGACAAGAAGGGCGTCGGCATCTCCGACCGCTCGCGGGACAGCGTCATCGACAACGTCAAGAAGGTGGAGAACGGGAAGCGCAGCGAGATCAACGCGCACCAGCGCGAGGTCGTCGGCTTCACCAAGGACGCCTTCGAGAGCTTCCGCAAGGGCAACATCCGGCAGGGGTCCGTGGAGGCCGCGGGAGCGGTGCTCAACGCGGCGGGGTCTGTCTTCAAGTCCACGTACACGGAGACGCCGCACGAGAAGCAGGGCATCCTCCCCTACTGACCCCTGCCTGCTGACGGGGCCGGGGAGCGTTCCTGGAGTGCTCCCCTTCCCCGCCATGCGGCACGGTGGGCGCGTCTGTTAACGATGGACGCGCCATGTCCGAATCCCGAACCACCGCGGTGCACGTGCACGACGCCTGTGACGTCTACGTGGGCCGCGCCTTCCGTGCCTGGGCGAAGCCCGGCCCGCTCAACCCGGTGCCGGGCCGCTTCGGCAACCCGTTCAAGCCCGGGGGCGTGAAGACCTGGAAGGCGATGATCCGCACGTACTTCGAGCCCTGGCTGGCGAAGCTGCCCGCCGACGAAGCCGAGCGGATCCGCGACGAGGCCCAGCGGCGCATGGCGCCCGGCCCGGACGCGTTCGAATCCTTCCGCTGGTACCTGGAGCTGCGCACGCAGCACGACGCGGACTTCCTGCGCGACGTGCGGACGCTGCGCGGCAAGCGGCTGGGCTGCTGGTGCAAGCCGGGCCCATGCCACGCGGACGTGCTGGCCGCGTGGCTGGACGCGGGCCCGAGTCAGTGACGTGCGTTCTCCCGCTCGCGGACCTGCGCGGGCTGGAGCGTGAGCGTCGCGTCCACCTGCCGCCGCGTGCCCAGCGCTTCCGCCAGCGTCAGGCATGCCTGGGCAATGGCGTTGCGCGCGGCGAGTGAGTCCGCCAGCGGATCCAGCATCACGAAGTCGTGGATCATCCCTTCGTATTGGAGGGCCAGCGTCGGGACGCCCGCGTCCACCAGCCTGCGTGCGTAGGCCTGGCCTTCGTCGCGGAGCACGTCGCACTCGCCGTTGAGGATGAGCGCGGGAGGCAGACCTCGCAGCTGCGCGTCCGTCGCGCGCAGGGGGCTGACCAGGGGCTCCGTGCGGACGGAGGAGTCCGGGGCGTAGTTGTCCCAGAACCACTGCATTCCGCTCCGGGTGAGGAAGTAGCCGTCCGCGTAACGCTCATACGAGGCCGTGTCGAAGCGGGCATCCGTGACGGGATAGAACAGCACCTGCTGGAGGATGCGAGGGCCGCCGCGCTCCTTCGCCACCAGCGTGAGCGCCGCCGCCAGGTTCCCGCCCGCGCTGTCCCCCGCCACGGCGATCCGCTGACCATCCAGGTCCGCTTCGCCGCCGTTCTTCGCGACCCACTGGAGCGCGGCATAGGCCTGCTCGAGTTGCGCTGGGTATTGGCCTTCCGGCGCGGGCGTGTAGTTGATGAACACGACCGCGCACCGGCTGCCCACGGCCAGTTCCCGGATCAGCCGGTCGTGCGTGTCCTTGTCACCCAGCACCCAGCCACCGCCGTGGAGGTAGAGCACCACGGGCAGCCTTTCCGACACGTCCGCGGGACGCACGATGCGGACGGAAACCCGGCCGTCGGGGCCTACCGGCAGGACACGGTCCTCGACGCGGGCGGGCTTCTTCGCGCTCTTTCCCGACTGCACGCTCCGCAGCACGGCACGCGCATCCACGGGAGGCAGGGTTTCGAGCGCGGGTCCGCCCGCTGTCTTCAACTGCTCCAGGAACGCACGGGCATGCGGATCCAGGCCGGAATCGGAGGGCTTCTTCGCATCGGTGGGCATGGCGTCTCTCTCCTCTTCGGCCGAGGATGGCCATGCACGCCCGGAGTGGGAGACGCAGGCACCGGTGGGCTTGTCCGATACGCCGCATCTGGTATTTACAATTAGACGGACATTCCCAGATTTTCACGGAGAGTGCCATGAGTGGGTCCCCTGTCCTTCGCACTGCCTGGGCGCTGTTGCTGGCCATCCCGCTGGCGACCGCTTGCAGCCCGGGGCCTGAAGCCGAGGCCCTGGCGCAGGCCTCCGCGTCCCTGGCTTCGGTGATCACCAACACGTCCTTCGAGACGAACACCAACGGCTGGTCCAGCTGGCAGGGAACGCTGACGCGGGAGGCGCGCACTGGCGCACCCAACGGGCAGTATGTCGCTCGCGTCACCGTCAGCGGCGCGGCGACGCTCTACTCGCTGGACGGCGCGCAGAGCGGAATCGCGAACGCGCCGCAGGGACAGGCCTATACGGCGACGGCGTTTGTCGCCGCGGGCAACACCGGCACGGTGGGCAAGCCGGTCAGCCTCATCCTCCGCGAGAAGAACGCCTCCGGGACGACGTACAAGCTCTTCACGGCGGACGCGACGCTGACCACCAGCTTCCAGCGGCTCACCGTGACCGGAACCGTGGAGCGCGTCGGTGACACGGTGGATGTCTACGTCCTCCAGACGCAGGCGACTTCGGGCAATGCCATCCTCGTGGACGCCATCACGCTGGAGCCCACGGGCGGCGGCTCGAATCCTTCTGGCGAGCCGATGCCGGTGGGCGACCTCACGGGCTGGCGGCAGGTGTTCACCGACGACTTCACGACGAACGTTCCGGTGGGCCAGTTCCCCGCGGCGGTGTCATCGAAGTGGAGCGTGTACCCGGACGGATGGAAGGACACGAGCAAGAACGGGACGTACTCGCCGTCGAAGGTCGTCAGCATCCAGAACGGCGTGTTGAACAAGTCCCTGCACACGGAGAGCGGTGTGCACAGGGTGGCCGCGGTGCTGCCGAAGATCCCCGGCGCGAACGCTTCGGGTGGGCTCCCGGCGGGTCGCTACGCGGTGCGCTTCCGTGCGGACGCGGTGCCTGGCTACAAGGTCGCGTGGCTGCTCTGGCCGGACAGCGAGGTGTGGCCTCGCGACGGGGAGATCGACTTCCCGGAGGGCGACCTGGACGGCACCCTCTCCGGCTTCATGCACCGGCAGAACGGCACGTCCGGTGGGGACCAGGATGCCGCCTCATCGAGCGCGCGCTTCACGTCGTGGCACACGGCCGTCATCGAGTGGAGCCCGGGACGGTGCCGGTTCATCCTGGATGGCGCGGTCATCCTGGACAAGACCAGCCGGGTGCCGAGCACGCCCATGCACTGGGTCCTCCAGACAGAGACGGACCTGAGCGGCACACCGCCGAGCGACAGCGCCGCGGGCAACGTGCAGATCGACTGGGTCGCCGTCTGGGTGCCGAAATAGGCCGTGCAGATGAACAGCGCGGGCTAGCTGAACCGATGGCGCCGGAGCTGCTAGGAAGGGCCGCATGGGACTCGATGCGAGCTACCAGGCCCTTCCCGGCGGCGCTCCTCTTCTAGAGCTGGCCCGGCGGAACACCGGCGTGGGCGGATGGCTGATCTCCGTCACCCGGCTGCTCAAGGATCCTCGTGAGGAGAGCCTGGCGCCGGGTGGTCCGGATTCCGACGAGCTCGATCTGCTGGAGTCCGTGAGGGACCTGCTGCGGACGCGTCCCGACCTGGCGACACAACAGGTCGACCTCCACCGGAGATGGGATCAGCTGCACTTCGTCCTGTCCGCCCGGCGCAGGAACGCGCCGGAGGCAGAGGACGACTCCCTGGCCGGCATCGCGATCCGGGGAGAGGCAGAGATCGCCCCGCATGTGGTGGCACCCCAGGGTGTGCCCTTGCGCTACACGCGGCCGGAGACGGTGGAGCGGATTGCCCGGATGCTGGAGGCCTTCCCGTTCGACGCGCACCGCGAGCACTTCACCGTCGAGCGTCTGCGACAGGCGAGCGTCTATAAGTGTCCTCGCGAGGAGGACATCGACGAGGCCTGGCAGTGGCTCCGCGAGCGCTTCGACCTCTTCCGCGCCTTCCACGTCACGGCCGCGAAGCACGGGGACGGCGTCCTGGTCCGCGTGGACTGAAGATGAAGTACACGTTCGTCTTCACCACCGCCGCCGTGCTCCTCGCCTTCCTGGCCCAGCGGATCCAGGGCGCGGCCTGGGTGCTGCTGTGGCCTTCGGTGAGCTTCGCCATCGTGGCCATCGCCTATGCCGGCGCGGGTGCGCGGGCCTTCGGCAAACAAGCGGATGGACGGATGCGTCCGTTGGCGGTGCTCGCGCTCCTGCCCTATCTGCTGCTCACGTGGGGCACGTGGCATCTCGCACGGCGCATCTCCCGGGAGCGTGTCCTTGATGAAGTGGTGCCAGGGGTCCTGGTGGGACGCCGGCTGCTGCCCGGCGAGCTGCCCGCGGGTGTCAGCGCGGTGCTCGACCTGACCTCCGAGTTCATCGAACCCGAAGGCATCCGGAGTGCCTGCCGTTACGTGTCGCTGCCCATCCTGGATGCTTCAACGTTGCCCGTGGAGCGCGTGGCCCCGGTCCTTCGCGAGCTGGCCGTCCTGCCCGGTCCCCTGTACGTCCACTGCGCGCAGGGACATGGGCGCACGGGGATGATCGCCGCGGCGCTGCTCGTGGCCCGGGGAGATGCGCCAGACGCGAAGACGGCACTCGCTCGGGTGCGGCAGGCACGGCCCGCGGTACGGCTCTCCGTCCAGCAGGAGCGCGCGCTCGACGCGTTGGCCGCGGCACTGGTCTGAACCGCGAAGCCCGGACATGGCGCCGGGCCTCGCGGATGCGCGGGACCGCTCAGCTCTCGGCGGTCGGGGTCTGCTCCACTTCCGGCTGGGCGGCGTCGCAGACCGGCGCGGTGTCCTCGGACGGCTGGGTCTGTTCCGAGGAGACAGAGGCGGTCTCCTCCGAAGGCTGCGCGCGCGCGCCGCATCCGACCGACTCGCCACAGGTGGTGCGGTAGGTCCCCTCGTAACAGATCTGGTCGCAGCGGCCCGTGCAGACATCCCAGCACTGCGGCGGATAGGCAAACGCAGCGGCGGGGGCAACGGCAAGGATGGCGGCGACAGCGTTCAGGGACTTCCTCAGCGCGTTCATCTGCACTCCTGGGATGTGGGGGACGTGCCTGCGCAAAGCCAGGCACGCCGGGCAGCAGACGTCACCCCCCGCATCAACGACAGACACCTACGGCTTCAATGCCATCCACTGAACACTCACACCCAACCCGGGTGCCTGGCCATGGCTGTCAATAGCGGCAAGCCGCGATGTCCAGACGGCGTGGCTGGGATCAGACTGCGCGCCCACCCTTTCGTCGGAGTCGCCATGCGCCTCAATCCATTGCTGGCCGTCGCAGCCGCCCTTGTCTTTTCCCCGGCGGTGAGCTTCGCCCTGCCCATCCAGTGCACTGACGTCTGTTCCGAGCCCACCTACTGCGATGAGCCCTGTTTCGTGGTCATGCGCGCCTCCACCTGTGGCGCATCCGGATATGCCTGCTTCCCCCCAGACAGCGCTCCTGCGTCGAGCGGCGACGAGCTGGCGGCGACCTGCGCGGACTGCGCCACGGAGCGGACCGCCTGTCTGCGGCGCGTGAAGTACGGCGACATCGAGGAGATCCAGGCGTGCAATGACGCCTACACCGAATGCAGCCAGCTGTACTGCGTGAGCGCGCAGTAACGCGACGCCAGGCTCACGGGCCCCGCTGACCGGGCGTGGCCCCGCCGCCTCATTATGAACCTGCGCTTCACAGGCCATTGGTCCCCCTGCGTATAGTCCGGGCCGGGTCCAGGCCGTATCTCTCTTCCCGACGGAACAGCACACGGGAGAGAACACGATGCAGAAGCGCAGACTCGGAAAGAGCAACCTGGAGGTCTCGGCCATCGGGCTTGGCTGCATGGGCATGAGCCATGGCTACGGTCCGCCCGCGGACAAGCAGGAGATGATTTCCCTCCTCCGGTCGGCCGTGGACCAGGGCGTCACGTTCTTCGACACGGCCGAGGTCTACGGGCCCTGGACGAACGAGACGCTTGTCGGCGAGGCCCTGGCCCCCGTTCGTGGACAGGTGGTCATCGCCACGAAGTTCGGCTTCAAGCTGAGCGCTGACGGCAAGCAGGAGGGCCTCGACAGCCGCCCCGAGCACATCAAGCAGGTCGCCGAGGCCTCGCTCAAGCGGCTCCGGACCGACGTCATCGACCTGTTCTACCAGCACCGCGTGGATCCGGAGGTGCCCATCGAGGACGTCGCGGGCGCGGTCAAGGAGCTGATCCAGCAGGGCAAGGTCCGGCACTTCGGCCTGTCCGAAGCGGGCGCGAAGACGATCCGCCGCGCGCACGCGGTCCAGCCCGTCACCGCCCTCCAGAGCGAATACTCCCTGTGGTGGCGTGAGCCGGAGAAGGAGATCCTTCCGACCCTCGAGGAGCTGGGCATCGGATTCGTTCCGTTCAGCCCCCTGGGTAAGGGCTTCCTGACGGGCAAGCTGCCTGACGCCTCCCAGCTCGCCAAGAACGACTTCCGCAACATCCTTCCACGCTTCACGCCGGAGGCACGCAAGGCGAACCAGGTCTTCGTCGAGTTGCTAGACAGCGTCGCGGCCCGGAAGAAGGTGACGCCCGCGCAGCTCGCGCTCGCCTGGGTCCTGGCGCGCAAGCCGTGGATGGTCCCCATCCCTGGCACCACGAAGCCGCACCGCCTGGCGGAGAACCTGGGCGCGGCCCGGGTGGAGCTGACGGCGGACGAGGTCCGGGACCTCACGGATGCCGCGGCGAAGCTCACCGCGCAGGGAGCCCGCTATCCCGAGGCCCTGGAGAAGCTGACCGGCCGCTGAGCTGTCTTCAAAAGGACTTCAGCGCCAGCTCGCGCGCGGCTTCGACGAAGAGTCGCAGCGGCGCCGAGCGCTGCGCGCGGCTGGGGTAGTACAGGAAGAAGCCGGGGACGACGGGCGCGTAGGCCTCCAGCACCCGCACGAGCCGCCCGGTGCGCAGCGGCTCCGCCACGACCGGCTCGAAGGCATACGCCAGCCCCACGCCCGCCTCCGCCAGGGCCGCGGGCAGGTGCAGGTCGTTGCTGACGACGCCGCCTCGCACCGGCACGCGCCAGTTCCTGCGTCCGCGCTCCAGCTCCCAGGGGTAGAGGTTCCCGGTCGTCTGCGAGCGGAAGGTGATGCACTCGTGGCGCAGCAGGTCCTCGGGCTTCTGGGGCGTGCCGTGGCGCTGGAGGTAGGCGGGCGAGCCCACCACCACGAAGCGGAACGCGTCGGTGAGCCGCACCTGCACCATGTCGCGCTCGATGGCCTCGCTCAGCCGCACGCCCGCGTCGTAGCCCTCCGCCACGATGTCCACCAGGCGGTCCTCGACGACGACCTCCAACTCCACCCGAGGGTGACGCGCTCGAAAGGTGGGAACCACCGGGGCGATGACGTAGGGCACCGCCGCCGTCAGCACCGTCAGCCGGACCCGGCCCACGGCCTCTCCTGGCCGCGCGGAGACCTCGCGAAGCGCGGCGAGCGTCTGACCGACCGACGGGCCCGCCTCCTCCACGAGCCGCCTGCCCGTGTCCGTCAGCGATACGCTGCGCGTGGTGCGGGTGAGCAGCACCACGCGCAGCTGCTCCTCCAGCTGCCGCACCGACTGACTCACCGCCGCCGTGGAGACGCCCAGCTCGCGCGCCGCGCCGCTGAAGCTGCGCAGCCGGGCCACCGCGAGGAACACCTGCAACTGCGTGAAGGGCGCCGTATTCATTCGCGAAGACCGCCTTCGAACCCACTGTTAAGCACGGGTTAAGAGCCTATTGGCCTCCGCGCGCGTAGTCATCCATGGGTCCGGCGCGTATCTCTCTTCCCGTGAACAGGGCCCCGCGGCCCCAACTCCCTGGAGAAAAGACACATGCCCACCGTCAACGCCTACGCGGCCCGCTCCGCCACGTCGCCCCTCGGCCCCATCACGATCCAGCGCCGGGAGCTGGGCCCTCGCGACGTCCTCATCGAGATCAAGTTCTGCGGCATCTGCCACTCGGACATCCACACCGTCCGCGGCGAGTGGGGCGGGACGACCTACCCGCTCGCTCCCGGCCATGAGATCGCCGGCATCGTCACGCAGGTCGGCGCCCAGGTGAAGAAGCACGCCGTCGGCGACCGCGTGGGCGTCGGCTGCATGGTGGACTCCTGCGGCGACTGCTCGTCCTGCCGCAAGGGCGAGGAGCAGCACTGCCTCAAGGGGATGGTCGGCACGTACGGCGCCGTCGGGCGCGACGGTGAGGTCACCCAGGGCGGCTACTCCACCCACATCGTCGTGACCGAGGACTTCGTCCTCAAGATCCCCGAAGGCATCCCGCTCGACGCCGCCGCGCCGCTGCTGTGCGCGGGCATCACCACGTACTCGCCGCTGCGCCGCTGGGGCGCGGGCCCCGGCAAGAAGGTGGCCATCGTGGGCATGGGCGGCCTGGGGCACATGGGCGTGAAGTTCGCCCGCGCGATGGGCGCGGAGGTGACCGTCCTGTCGCAGTCGCTGAGCAAGAAGGAGGACGGCCTGCGGCTGGGCGCGCACCACTACTACGCGACGAAGGATCCGGAGACGTTCAAGAAGCTCGAGGGCACGTTCGACCTCATCGTGAACACGGTGAGCGCGAAGATCGACCTGAACGCCTACCTGTCCCTGCTGGCGCTGGACGGCGCGCTGGTCAACGTGGGCGCGCCCCCGGAGCCGCTGGCCGTCAACGTGTTCTCCCTCTTCATGCCCCGCCGCGTGTTCACGGGGTCGCTCATCGGCGGCATCCCGCAGACGCAGGAGATGCTGGACTTCTGCGCGAAGCACCACATCGGCGCGGAGATCGAGGTCATCCCCGCCAGCAAGATCAACGACGCCTACGAGCGCGTGCTCGCCTCCGACGTCCGCTACCGCTTCGTCGTCGACGCCGCGACCCTGAAGTAACCCCTGGAGAGGCCATGCGAATCGCAGCCACCGCCATCTCGTTGTCCCTGGTCACTTCCGCGTTCGCCCAGACGCACGACGGAGGGAGCGCCGCCACGGGCTCGGGCGCTTCGCGAGGCCTGAGCATCACGCGCGGCGGCTCGCAGCCCTCCAGCAAGGGGCCCGCCGAGAACTTCACGGGCTCCGTGCGCGTCGATCCCCTGTTCCAGGCGAACGCGCCCGCGCGGACTTCGGGCGCCTCCGTCACGTTCGAGCCCGGTGCCCGCTCCGCCTGGCACAGCCATCCGCTGGGCCAGACGCTGATCGTGACGGCGGGCTCCGGCCGCATCCAGCGCTGGGGCGGCCCCGTCCAGGAGATCCGGCCGGGCGACGTCATCTGGACGCCGCCCGGCCAGAAGCACTGGCACGGGGCTTCACCCACCACCGCGATGACCCACCTCGCCATCCAGGAGCAGCTCGACGGCAAGGTCGTCGAGTGGATGGAGAAGGTCAGCGACGCGCAGTACAGCCAGCCCGGTCAGCCCTTCACGACGCCGTAGCCGCTTCACCCTTGGGCGCATCCACCCTGTCGCCTCGCTGGCGGCGCGCTGACACCGCTGGGGGGGAAGCCGTGAGGTGCGCCGTGAATAGCCTCTGCGCCAGTGGCCGGACTTCTCCGGCCCGGGGGAGGCAGCATGAAGCAGACACGCCGATTCGCCGTGGCCCTGGCAGTGACCACCTTGCTCACGGGAGCGCCCGACGTCCAGGCCCGTGGCACGACGCCTTCCGATGCGGAAGCCGAGGTGACGTTCACCGCCGGCCCCGTCCGGTGCGGCGACACCCTCACCCAGCACACGCGCCTCACGCGCGACCTGAACTGTCCGGGCTCGGAGCCCTTCGCGCTCCGGCTCGACGGCGAGGGCATCGTGCTGGACCTCGGCGGTTACACCGTGCGCCGCACCGGCCCGGAGAACGAGGACTCGCAAGGCATCGTGGTCGACAACGCAAAGATGGTGCGCAACGGCACGGTGCAGGGGTTCGGCCGGGGCGTCATCACGCCCTGGTTCTCGAACGCGCTGAGCCTGCGGCTGCACGAGCTCGCGCTCCTCGACAACGACATCGCCGTCTACAGCCAGGCGGATACGAACTTCCTCATCACCCGGTGCCGCCTGAGTGGGAACGGCCGGGGACTGAGCAGCGAGTTCGATGCGTCCACGGGGCTCTTCGACGTGAGGTCATCAACCTTCACGCACAACGGGACCGCGATGATCGCGGACTTCCATCACATCGACGTGGTCGACTCCACCTTCACGTCCAATGGGCTGGTCATCAACTGCTTCGGTGGCTCCGCCCGCATCCGCGGGAGCACGCTCGCGTGGAACGACGCGGTGGGCAGGATGCAGATCGACTTCGGCGGCCCCTACACCTGCAACGAGATGCGCTTCGAGGACTCGCTCCTGACGGATAACGCCGCGTTCGCGCCCGCCATCCAGCCGGTCTGGGAAACGAACCGGCTCGCGATGGTCAACACGCTGGCCACCCGCAATGGCCTCGGGCTCCGCACCGCGGCCCTGACCGTGTACCTGGAGGGCAACACCTTCCATGACAACGCGGCCGGCCTGACGCTGTCCGACCTGCAGACGTCCTCCCCCGTCCCGCTCACGGGCATCGTCCGCGGCAACCAGTTCCTGAGCAACGACGGGGACGGACTCCGCGTGGAGCCACCTGGCACTCCCACGCTGATCAACAACGTCGCCCTGGGCAACGCGGGCGTCGGCATCGATGCGCCCACCGCCTTCAACGGCGGCGGGAACGTCGCGCGAGACAACGCCGGGGGCGACTGCGTGGGCATCCTCTGCTCCATGTACTGACGTCCCGGCTGCCCTGGCTGGAACAATGCACCTCCAGACACCTGCACGCACCCGGGTCGCCTTGAGGCGCACCCGGGGCCCTTCACTAGCGTGGCCTCCATCCATTCCACCCTGGAGGTCGCGACATGGAGACGGAACGCGGAAGGGCCTGGGTCCCCTGGCTGGTGACGGCGTTGGTGGCGGGGCTCGCGGGACTGGTGCTGTATCTGTCGCATCGCAGCACGACCCGCGCGGACGCGGAAGCCGCCTCCGCGGCCGCACGCGCGAGCGCGGCGGAAGAGGCGAAGCAGCTGCTCGAGGCGAAGCTCGCCACGCTGGAGGCGGAGCACGCGAAGCTGTCCACGGAGAAGGAACAGCTCAGTACGGAGAAGGAGCAGCTCAGCCAGACGGTGCAGGAGCAGGAGGCGGAGCTGGCCCGGCTCAAGGCCACCTACGAGGACCTCCAGGACAAGATGAAGAAGGAGATCGCCGAGGGCGCCATCCGCCTGACGCAGGACGGAGGCCGGCTCCAGGTGGACCTCGTCGACAAGGTCCTCTTCGATTCGGGCGACGCCAGCATCAGCGCGCGCGGCCAGGAGGTCCTCACCCGGCTGGGCGGCGTGCTGTCCAAGGTGGATGACAAGCTCATCCAGGTGACGGGCCACACCGACGACTCCCCGCCCACGCAGAAGCTCCAGGCCACCTTCCCCACCAACTGGGAGCTGTCCGTCGCGCGCGCCGTCAACGTGGTGCGCTACCTCCAGGACAAGGGCGGCGTGCCCGCGAAGCGCATGCTCGCGGCGGGCTACGGCGACACGCGGCCCCTGGCGGCCAATGCGTCTCCGCAGGGACGCGCGCGCAACCGCCGCATCGAGCTGCTGCTCATCCCGGAGCAGGCCGCCCGCCGGAACCCCGCCATCGCGAAGGCGGCCCCCGCGAAGGCCACGCCCGTGAAGGGGACTCCCGCGAAGGCGGCCGCCGTGAAGCCCGCCGTCGGGAAGAAGTCCGGCCGGTAGAGCACCCGTCCTACCGGGACTCGGAGAGGTGGCGGGATGCGCGCCACGCCTTTCCGTTGAACAGGTAGACCCAGGTGGCGTTGCCCTCGCCCCAGTCCACCAGCCCCTGGCGCGCCGTCCTGGGCACGCCCTGGGGCCCCGGCTTGGACCGGATGCCGTAGAGCTGGAGGCAGCTCACCTCGCGCGGCAGGGCGAGCACCTCCCGCACCTTCCCGTCCTTCGTGAAGAGCACGCGCACCGGCACGGAGCCGTTGCACGAGTAGCCCTTGCCCGGGAACGCGTAGTCGGGCTGGCCATCCTTGTCGAAGTCTCCCTGGACGCAGGGCCATCCGGCCGTCTTCAGCGCGCCCAGGTCCACGCCGATCTCCTCCAGCTGCGCCGTCGCCGTGCCCGGCGTCCCCACGCAGAGACAGCGCGTGCTCTTCTCCGCGGAACACGCCGGATCCACGGAGGTGAGCGCCACGCGCTCGCTGTCCGGCTTCTCTGGCGGTGAAGCCTCCGCGAGGCCCACGGCCGCCAGCGAGAGAATCCACGGCCACTTCCGACGCATCCGCATCATTCGGTCGCTCCCGGTGTCCATCCGCCGGGGCGACATACAAAAAAACAGGCGGTCAGGCGATGAGGGCCTGACCGCCTCGCTTCACGTCGGCGGTGTCCCGCTACCGGAACTGCCAGGCGCGCACGTAGTTGACCTCGAACGCGTTGCCCTCACCGGTCGGGGTCGAGCTGTCCGGGCTGCCGCTCGCGCTGCCGAACCACAGGTCCAGCAGGATGTACATCGGGTCCGCCATGGTGATGTCGAGGGTGTAGAACGGCTGCCCGTCGAAGTAGAACGTCTGCCGGTTCGGCTCCCACTTCACGGCGTACGTGTGGAAGGCCGCCGACAGGTCGGGCGTCTGCAACGTGCGGGAGCCGGCGGGCGCGTTGCTGGAGCCGTTGGGCCACACGGTGGCGGCGAAGGCGACCGGGTGCAGGTTGGAGTCGCCCCAGCCGCTGTTGGGGCCACCGCCCGGGTACGCCTCCATGATGTCGATTTCAGGGCGGCGGTCCCCCGGGTGCGCGAGGAGCCAGAACGCGGGCCACACGCCCCTGCCGATGGGCAGCTTCGCCTGCATCTCGAAGTAGCCGTAGCGCTGCTGGTACTTCCCGTCCGTGTCGAGGGTCCGGTTGAAGAAGCTGCCGCTGGCGTCGCGCTGCGGCCAGATCTTCAGGACGCCATTGCGGACCGCGTAGTTGAGGGTCGGGTTGGAGGACTCGTACCAGATGTGATCGTTCCACACGCTGGTGTTGAAGCCGTTGTTGAACTCCTCCTGGAAGGTCAGCACGTAGGCGCTCGCGTCCTGCCCCACGGGACCGTTGCCGGAGGGCTGCCCGCCGCCGACGGTGAGCGTGCCGACGATGTAGCGAAGCTCGCCGTCCGCCGTGACGCCGCTGCCCGCGGACAGCGCGACGCGCGGATAGGAGGGAGCGGTCATGCTGTAGAGCCCCACGCGAACCGTGTACGTGCCCGACGCCAGGTTGGTGGGGAGCGCCACGACGCGGTTGTAGGACACGGCGCCACTCCAGGAGGTCGTGCTGACGGGCGGCAGGTGATCCGCGCCCAGGTTGGGGTACTGCACGCCGTTGGCATCCACCAGGTGGACGAAGACGTAATAGCTCTGGCTCATCGGCACGGCGTTGAACCGCATCCCCAGCGTCACGTTCTGCCCGGCCTGACCGGACAGGTTCGGGGTGGAGAGCTGGAGGACCTGGGTGGTGGCGGGCTGCTGCGCGCCCACGGTGAGCGTGCCGACGGTGTAGCGGAGCTGGTCGTCGACGGTGACGCCGCTGCCCATGGCCAGCGGGACGCGAGCCCACGGCGAGTGGGTCTGCGAGAGGCCCACGCGGATGGCGTAGGTGCCCAGCGGCATCGACGTGGGCAGCGTCACGGTGCGGTTGTAGGCAATGGCCCCGCTCCACTGCGACGTTCCCACTGGCGGAAGGTGGTCCGCGCCAGCGGGCGCGTGGTTCACGCCGTTCTGGTCGATGAAGTGGATGAAGACGTTGTAGTTCTCAGCCATGGGCACGGCGTTGAACCGCATCGCCAGCGTCACGGCCTGGCCCGGCTGCGCCGACAGGCTGGGGGTGCCAAGGCGCTGCACGGTGCTCGTCTGGGCGGCGCTGACCGCCGGGATCAGCGCCAGCAACAGGGCGGCGAACAGCGGGGCTGGACCTCGTCTGGATGACTGCATGCGAATCTCCCGGGAGTGGACGTAGGCACTGCACGCCCAGGAAAACCGCACTTCGTGATTAGACGTGGAAATCCGGTTGGACAGCTCTTGCGGCTGTGCCGTTTCGAACATTCGAGACGTCGCTGTTTCACTCCCGGTCGGGCATCATCCCCCGCATGGTCCATCTGGAACGGATCCGCGGTGTGCAGTGGAAGGACTTGAGGACCCTGTCGACCCGGGAGCTCCTCATCGAGAACAACCTGACCCTTCCCTGGTTCCTGTGCTCGATGCTGCTCGCGTACTTCGAGCACTACGCCCTGGCCCTGCCCTTCTCCGCCTTCTTCTTCCTCACGGCCTTGAGACAGGTCCACAACGGCTTCCACCACGCGCTGGGCACGAACCGGTTCCTGACCTGGCTCACGCTGTATCTCAACAGCGTGTTGATGGTGGTCTCACTCCACGCGGTGAAGTTCAACCACCTGAGACATCACCGGTACACCCTGGCGGAGGGTGACTACGAGGGGAAGTCCGCGCGCATGTCCTGGTACGGCGCCATCCTGTACGGCCCCGTCCACATGTTCCTGATCCACAAGGTGACGCTCCAGCAGGGAGACAGGAAGTACCGCTGGAACGTCCTGTTCGAGCTGGCCTCCGTCGCGGTCTTCGTCGCGGGGGTCTTCCACCTGCGGCTTCACTTCCTCGTCTACCACGTCGCGGCGATGGCCCTGGGCGAGTGCCTGACGGCCTTCTTCGCCGTGTGGACCGTGCATCACGACACGCAGGACGCCCCGGCGCTCGCGCGGACCCAGCGCACCGGGTGGAAGAACCTGATCACCTTCAGCATGTTCTACCATCTGGAGCACCACCTCTTCCCGGCGGTGCCCACCATCAAGCTGCCGGAGCTGGCGAAGCGCCTGGACGCGGCGCTTCCCACCCTGGAGAAGCGCGCGACGTTCTGAAGGGACGGCGGCTCAGTCCTGCTTCAGGGTGCGGAACACGGCGGGCAATTCCTGCTCACCCAGGCCCGCGCCCAGCGCCCGCCGGTAGTTCTCCAGCAGCTCCCTGGGGAAGCGGGAGCTGATGCGGGCGTCGGTGCTCAGCCGGACGATGTGCTCGATGGCCGCGACGTGGGTGTTGAGGCTGCACTGCTGGCCGGTGAAGTCGTTGTTCTCGATCATCCCCTGCGCGGCGTCGGCGGTGACGGAGATCAACCCCAGGAAGGAGTTCTTCTGGGCGAAGAAGGCCTTGGGGTCCAGCCCCTCCGCCTGGCACATCGCCGCGGCGTGGAGGACCGCCAGGGAGCCTCCGTAGAAGGCCTCCAGGATCGCGCAGTCGAGCGTCGCGGCGGAGCCGATCTTCTCGTCGACGTAGACGCAGTTCTTCGCGATGGCCTGGAGGGTCTCCAGGTGCCGGTCGAAGACGGCGCGCGCGCCCGCGTAGAAGACCGTCGCGTAGTCGGTGGCCACGAACGCGGGAAAGGTGAGGATCGCGGCGTCCAGGTAGTCCACGCCATGCGCCCTCGCCCACTCCAGCCCGCTCCGGGCGTCCGCCGGTGAGCCACTGGTGAGCTGGACGAGCGTCTTTCCGGCCATGGCCGACGCGACGGCCTGCGAGGAGAACAGCTCCGCGCTGGCGGCGTAGGTGGACACCGAGACGACCACGAGTTCCCGTCCGGAGACGGCGTCCACCAGGCTCTCGAACGCGGTGGTGCCACCGCCCACGGCCTTCGCCTTGCTCGGGGTCCGGTTCCACACCGCGACGTCATGCCCCGCTGCGGCGAACGCCCGCGCCAGCGCGCTTCCCATGAGCCCACTGCCAATCACCGCAAGCTTCGTCCGACGGCTGGAAGTCATCTTCAATCCCCTCTTGTCTCAAGCAAGCACGGTCCCGTGACCGGCGCCGGGGATGAGAGCACACGCGGGATGGCGCCCGCACGACCTGACGCGTCCCGGAGCCGGAGAGTCGCGCTTGCCGGGGGAAGGCTGGGGGGAAATGCTTGCGCCGTCCTCTTCCCCGGGTGCCCTCCGCATGTCCTCGTCCCGCCTGCTGCCGCGCCTCGCGGCGCTGTCCCTCGCCCTGGCCTTCCCGGCACCCTCCAGGGCCGACGCGCCCCTCCCGTCCGCGCGTGAGCGTGAAGCCGCGCTGCTCGTGGGCAGCGTGCTGGGTGGAACGCCCATGCTCGAGGACCTGCGCTCGCTGGTGGACGAGGTGGGCGGCCGGGCCACGGGCTCCGAGGCCAACAACCGCTCCGTGGAATGGGCCCTGGAGCGCTTCCGCGCCGCGGGCGTGACGGCGCGCGCGGAGGCCTTCCCCATGCCCGCGCTGTGGCTGGAGCGCGGCGCCAGCGCCTCCGTGCAGGGTCCGGGCGTGCGCTTCGCCCCGCGCGTGGCCGCGATGCCCTTCTCCACCGCCACGCCCAAGGGCGGCCTCACCGCGCCGCTGCTGGAGGCGGGCCGCGGCACCGAGGCGGACTTCCAGCGCCTGGGCGCGAAGGCGCGCGGTGCCTTCCTCCTGGTGGAGACGGACGAGCTCAAGGACGTCGACGGCCTGTTCCGCGAGTACGACGAGGCGGCGCTCATCGAGACCCGCGCGTTCGCCGCGGGCGTGGCCGGCGTCGTCTACATGGGCAGCCGGCCCGGCAACCAGCTCTACCGGCACAGCGTCTCCACGGGTCCCCGGAACACCCGCCCCATGATGGTGATGGAGCGCGACGGCGCGAAGCGCGCCCTGCGGCTCCTGCGCGCGGGCAAGGCCCTGAGCCTCACCGCCGCGCTGGACCTGCGCACCGGCGGCCCCTACGAGGCACGCAACGTCATCGGTGAGATTCGCGGCACCACCCGCCCGGACGAGGTCATCGTGCTGGGCGCGCACCTGGACAGCTGGGACCTGGGCGGCGGCGCGCTCGACAACGGCGCCAACGTCGCGATGCTCCTCGACCTCGCGCGGCAGATGCAGCGCCTGGGCCTGAAGCCCGCGCGCACCGTGCGCTTCGCGCTCTGGAACGGCGAGGAACAGGGCATGTACGGCTCGGCCGGCTATACGCGCACGCACGCGGCGGAGCTGGACCGCCACACGCTGGCGCTGTCGGTGGACATCGGCTGCGGACGCATCACCGGCTTCTACACGAACGGCCGGTCCGCGCTGGTGCCGCTGGTGGACCGGGCGCTGAAGCCGGTGGAGGGCCTGGGGCCCTTCACACAGGTCGACGTGCCGGTGGTGGGCACCGACAACTTCGACTTCATGATGCACGGCGTGGCCAACCTCATCGCCAACCAGGAGCCCGCCACGTACGGGCCCAACTACCACGCGCGCTCGGACGAGTTCGAACAGTGCGACGCCCGCACGCTGCGCACCAACGCGGCCGTGGTGGGCGCGCTCGCGTGGGGCTTCGCCACCATGGACGAAAAGCTGCCCCGGCAGAGCCGCGCGGAGGTGGAGGCGCTCATCCGCGACACCGACCTGGGCCCGCAGATGAAGTCCTTCAACGTCTGGGAGGAGTGGGCCGCCGGCACCCGGGGACATCCCCTGGAGGGCAAGCCCACCCCTGCCCCGCGCTGACGCTACTGCTGGCGGATGTAGACCGCGTTGATGCGGTTGTTCCCCGCGCCCGGAGCGCTCTTCACCGTGAGGCGGCCGTCGTGCACCGCGACGTTCGCCATGCCCGTGGTGAAGCCGTAGCCCGTGGGCATGCCGCTGAGCACCACCGTGTCCTCCGCCTGGATGCGGTAGGCGCCCACGTAGTTGAACGGCTCGCCGGCCAGCATGCTCACCTGGTAGACGCCGTTGGGCACGGCGATCTCCCAGACGCGCTCACCGCCCTGCTGCATGCGCGCGTGGCGCTGCGCGACGATGTCCACGTCATGGCCCGCGTCCACCATGTTGGCCGTGTTGTCCACGTTCCACCCGTAGGTGAAGCCGAACTGCCGCGCGCCATACACGAGCCCGTTGTCCGGCAGGTAGCCGAAGTTCTCCAGCGGCGGGTTGGACGCGGGCTGGAAGTTGATGTCGATGCCGAACTTCCGCTTCACCTCCAGGAACGCGAGCTTGTTGTTCACGGCCGGGCTGCTGCTGCGCACCGTCAGCCTGCCGTCGCTCACGTCCACCAGCTTCACCGCCTCGAAGAAGTGCTGATCCGCCGTCGGCGTGCCGCGCAGCATGTCGCCGTAGTACTCGACGCTGAAGGCGTACTCGCTGTCGATGAAGTCCGAGTCCCCCGCCACCAGCCGCACCTCGTAGTAGCCGTTGGGCACGGCCAGCTCCCAGGTGTAGTTCGCGCCGTTCTGCGTGCGGATGATCGTGTCGTACGCCTGCGACGGCGTGCTGGGGTTGTTGCGGTCGCGCGTGTTGGCCGTGTTGTCCTGGTTCCACCCGTAGGTGAAGCCGTTGCCCCGGTTGCCGTACACCTGGCCGGAGTCCGCCACGAAGCCCGCCGGCACCGGCGCGCTCGCGGGCTGGAAGTTCACCCGCAGCTCGAACGGCGCGAACGGTGAGAAGGGACCGGGGGACTGGGCCTGCGCCGGTGCGGACGCCAGCGTCAGGCCCAGCGCCGTGGCGGCGGACAGCAGGAAACGCTTCATCGGAAGACCTCGGGGGCAAGGAAGTGGAAATCACGGCTTACCGCGATTTCCCTCAAGCCTCCGCAAGGTTTCGCGGGGGACGTCCGCCCCTCCGCACGGCCTACCCGGTGGCCGGTCCAGCGTCCGTCAGAGCGCTGCCTGCTCCTGGGGCAGCCGGGCTTCCACCTGGCGCTGGAGGGCCTGCAGTTGCTCCAGCCGGTCCCTCAGCTCACCGCGCAGGTCGTGCTCGTCGGTGCGCAGGACCTCGTCATGCAGCCCGTCGATGCTTTCGGCCAGACAGGCATGGAGGAGGTGGAATTGCTGTGGAGAGAGCTCCAGGACCATGGGACACCTCACTGTCAGAGCGATCGCGGAACACTTGAAAGTGTATGCATCGTCTGGCCGGGTGCCGGCTCTTCCACACCCAGGGTGCGGCGCGCCCGGACAGGGGGCCGCACCCTGGAAGCGAACTACCGCAGCGCGATCAGCGAGGCCACGAGCAGCGAGACGACGCTCATGACCTTGATGAGGATGGCCACGCCGGGGCCCGACGTGTCCTTGAACGGGTCGCCCACCATGTCGCCGACGACGGCGGCCTTGTGGACCGCCGAGCCCTTCGCGTGGCCCGGCAGCTTGCCCTTCTCGATGTACTTCTTGGCGTTGTCCCAGGCGCCGCCCGCGTTGGCCATGTAGAGGGCCATGGTGGCGCCGACGACGAGCGAACCAGCCAGCAGGCCCGCGAGCGCGAGGGGCCCCAGCACGTAGCCGACCAGCGGCGGGGCGACGATGGCGATGAGGCCCGGGAAGATCATCTCGCGCAGCGCGCTCTTGGTGGAGATGTCAACGATCTTCTTGGGGTCCGGCTCCGCCTTGAGCTCCATCAGGCCGGGAATCTCACGGAACTGACGGCCAATCTCCTCGACGATGGCGCCGGCGGCGCGGCCCACGGCGAGCATCGTGGAGGCGCCCACGAGGAACGGGAGGATGGAGCCGAGCAGCAGGCCGACAATCACGTTCGGGTTGGTCAGCTCCAGGCTCATCTCCGCCAGACCGTTGGCGACGCGCGTGTGGTTGACCTCCAGGTTGAACGCGGAGAACAGCGCGATGACCGTGAGCGTCGCGGAGCCGATGGCGAAGCCCTTGCCGATGGCGGCCGTGGTGTTGCCCACCGCGTCCAGCTCGTCGGTGATGGCGCGCACTTCGGGGCCCAGGCCGGACATCTCGGAGATGCCGCCCGCGTTGTCGGAGATGGGGCCGTACGCGTCCACCGTCATCACGACGGCCGTGCCGCCCAGCATGCCCACCGCCGACAGCGCGATGCCGTACAGGCCGAGCGCGCGGTCCGCGATGTACGCCACCAGGGCGATGGTCGCCATGGAGATGCCCACGCTCTCCATGCCCACCGCGAGGCCGCGGATGAGGTTGGTGCCCGCGCCCGTGATGGAGGACTCGGCGATGCGCTGCACCGGCGTGGAGGAGGTGTAGTAGTCGGTGACGAGGCCGATGATGGCGCCGCCGAAGGCACCCGCGGCCAGCGCCACGGTGATGGACTGGGACAGGCCGAACACGTTCATCAGCACGAACGACAGGCCCACCAGGATGACGGGGGGCATGATGAGCGCGCTGCGCAGCACCTGCGCGGGGTTCATGTGCTTGAGCGCGCGGGCGATGAAGATGCTCACCAGGCTGACCACCAGGCCGATGGCGGACAGCACCAGCGGCAGGATGACGCCCGCGAGCTTCGCGTTGCCGGTCGCGTTCGAGTCCACCACCAGGCGGGAGAGCTCCGTCGCGTTGGCCGTCAGCGCGATGGCCATGGCCGCGACGATGGCGGCCACCATGGACTCGTAGATGTCCGCGCCCATGCCGGCCACGTCGCCCACGTTGTCACCCACGTTGTCGGCGATGACGCCGGGGTTGCGCGGGTCGTCCTCGGGGATGTTCTCGATGACCTTGCCGGCGATGTCGGAGCCCACGTCGGCGGCCTTGGTGTAGATGCCGCCGCCCACGCGCGCGAACAGTGCGATGGAGCTGGCGCCCACGGCGAACGAGTGGAGGATGGGAGAGAGGTCCTTGCTGTCGCGGAACACGTAGTAGACGACGCCCATGCCGATGAGGCCCAGGCCCGCGACGGCCAGGCCCATGACGGCGCCGCCGTCCAGCGCGACCAGCAGCGCGTTCGGCTTGGAGCCGGTGCGCGCGGCCTGCGCGGTGCGCACGTTCGCGAACGTCGCGGCCTTCATGCCGATGTAGCCCGCGAGCAGCGACAGGAACGCGCCCGCCACGAAGCTGGCGCTCGCGACGGGGCCCAGCGCCAGGCCGATGACCACCGCGACGACGACGCAGTAGACCGCCAGCACCTTGTATTCGCGGACGAGGAACGCCATCGCGCCTTCGCGGATGTAGCCCGCGATGCGGTTCATCGTCGCGTCGCCGTCAGGGAGTCCTTTGACGCGGAAGTAGAAGAACGCAGAGAAGAGCAGACCGACGGCGCCGATGACGCTCGGTGCGATCGCCCAGAAATTCGACTCGAGACTCGACAACTCCATCCGTTCCTCCAGAGCAGTCCCGGGGGCCTCAGACCGCTCGCCCTGCGGATCGCTCGCGTGCCGCGCGAAATGTGCGGAGGGCCTATACGTGATTTCAGGGCAAGCTGGGAGCCTCGGCGCGGATCCACGGCGAGGCGGGCCTGCCCGGGGCCGGCAGCGCGAAGCGGCAGGGATGCCCGGAGGGGCCTGTTGAGTGGCCGTAAACAACCGGATTTACTTGGGATTTGGCCCAGAAACGGGACAACTCCCCATGAGGACACCGGTTCCAGCCACAGCGGCACACGGGTTCACCGCCGGAGCCGTCCCGGGTGGGCAGTCACGGCTCTTCCCCGTTCCTCAGCGGCTGGACGTGCCAGCATGGCCGCACCCGGAGGTTGGATGACCGCGTCACTCTTCATCGAGCAACTCACGTTCAGTGGGGGTGCAAGCATCGCGCTTGAACCCGACTCCATCGTCGTCATCGTCGGGCCCAACAACGAAGGAAAGAGCGCGACCCTGCGGGAGATTCTTGGCCGGTCAGGAGCAGTTTCGTCCGAGAAGAGCCGTCACGTCGTCACCGACATGAAGATCGGGCATCGCGGGACAGCCGAAGCGTTCCTGGAGAGATTGGCACCGTATCGTCTACCAGGTGGCAAGCATTACGCCTTAACCGCGCTGCAGGACGCGAACATCTTTTCGAAGATCAAGCCCTCCTCCATCGGTGGCTCCTCCCTCCTGAGCCCCGACCCCAAGAAAATACGTGAAAGCATACTCACGGCGTTCTGGGAGCAGCAGCCAGGCTTCGAGTCGCTCTCCGGGACCTTCTTCCATCTGCTCGATCTCGCTACTCGCTTCAAGGCCACTGAGCCCGCTGACGTATTCAATCTCACGGCAGAGATTCCGACCTCTCCCATCCAGAATATGTGCGTCGATCCGGTGCTGGCGGACCGGCTCAGCCGTTACTTCCAGCGAGCCTTCGGCCAAGCGCTCATCGTCAACCGGACCGCTGGCTACACATTGCCGCTCCACTGTGGAGATGTTCCTCCGCTGGAGCCCGGCGAAGACCGGGTTTCTCCCAGCTACGCCCGGAAACTCCAGGCTCTGCCACTGCTTCAGAATCAGGGCGACGGAATGCGGAGCTTCGCGGGCTGCCTCCTTGAAGTCTCCGCCGCCGACAAGCACGTCGTCATGATCGACGAACCCGAGGCATTCCTTCACCCGCCCCAGGCGCGGTTCCTCGGAACGCTGTTGGCCAGGGAGAAGCCCGTCGGGCGTCAGCTCATCATCGCGACCCACAGCGGAGATCTGCTCCGGGGGCTCCTGGACGCAAACCCCTCAGCCCTCCAGATCATCCGGCTCACCCGCGAGGGGAACGTCAACCATGCGTGTGCGCTGGACAGCGAGCGGATCCGCACGCTCTGGGATGATCCGATCCTGCGCTTCTCCAACACCCTGGACAGCCTGTTCCATGAACAGGTCGTGCTCTGCGAAGCGGATGGGGACTGCCGCTTCTATGCCGCGATCCTCGACGCGATTCAGCCGGAAGATGCAGACACCCGGAGGCCGGATGTCATGTTCACGAGCACGGGTGGCAAACAAAAGATTCCGGAGATCGCTGCGGCCCTGGCCAGCATCGGTGTTCCCACACGCGCCATCTTGGACTTCGACATCTTGAACGACCGCTCCCCTCTCAAGGAAGCCATCGAAGCACTCGGCGGAAGATGGGACGCGTTCGAGGCTCGCTGGAAGAGGGTCAAGGCAGGCGTCGAGCAATTCAGGCCGGAGCTGGAGACCGCCCACGTTCGGAAGGAGATCGAAAAACTCCTCGAACAGGTCAGCACGCCGACCTTCCCGTTGGAGGTGGCCAGGAGCATCAAGGGCGTACTCAAGCGAGCCTCGCCCTGGGATGCAGCGAAGGATCTGGGGCTGGACACGGTCCCCAAGGGGCAGTTGCGTCAGGTGGCCGAGGCCCTCCTTGCCGACCTCAAGCAACTCGGTCTCTTTGTCGTGGAGTCGGGTGAAATAGAGAGCTTCGATCAGACCGTCGGGGGACATGGGAACGCTTGGCTGGCGGAGGTGTTGCGCAAGGACCTCCGCCAGGATTCCCACCTTGAAAACGCCCGGAGATTCGTCCGAGCACTGTTTTCACAGCCTCCCCGCGCCCTGTCCTGACTGTCGTTCCTTCGAGGGAGCTCAATTGCTTCTCGAGGCATTCCGCGCACGCAGGAGGTCCTTCAGCCTCGCGGACTGCTCCGCGCTCCAGCCCTCGGGCCGCAGGAGCGCGGCCCAGCCGTCCACGTGCTCGCCGGTGTAGACGTGGCCGTAGCCCGGGGGCACCGCCATCCCGAGGGGAAGGTCCGCCGTCACCTGCCAGAACGTCACGAAGGGGATCCACACCATTCCCCCCAGCACGTCCGCGCCCCGAGGCTCGCGCAGCCAGTCCGGCCTCCGCACCAGGAGCCGGGGACTCCACCAGGTGATGGGGTCGGAGGGATGGAGGAGGTACAGCACGCGCGAGTCTCCCCACGGCTCGGACGCGGGCGGGATGTCGGTGCCGGGCCGGCGGCTGAAGCGGACGATGCGGCCCTGCCGGTAGATGGGCTCCACCTCGGGGCTGCCCGCATCCCGGTCGTCGGTGAAAGCGCGGTACAGGGTGTTGAAGTTCGGCGGCCCGACGAAGAGAACCCCGTCGGTGCGGTTGGCCAGGTCCCGCTCGCCGCTGAACGCCGTCTCTCCGCCGTAGGAGCCCAGGCTCTCTCCGAACACCAGCAGCTTCGGACGCCGGGCGGGAGGAAGCCGGGACCAGCGCTCGTAGACCGCGTCGAAGAGCGCGCGGCCCGATTCCCGGGCTCGCTCCTGATCCACCAGCACGGAGAGCCATGACCACAGATGCGAGTACTGCATGGAGACGATCGCGGAGTCGCCACCGGTCATGTACTCGAACGCGTCCACGGCCTCTGGCACCACCCAGCCGCTGCCCGTGGTCGTCACCACCAGCAGGTACGCGCGGTCGAAGCCCCCTGCCCGCTCCAGGTCGTCGACCGCGAGCGCGGCCCTGCTCTCCGCATCCGGCGCGGAGGCATAGCCAGCGTACGCGCGGATCGGCTCCTTCACGGCCGTGCCGTGGAACCGGGAGAGGTCCTCGACGGAGGGCCCCCGCCCCACGAAGTTGCGCCCTTCCCGGCCCAGGGACTCCCACGCGATGGGTGAGCCGGCGCCTCCGGAGCGCAGCGCGGTGCGTGGCTGGAACACGCCCTCGTCCGTCAGCGTGTCCTGCACCGCCAGGGTGCGGTCCGCCATCGCGATGAGTCCGTCCCAGAGCACGCCGCTGGCCACCAGCGCGGTGAGCACCACCACGGCCAGCCAGCTCGTCGTCCGCGCCGCGCGAGGACCGACGTGTCGCGTGAGCCGCGTGGCCAACGCGCGGGACACGGCGCGCAGCCCGCGCCCCACGGCGACGAGCAGGAAGAAGACGACCGCCGCGACGAAGGGCGCGATGAGATACCCCGCGCCACCCGACGCGGACATGCCCATGAGCTCGCGGATGCGCTGCTGCCAGTGCCAGCCCAGCAACAGCGCGGCGGCCAACGCCACGCCGCCCGTGATGAAGAAGACCGGCCATGCATGCCGGCGGGGCGTCCTCTCGGGGCGGTCCGCGAACTCCCGCCAGAGCCACGCGCCCAGACATCCCAGCCCATAGCCGATGGCCGCGCTGAGGCCGCTGACGAAGCCCTGGAAGGGCCCGCTGCGCGGCAGCAGCGACGGAGTGAAAGCCAGACATGCGAAGAGGAGTGCCACCCAGGCCCCGGGCAACGTGTAGCGGAGCCAGCGGGGCCAGGTCCTGCTTGCATGTCTGGCCTGATGCGCCGTTGCGGGCTGCTCGGCGTGGGTGAGGAAGTGCTCCATGCGGGCTCCCGGCACGTGCGCGGGCTTTGGCCTGCCAGCCAGGGAGACGCCAGCCGTCGAGGCTCGCCGTCCCTCCAGGGCGCACTCCAGAGGGTAGGCCCCGAGACCGCCCCCCGGCAGCGTGCGCCCGGCATGCCCGGCGCGCATCCAGTCAACGCACCTGAGGCTCGTGCCGCTGAAGGATGCGCGCACGGCCCCGGACCTTCCGTACTACCTTCCCCGCGGCATGCCCCCAGGGGAAGGACACGGCGCTTGAGCACTCGGAACGTCATCGTCGTTGGAGGGACTGGCGACATCGGGCGCGCCGTCGTCCACAAGCTGCGCGCGGAAGGGCTGCGCGTGCTGAGCGCCGCGCAGGACGTGACGGAGGAGACCTCGGACGCGTTGCACGTGGACGTCACCCGCGAGGACTCCGTGACGTCGATGTTCGACAAGGCGGAGGCGCGGTCGGGACCGCTCTCCGTCCTGATCAACTGCGCGGGCTTCGGTGCCTTCACGCCCATCCACGAGACGTCCCTCGAGAACTGGAACCGCAGCCTCGCCGTGAACCTCACTGGGACGTTCCTGTGCGCGCGTGAGGCCGTCCGGCGGATGAAGTCCCGAGGCGGCGGGCGGATCATCCACATCGGCTCCGTGAGCGACCACCTCACGCTCCCCATGAACGGCGCCTACGCCGCGTCCAAGCACGGCGTCCGGGGACTGACGGGCGTCCTGAACGAGGAGGGCCAGGCGTTCGGCATCCGCGCCACGCTCCTGTCGCTCGGTGCCGTCTACACCGCGTTCTGGAAGACCCGGCCGGAGTTCAGCCCCGCGGACATGCTCTCCGTGGAGGACGTGGCCCAGTGCATCTGGGAGATCGCCATCAAACCCCTGAACGTGCGCGTCGATGAGGTCCGCCTCGTCCCGCCCCGAGGAGTCCTCTGATGCAAACGCAACCGAAGGTCCCTGTCGCCGTCGTCACCGGAGCCAGCCGCGGGATTGGCGCGGCCATCGCCACCACGCTGGCCCGGAGTGGGTTCGAGGTGGCCCTGCTGGCTCGCGACGTGGCCGCTCTGGAACAGCTCCAGAAGCAGCTGGTGGAGGCCGGGGGCCGCGCGTGGCCGCTGGCCTGCGACGTCGCGAACCGGGACGACGTGATGTCCGCGTTGGATCGGCTCGAAGCGAAGGTGGGCGTGCCGGCGGTGCTCGTGAACAACGCGGGCATCGGAGGACCGTTCCATCGCGCGGACGAGGTCAGCGTCGCCGAGTGGGACCTGCTGTTCGGCGTGAACGTGGAGGGCGTGCGCAACCTGTGTCAGTGGGCGCTGCCGCGCATGAAGACGCAGGGGTACGGGCGCATCGTGAACATCGCGTCCATCATGGGCCTCTTCGGAGGGGCGCAGTCGTCCACCTACGCGGCCACCAAGCACGCGCTCGTGGGCTACTCGAAGGCCATCGCCGCGGAGTGGGGAGCGTACGGCATCACCTGCAACGCGCTCTGCCCCGGCTACATCGAGACGGAGATGCTGGCGAAGGCGCCCGCCGCCGCACGTCAGCGGCTGCTGGAGCGGATCCCCGTGAAGCGCTTCGGAACGCCGGGGGAAGTGGCGGGCATGGTGGCCTTCCTCGCCGGGCCCGCTGGCGGCTACGTCAACGGGAGCGCCCTGGTGATGGACGGTGGCCTGTCGGCACATCTGGCGTCGGACCTGCCGTCGTTCTGACGCCGGACTCCCCTGGAAGCATCACCTGCTCCAGCAGCACGCGCAGCTCTTGCTCCAGTCCAGGCACCGAGGCGCCGCGAAGATTGCCGCCGCCCCGGAAGAGGGACAGTCCTTCGAAGAGCGCGACCAGCAGTGCCGCGCGCCGCTCCCGGCGCGCCGGGGTGAGCTCGGGATCCAGCTCTCGCAGCAACTCCACGACGCCCGCGCGATAACCGGCGTAGAAGACCGCGAGCGCGTCAGCGACCATGGCGTCCCTTGCGGCCATCGCCCACAGCTCCGCGAAGAACTGGCAAGCGTGCGCCGAGTCCTGGTCCTCCAGGATGGCGTCCACGGCCAGCCCGAGCCGCCGCGCCGGCTCCTGTCCTCCGCCCGCCATCCGCTCGCGGACCTGCTGGAGCGCCTGCTCCAGGTAGCGAGCCAGCAGCGCCCGCACCACGTCCTGCTTCGCCGGGAAGTAGTACTGGAGGTTGCCCAGGCTCACCTCCGCGCGCTGGGCCACGGCGCGCAGGCTGAGCCCCGCGTAGCCGTCCTCGGCCAGGACCTCCATGGTCGCGTCGAGGATTCGCCCCACGCGCTCGGTGCCCTTGGCGTGCACCGCCGTCCCCTTCCGGGGGCTCGCGGAGGGCAGCGCCCCCGGGACCTGCTTGCTCGGACGGCGGGCCATCACGCCACCTCGCGCGCCAGTGGCTCGTCGATGCGGACCTCGACGCCGCAGGCACGCAGGGTGGCCAGCGTCTCCTCGGGCCGGGGCTCATGCTCCGGAAACCACACGCCTGGGGGCGGCGGAGGTGCGCCATCCAACCCCAGGAGCCGCTCCGCGCCCAGCAGCGCTCCGACGGCGGTGAGGTGGGCCTGTCCCCGCGGATCCACCATCTCGATGCGGACCTTCCCCCGCTCTCCCTCCACGTCCGCCACCCACGCCGCTTCGCCTCCCGTGTTGCTGCCGGTGAGCAGCGCCCGGCGCAGCGACGTCCAGCGCGGATGCTGGAGCAGCCGCAGGATGCCCAGCCGCTGGAGCACGACGAGCGTCCAGGTCGCGGAGCCTGAGTCGAAGCCCAGCCGCGTCGTCACGGTGCGAGCGCCCAGCACCCGGGGCAGCGTCGCCTGTTCGGGAGTGTCGAGCCGGAACACCCGTGTCTGGCGTCCGTCGGAGAACGTCACCCGCCGTCCGTCCGTCAGCGGTAACACGTGCCGCTCCTGTCCGTCCTCCATCACCTCGAAGGACAGGCCCAGCCGGTCCATGTACTCCAGCGAATCGGGCCCGGCCTGATCCGCGAGCGCGAAGCGGATGGCCACCTCCACGCGCTCCAGGCGCCCCACCCTTCGCGCCGCCATCGCCACGAGGCGCGGCACCAGTCCCGCCATCCACGCGGAGCCGAGCAGCACCGGCGCGGCCGGCGTCGCCCCCGAGAGCCGTAGCACCGTGGCCTTCAGCCGGGACGTCCACCGGGTGATGTCCAGCACGGGCACCCCGGCGCGCGACGCCGCCAGCAGCAGCGTGTCATCCGGGTCGTTGACCAGCGACAGCACGGCCCGGGGCTTCTCACCCAACGTCGCCAGCGCATCCGGCGAGTGGACATCCAGCGCGACGCCCTCCGCCCGCCCCAGACGCTCGGCCAGCGCTTTGGCGGGCGCTTCCCGGCGCCCGGCGATGAGCAACGGCAGGTTCGGGTGGCGCTCCCGCAGCAACACGGCGAGCTGTGCCCCCACCACTCCATAGCCCCCCATCAGCAAAACCTGGCCTTCGGACTCCATGGCGACTCCCCCGTCACAGGCACGGCTTCTTCCGTGACCGGCGAAGAATATAGGTCAATTGACCTATTTCTTCACGACATTCGACCGGAAGCGTTGGTGGCCTCCAAGCGGAGCCCCTTCTAAATGCCTGCTTCAGCGAGCGGAAATAACCGCTGCCTCCAGCGCCGCGAGGATGAGGGGGAGGTCCGCCGCGTCGGTCCGCCAGTTGGAGAAGGCCGCGCGCAGACCCGGACGACCGGCGTACTGCGTGGGAGTGAAGTGCACGCGCCCATCCGCTTGCAGTGCCTGAAGGAGGCGGTCGCGGCGCGCGGCATCTCCCGAGCGCAGCGCGAAGCAGACGATGTTCAACTTCACGGGGGCGAGCAGCGTGTAGTGCGGTGACGCCGCGAGTCCCTCCCCCAGGTCTCGCGCGAGCGCGCAGCTGCGCTCGACGAGTGCGCGGTGCCCGTCGCGACCGTAGGCCATGAGCGTCATCCACGCGGGCAGCGCCCGGAAGCGGCGCGAGTTCTCAGGCGTGCGGTGAAGTAGATCCGGCCCCTGGCCGAGGTAGGCCGCCACCGCGCGGAAGACGCGCTCCTGCAACGCGAGGTGGCGCGTGAAGACGATGCCGGAGTCATAGGGGACGTTGAGCCACTTGTGGCCGTCCGCCGCGACCGAGTCCGCGTGGGCGAGCCCCCGCAGCAGCTGCGCATGATCCGGGCTGCAGGCCGCGAAGATGCCGAAGGCACCATCCACGTGCAGCCAGGCCCCGTAACGGCGGCACAGCTGTCCCAGCGCCTCCAGGTCATCGAAGTCCCCGGTGTTCACCTCTCCCGCGCTCGCGAGCACGATGGCCGGGGCACCGCCGAGCGCCGCGAGCCGCGCCTCGAGCGCCTTCGGATCCATGACCGGCCGGTCCGGGAGGCACGCGACGGCCTCCACCGAGCGCCGTCCCATGCCAAGGATGGAGAGCGCCTTGAGCACGCTCGCGTGCGGCGCGCCGCCCAGCACCACGGGCTTCGGCAGGCCCCACAGCCCCTCCTCGCTCACGTCGTGGCCAAGCCGCTCCATCACCCACTGCCGCGCGGTGGCCAGCGAGACGATGTTCGCCGCCGTCGCGCCGCTCACGAAGGCCCCCTCGAAGGACTCCGGAAGGCCGAAGAGGGAGCGCAGCAGCCCCAGCGCTTCACGCTCCACGCTGGTGGCGAGCGAGTCGCCGTCGTTGCTCACGTTCTGGTCGTACGCGGAGACGAGCCAGTCGCCCACGAGCGCCGCCGGCGTGGTGCCACCCGTGACGAAGCCAAGGTAGCGCGGTCCCGCCGAGCCGGAGAGCCCGGCTTCGTAGCGGCGGCGGAAGAGCGCGAGCGCGTCCCCAGCCCCCAGGCCTGCATCCGGCAATCCCAGCGGCGCGGGCGGCGCGGAACGGATGCCAGCAGGGCGTGTGGGCAGGGCGGTGAGGAATTCGAGGGCGCTCGCGCGGGCCTGGTCGAGCAGGTCCGGAAGCAACGAGAGGTCACGGGAGAGCAGGTCGCTCATGGTTGCAGGGGTCCCCAGTGGAAGCCGGTGCCATCGACAGTAGCGCTCCACGGTTCGTCCGACGACAGCCCTTGGAGGGCCGTGAAGCCCTGGGATGGAGCTGAGGCCCGCGCCCACAAGCTCCACGCCCCGGGTCAGTCAGCGAAGGTCGGCGGCCGGGTTTCTGTGAGCGCGGGCGCGGGCGCGCCGCCGGACATGGCCAGGAGCCCCTTGAAGCAGCGGACAGCCAGGAGCCATTTGTCCAGCACCAGCTTCTCGCGCGTCTTGGGCCTGGCTTCGGTCGTCACGGGGCCCCGGGGGAATGGCCCGGCTATTTACACCTTCGTGACCAGGACCATGCCGGCACAAACGCCTTGCGGGGCTTCTTGAACCGCGGCCTCGGGCGGGCGCGCGGATGATGCATGACAGAAAACCGTCGTCTCGGTGGCATGCCCCCTGCGTAGTCCCAAGGGCGTGACCGGAGCGTGACGGGCTCCGTAAGTCCGCGTCCAAACACGGATTAATGGTTAAAGCAGGATATGCTGGATTTGTGATAGGATGCCCAGGCCGGCTTGATGCTGGCCCTCGAGCCCCTAAGGAAGACCATGTCCAAGCTCCAGAAGACCTTGCTGACGGCGTCCGTGACCCTGCTGGGATTGAACGGGTGTGGTGGCGGTGAAGGCGTGGAGGCGCCGGCGGAAGCCCTGCCGACGGTGGCCCAGGGCGTGATCGCGCAGGCGGCGCCCGGGTGTCTGGCTTCCGACGTGGACACGGACGGCGACGGCGTCTGCGACAAGGTGGAGGCGCAGTACGGCACCAACCCGCAGAGCACCGACACGGACGGCGACCGGCTGAGTGACTACGCGGAGCTGTTCGGTTCCGGCGGCGTGAACCTGCCGGCGCTGGGCGCCAATGCGCGCCGCAAGGACATCTTCATCGAGGCGGACTACTACGCCAACCGCAAGCCCACGCAGGGCGCGCTCAACCGGATCATCACCTCCTTCGCCAACGCGCCGGTGTCCAACCCGGACGGCAGCACCGGCATCACGCTGCACCTGACGTTGGATCAGCAGATCGCCACGGCGGACGAGGACCTGGACCTGAACCCGGTGTGGACGGACTTCGACGCGATCAAGGCCAAGTACTTCGCCGCCGCCCGCGCGCCCTTCTTCCACTACATGCTGTTCGCCAACAAATACAGTGGAGGCACCTCCAGCGGCATCTCGCGCGGCATCCCCGCCCACGACTTCGTGGTGACGCTGGGCGGCTGGCCCACGCCGGGCGGCACGGAGCTGCAGCAGGCCGGCACCATCATGCACGAGCTGGGGCACAACATCGGCCTGCGCCACGGCGGCACCGACAACGCCAACTACAAGCCCAACTACCTGAGCATCATGAACTACGAGTATCAGGTGTATGGCTTCACCATCGGCGGCGCGGCGAACGTGTTCGACTATTCACGCGTGCGCGTGGCGTCCTTCAACGAGGCGGCCATCAACGAGGTCGCGGCGTTCGCGCCCGTGGCCCCCACCACGGAGGCGGACCTGGCGAAGATTGGCGGGCTGCGCATGGTCAACGTCCAGGTCGCCGGCACCGCGAGCGCCAACCTGGACATGAACGCCAACGGGAGCATCCAGACGACCACCTACGCCCGGGACCTCAACCGCGACGGCAGCACCGCCACGGTGTTCCCCGCGTCGCAGCACGACTGGCTGGCGCTGGTGTTCGATGGCGGCGGCACCATTGGAGACAGCGCGCTGGGCGCGTCGCGCGCGCTGGACCGCGAGGAGCCCTTCCTGGTGGCCCCTGAGAAGGTGGAGCCCTGCCTCACCGCGGATCAGGTCACGGCCCGGTAATCAATAGAATGCACAGGAGGCGAGCCGGAACCGGGTCTGGACCACGGTCGGTTCTCCCGCCGGCTCGCTGTAGAGCAACGCCTCCACCGTGTATTCCCCCGGCGGCAACGGTTGGTCCTCCCGGCCCTTGAGCTCGAGCCGGGAGCGCAGGGTCTGGGCCTGCACGACCTGCTCCTGATCAAACGACTGCCGGCTCACCACCCACCCTTCCCCGTTCCGGATCATGAGTCCGGCCACGCGCAGCCCCTCCGGACGCTCCGGTCCGGAGGGGAACCGCACCTCCAGGGTGGTCTCGATGACCGACAGACTTCCACTGGCGACGCGCGTCCCCTTGTCCTCCTGGGGAGGAAAGGCAATCAGGGTCCGATCCAGGCGGAGGACCGCGAGGATGCGATTGTCCACGCGTGCCTGCGAGAAGGCCTGAAGCCCCGACCCCAGCTGCCGCGGCCCCGGGCAACAGCCCGACACGCCCTGGACGAGCACGCCCAGCGTGGCAATCCCCGCGAGAGTCCATCTGCGTCTCATGACCGGGAGCCTACGCCGCGCACCGGCTCGATGCTCGGGAGAGAGAGCCCTTACGGCAGTCGCCGTGCCTCGCCCAGCCAGCGACGGACTTCGTCCAGATACTCGCGAGGCAGCGCGTGTCCGCTGTCGAAGGTCCGGCGCGTCTTGCGCTTGGAGGGCGCGGCGTCGAACAGCTTCTGGTTGTCCTCCTCGGTGGAGAAGGGATCGCGGTTCGCCGTCAGCAGCAGCCAATCCTGATGGATCTTGCCCATCCGGTTCACCGGCGCGGCGTCGCCCAGCACGGGGTCGACATGGGGCGGCACCATCGTCACCAGGTGGGTGACGCGAGGCTCGCGAGAGGCCAGCAGCAGGCCCACCTGGGCGCCCATGCTGTAGCCGGCGACGAGCACTCGCGGCGGCTTCTTGCCGTTGGCGAGCACCTTCGTGAGGAGCACCTGCGCGTCCTTCACGGTGTCGACAATCATCGCCTGATAGGGACCGGGCTCACCGGCGTGTGCCTTTTTCGCGAGGGCTCCAGGCTTCGCATCCGGGGTCGCGCGTGCGCCGTGCCGCCTCGCGTCCATGAGGTAGACCCGGTAGCCCGCGCTCCGCAGTTGCTCCGTCAGGACGCCGCCGAACGTCGGCTCCTCGTCGGAGAGCCAGTCGTCTTTACTCCGGGTGAGGCCATGCAGCAGGACGGCCACGGGCGGATTCGTCCCCTTTCCTTCCGGCTCCAGCACCCACGCGGGAATGGGCGACCCATCCTCCGCGTGGACCTCCAGCGGGACCGCGGGGCTCGCGGCCACGGAGGTGGCGAGCAACATCAACAACAGCGAACGCTTCAGCATGGATGCCTCCATCGAAAGAGGCCCTGGACGATGAGGGAGCGAGCGTCAGCCGGGCGTCACCCGCCAGCTGACCTTCAACTGACGTGCCTGCGGGTAGCATCCGGGTCACTCCCATGCGTGTGCTCGTCATCGAGGACAACAGAGACCTCCAGGCCAACATCGCGCGGTTCCTGGAGCCGGACTTCCAACTGGACTTCGCGGGCACCGGCCCCGAGGGACTCGCGCTCGCGCTGGCGCACCCGTACGACGTCATCGTGCTGGACCTGATGTTGCCCGGCATGAGCGGCATCGAGGTGTGTCAGCGCTACCGGCAGGTCGCGCCCCGGCTCGTCCCCATCCTGATGCTGACCGCCAGGGACACGCTCGAGGACAAGGAAGAGGGCTTCCAAGCGGGAGCGGATGACTACCTCGTCAAACCGTTCTCGCTCCGGGAGCTGCGCTGGCGCCTGGAGGCCCTGGCGCGCCGGCCCGTCCCTCCGAGCGGGCGAACGCTGACGTGGGGCGGGCTCACGCTGGAGCCGGAGAGCGGACAGGCGCGCTGGGGTGGACGCACCGTCCGGCTCAACCGCACCGAGGCACTCCTCCTGCGGTGGTTGATGGAGGCCGCCCCCGAAGCCGTCCCCGCGGCGACGCTGGCTCAGCGGCTCTGGGGAGATGAAGCCCCCGAGTCCAGCGCGCTGCGCACCCACGTCTATGCCCTGCGCAAGGCGCTGGCCGAGCTGGGGCTCGACGATGCCATCACCACCCGCCGCAACGAGGGGTACCGCCTGGATGCGCGCTAGGACGCGTTCGGTGCGCGCCATGCTCCGGCGCGCCATGGGGCTGTCCGCCACGTTCGCGCTGGTGATGATGGGCGGGTTCTTCACGCTCTTCAGCTACGACCTCGAGGACGTCATCTTCAGCCGCATCGTGGCCGCGGAAGCAGACCGGCCCGAGCCAGGCCACTTCCCCGGAGTCACCCGGTATGACGGGCACTCCGCGCTGCCGCCCTGGCTCGCGGAGCGGCTGCGTCCTGGCGCGCCTCCTGGCGAGTACGAAGTGGCCGCGGGAAGCCACGGACACTTCCACGTCGCGGTGCGCCCCGGCGCGGATGGAAGCCAGCGGTACTTCGCGTTCGACGTGACACGCCTGACGAGCACGACGGACAACCTGAAGCGGACGGCGGGGCTGCTCCTCACCAGTGCCCTCCTGGCCATGCTGGCCGCGGTGCTGCTCGCGCGCCTCATGGCCCGCCGGCTCGGCCGCCCTCTGGAGCGGATGGTGGAGTGGACCCAGGCGGAAGGCGCAGCACCTCCAGAGGATGACGGCGGAGTGGCGGAGGTCCGGGCACTGCTGGACGCGCTGCGCGCACGCGACGCGCGCATCCAGGAGCAGTTGGAGCGTGAGCGGCGGTTCAACCGCGACGCAAGTCACGAGCTGCGCACGCCGCTGGCCGTGGCACAGGGGGCGGTGGAGATCCTGGAGCTCGACCCACCGCGAGACGCGGAGACCTTCGACCGGCTGCGCCGGGCCGTGAGCCAGATGGGCCTGTTGACAGAGGGCATCCTCTGGCTGGCCCGGGAGCGCCGCACGGAGGAGCGCTGCGACCTGCACCGCGTCTCCAGGGAACTGCTCGCGCTCTATGGGCACCTCCGGCGAAGCGACGGCATCGAGCTCACCATCGAATCCACTGGAGAGGTCCACGCACCCATCCCTGCGTCCGTCGCCAGGGTGATGATGGGCAACCTCCTCAAGAACGCGCTCGCCTACACAGACGCGGGGCGCATCGTCATCACCCTCGAACCTTCTGCGTGGACCCTCTCCGACACAGGGGTCGGCTTCGGCCGCGCAGAGCCAGGGAGCGAGAGCCACGGCATAGGACTGTCGCTGGTGGAACGGCTGGCCCGGCACTTCGGGTGGACGCTGACCATTGATGCTTTGGATCCCCGAGGCACCCGCGTGCGGCTGAGCTGGCGCGCCTAGCGGAAGGGAGACGATGTTGGCTTGCCAGCTTTGGCTGTGCTGTCATTGGCTGTCATGAAAGCCGCTTTCTCCCGCTGCCGCACCGCGAGCGTAGCTACGCTCCTCATCCTCGGCGGATGCGGGTCTGCGACCATCGGCGGTGGAGGAAGCCCTGCACGCTCGAAGTGGGTCGGCTCCATCGTCAGCACTCCGGACGGTGGCCAACTCAGGACGACCATCTACTACGGGCCCTGGCAGTGCAGCACCGCGTTCATTGCCCGCTGCGAGTCGAAGTGCGCCGCGCAGGGTCACGCACTGATGGGTTGCATGTGGCTCGCCGACATCAAGGGTGACTGGCAGGGCCGATTCCTCCTCATGCCCGCGCAGGCCGGTGGCCGCTTCGCCATCACCCACTGCTGCTGCGACTACCCCAAGGTGGCGGACCTGAAGTGGCGTCGGGATACCTGGAAGAACTCGCGGACCGCATTCCGCGACGAATGGGCTCGCGAGTTCGGCGGCTGGCCCACAACGAACGGCGCCAACTGGCAGGGACACCACATCTTCGACCTGGGGCACGGTGGGGCACCGCTGGCCAGGGACAACGTCATCCCCGCGCCCGACGACGTGCACGGCGTCTTCAACCGCGAGTATCCTGCCTGCTACGCGCCAGGTGGCCAGTGGCTGAAACCTGGTCCCGACCGGCCCTACGTGGACTGACGGCCATGAACATGGACCCACTCCTCGCCGAAGTCTCCCGACTCCACTTCCCCAACGCACCCGCGACGTCCACGCAACTGGCTGCCTTCGAGAAGCGCATGGGCTGGAGGCTGGACGATGACCTGCGCGCCTTTTACCTGCACTGCGACGGATGCACGCTCTTCAAGCCCCGGGCTGATGCCCTCTACCGCGTCTTGCCGCTCGCGGAGATCCGCCGAGCACGTCTGGCCATCCGGGCCAGCGACGCGGACCAGGATGGGGCGCCGTCCGTCTTCACGCTGGTGGACATGCAGGACTCCGACTACGTCGTCCTCGACGCTACCCAGCGCGAGTCGGCCCACTATCCACTGTTCGACGCCTTCCATGAGACGTTTCCCGAGGTGGAGCGCATTGCCTCCAGCTTCGCGGAGTTCCTGGAAAGGGCGCTGCGCAGCAGCAACCGCGCATTCTGGTTGAGCAGCGAAGCTTGAAGCAGCAATAGGCCTGTGCTGGCCCGGCGTTCGATATGGCTGCGGCGGGGTTGCGTTTCACCTTCATCGTGGAACGGGATGAAGGGAATCACGCAATGCGCTCGACCTGGCTCGTGGGATGGATGGCTTTGTTCTTCGTGGTGGGCTGTGCAGGCCACAGGAGCCTGGAGACGCCGGACCACGAGGCCATCTACGACGCGCCGCTCGAAGAGATGTGGCCGTCGGTGCGCGAGTACTTCAAGGCCGCGAACCTGAGCTACCGCGAGGACAAGGACAGCCGCGTGCTGGAGACCGAGTGGAAGGAGGAATTCGGTGGCTCGAAGATCTCGGGCTACTGGCACCGATACATGGTCATCGGCAAGCGGGAGACTCCCACGACGAGCAAGCTGTGGGTCATCCGCATCACCAAGACCGTGAACAAGGCCCTCATCCAGCCCGGCAGGCAGATCGACTGGGGCGTGCGCCGCGACCTGTTCGGACCGCCCCCTGACGGCATCCCCCTGAGCGCGGAAGACGACGAGGATCGGCTCAGTTTCCCGCGCGGGGAGAATGCCTTCTACGTGGACTCCGCCCAGGGCACGCGCGACATGAACATGGAGTGGAAGGTCTTCCGCGGCGTCGCGCCCCGGCTGGCGAAGAAGCAGGAAGCAGCGCCTGCGCAGCAGGTGGCCAGGGCGCCCGAAGCGAAGGACGCACCGGCCTTCACCGAGTGCGGCCAGGCCATCATCGGCCTGAAGAAGCAGGTGCAGCCGGGCGGAGTGATGCTGCTGGGCGAGCTGCACGGCACGCAGGAAGTGCCGCGCTTCATCGCGCAGTCCGTCTGCCAGATCGTCACGTCGGGCATACCGGTGTCCGTGGGACTGGAGCTGCCCGTGGAGAACGAGGAGCGCGTGGAGCACTTCCTCCAGAGCCATGGCGAGGATGCGGACTGGCTCAAGCTGATGGAGGCCCCCTTCTGGCGCAGCCCCTATCCGGACGGCCGTAGCAGCGAAGCGGTGGCGAACATGCTGGAGCAACTGCGCCAGCTGCGAGCGCAGGGCCTGGACGTGTCGGTGTTCGTCTACGACCACCCGAAGCTCACGGGTCAGAAGCGAGAGGACGCGCTCGCGGCCACGGTGCTCTCGCACGTGAAGGCGGAGCCCGCGCGCTATCACCTGGTGGTGAGCGGCAACATCCACTCGCGCACCGCACGGGGCCTGCCCTGGGACAAGGACTACCAGCCGATGGGCCGCGTCCTGAAGACGCAGCTCAAGGACGTGGTGACGCTGGACATGGCCTACGACAGCGGCTCGGCGTGGATCTGCGCGGCGGACCCGGTGGGCAACAAGCTGGACTGCGGCGTGAAGGCGACGAAGGGCCATGACAACGGCGACCGCTTCTTCGTGCACCTCTGGGATTCGGCCAACGCGGAAGGCTACCAGGGGGTGTTCTACGTGGGGCGCGTGAGCGCGTCGGAGCCGGCCATCCAGAAAGGCCTGGGCCGGGTGCGGTGACGAGGCCTGCACCGTCCATCCGCGCACGACGTAGGATGCGCGCATGATCAAGGTCTACGGCTTCTCCCGAGTGAACAAGATGGCCCACGGCAAGACCCGCGACCTGCGCGTGCTATGGGCGCTGGAGGAGATGGGTCTGCCGTACGAAATCGTGGGGATGGATCATCCCGAGCACGACCTCGATACGCCGGCGTATCGCGCGCTCAATCCCTTCGGACAGATTCCGGCGATCGACGACGACGGCGTGGTCGTCACCGAGTCTGGCGCGATCCTGCTCTACCTCGCGCGCAAGAGCGGCAAGCTGATGCCGCATGACCTCGCCGGCGAAGCGCAGGTGCTGCGCTGGTGCGTCGCGGCGCTGAACACGATTGAAGTTCCCATCCTGACCGCGTGGTTCGTCGACCTGTACGGCGGCAAGGGCACCCAGGCGAGCGAGGCGCTTCACCAGTGGGGGGACATGCGCCTGAAGCAGCTCGACGGCTGGCTCGCGGGCAGGGAGTTCATCGCGACCCACGAGTTCACCGTCGCGGACCTCTTGATGACGCATGTCCTGGGCGCCGGCATCGACGAGAGTGTCGTCAAGGACCATCCCAACGTGCTCGCCTTCCAGAAGCGCTGCATCGCGCGCCCTGCCTGGAAGAAGGCGTTCGACGCCTACGTCGACCGCGTCGAACCGGCCTGAGCGCGGGGCGCCGCAGACTCAGCGTGCGCCCCATCTTCGCCCCCTCCCTCTTCTAGGGGATTGCGTCAGGCATGGCGACGGCGCTGTAGTCCGGCCCCTTCATGACGGTTCGAAAAGACGCCAACCGCCTCGCGCTGCGCACGGCACGCAGTATCGTCGACGCGGCAGCGGATCTGCGGTTCGAAGTCGAGGGCAATGCCATCGACATCCAGATCGAGCGCCTGCCCCCTCCGCCCTTCCCAACGCTGAGTGCAGAGGGGCAAGAGGTGCTGGATGCGTCCACCGACGGCCCCTGGCCGGGCGCGGTCCAGGTCAAGTGCTCCTGGAAGGAAGGTTCGCGAACGCTCCTCGTCCAGGCGGACTACTCACGGCCCGCCAACGAGCATCACCACTATGTCGCGATCCGGGTCAGTCTCATGGAGCGGACAAGGGACCTTGTCTGGCTCAACCTGTGCAGCCGATTCCTCGAAGCGGAGGACGGCGAGGAGCTTGCCTTCGTCGCGAGCGCCACCATCTACAAGCGCAAGGAATACGTTGAAAAGGGAGACCACGCGGCCCTGAAGGCGGTGGTGAGCAGGTCCGGACTCCCATTGCTCTCCAGAGCCCGTGTGGAGGTATTCCGCTCCGAGGTGCCCACCGCGGAGGTGCGTCCCAGCCCGGCTGAAGCCTTCCGGCGGCTTGTCCACCTCGCGCTGCTCAAGCTCCCCTTCCTGATGCGCATGGACGATGACGCTTCGGAGGGAAATATGCCGTTTCGAATCCCTGACTCGGCAGCTGATGACAGCGAAGCGGCGGACGAAGCTCCACCCACCGATAAGTTCGCGGGCCTCTTCCCGCTCCCGGGCGGTGTTCGCCAATACAAGGCGACCCTCGACGAACTGCTGGAATGGCTCGCCGTCCAGCCACGTAGCGTGAAGGAGTTCGAGCGCAATCTTCTGGAGCGCTATGAGGTGTCGGGCGAATCCGCTCGGGTGGGCTACCGGCGGCTGCTGACGAACCTGCGCTTCGCGACTGAGCTCGGAGGAAAGCTCGACCTCACCAGCAGGGGCGAGGAATACCGCGCTTCGGGTGATGCGCTGCTCCTCTTCGACCGGCTCCATGAGGCCTACCAGGGTATGCTGGCGACCCTTGTCATCGTGGAGTTTGGCTGGGGCACCCGGACGGACGAGGTGCAGTGGCAGCTCGAAAGGCTGCTCGATGTGTATTGGAAGTCCTCGAACCAGACGAATTTCCGACGGAATTGGCTGCTTTCGCTCGGGCTCACAGACCGCACACCCAACGGTGACGTGATCACCGCTCGGGGCAGAGAGGCGCTGAAGCGGCATTCCGATGAAGCCGCCCAGCTCAACGCCCAGCTCTCGGACATTCATGAGGAGGCGGCGGAAAAGGATCTAACGGACCGAGAAATGGTGGGAATGGAACCTGACGCAGAGGCGCCATCCCGCCGACGCAAGGTGCGGCAAGAGCCGCTGGCGGAGGACGTCCCGCAGTCCGCCTCCAGTCCCAAGGCTGACGTCGTCGCGCCGGCGGGTTGGCTCGCGGACCGGCTGGACCTCGCGACGGCCCTCGTACAGCCGCACATCGGCGCCCTGGAGCTTCCACCTGGGGTGCTGGACCGCGTCTGCGCGGCGCTCTCCTCCGGAAAGCATCTGCTGCTCGTAGGCCCGCCCGGGACGGGCAAGACGGAGCTGGCACACGCGCTGGCCAGGGCCGCCAGTTCGGAGGGCTATTGCCACGGCATCTTCGAAGCCACCGCCTCCGCGGACTGGACGACCTACGAGACCATCGGTGGTTATGCGCTGGAGCGTGATCAGTCCCTGCGCTTCCGTCCGGGGGCATTCCTCCGCGCGGTCGAGAGCTGGCAGTGGCTGCTCGTGGATGAATTGAACCGCGCTGACGTGGACAAGGCCTTTGGCGAGCTGATGACCGTGCTCTCGGGCAAGGGAACCGATACTCCGTTCGAGTTGGAGGGAGGGCGTCGCGTGTCCATCGGCTTCGACAGCGACCGCTCACACCGGGTCTCCCGCACGTTCCGCGTCATCGCGACGATGAATACCTGGGACAAGACCTCGCTCTTCCGCCTCTCGTACGCGGTGCAGCGTCGCTTCGCCATCGTCCACCTGGGCCTCCCCGAGGATGCGGCGTACGCCCGGCTCGTCTCCCACGCGGCACTCGGTCCGGGGCCTGACTCGCCCCTGGACGAGGCCGCGGTGCGCCGGCTCACGCGGCTGTTCCAGCGCAAAGGGTTGCTCGAGCACCGCGACATCGGGCCCGCTGTAGCACTCGACATCGTCCGCTACATGCGCCGGCGCTCGGCTTCAGGTGACGCGCTCGCGGAAGCGCTGGGGATGTTCCTCCTTCCCCAGCTCGAAGGACTCGACGTGGAGCGAGCACGCAAGGTGGACGTGCTCTTCCGCGAGGCGCTCACGGGCTGGACATCGGATGCGGCACTCATGGAGCTGCGTGAGCGTTGCGCGGACCTCTGGCCTCCCGACTACCTCGGCGAGGACTGAACATGGGGACGGCGTGGGAGGAGTTCCTCCGGGGGCACTTCCCTGGCTACCTGCTGCCCGAGTCGCAGCGGCAGCGCATTGATGCGGCCGACGCCGCGCGTTTCCTGGAGCGGCTGACGGGCAGGCCTCAGCAGCTCCGCCTCCTGCTTACCGCGAGCTTGCTGGCGGCCAACATGGACGCGCTGCGAGAGCTGGCGCTGGAGCAGCTTCCCCAGCTCATCCGGACCCTCACGGCCCGCACCGAGGTGCACCCGAGGCTTTGGGAGGGTGGCTATCAAGGGCGCCTGGATGTGCGCGCGACCCTGGCCCGCCACCTCGCTGGCGAACCAACACGCTTCGTCACGCGTGCCCGGCGTCGACGCTTCGACCTTCCGGAACAGGTGCTCGTGCGCGCCACCGTGAAGCGACTCATCGACGTCCTCGCCGAGCTGCGCGCGGCCAGGATTACAGAGTCCTACGGTTGGAGCGCGGACGCGAGCGACTGTGAGGCCCGACTCCGCCACCTGCTGGAGTCCACCGTCCTGCGAGAAGTGCCTCAGGAGCGTCCCGGCGCGTTCCATCTGCGTGCCGCGGAGCTGGCCCGCCACCCCTGTTATGGGCTCGCCCGGTGGTGGCACCTGCAGTTGGAGCAGCTGAGAACAGAAGACCCTGTGCGGCTGGCGCGCATCCTCTCCGAGGGCGCGCTCAGCCCGATGAACGACTACACGCGCTTCGAGCTCGCCGTGGCCATCCGGCTCCTCCAGTGTCTGGAGGCACGGCTGGAGGTGCGTCAGCCCGGGCGCTGGACGTTGCAACGAACGCTCGTGATGCATGGCAGGACGGAACTCGCCGTCCTCGTGCGCGACGATGGCGCCCGGGTGCGGCTCTTCTACAACCAGGCGGTCCTGGGACCGGGAGCGGTGGAAGCGGGCTCGCGTCACTATCTCGGCCACAACGGACGGATGCGACCCGACCTCACGCTGAAGGTGTCACTGCCCGGCGGGAAGGAGCGCGGTGCCGTCGTGGAGATCAAGCACTCGGCGGAGCCGGGCACCCTGCTGGCCGGCTTCCATGAGGCGAACCTCTATCGACTCGAGTATGCGACGTGGATGAGCGGATGGCCGCAGGCCGTGCTGGTCGCGTCCGGCACCGTGGCCGGAGTTCCACGACGAGAGGATGACGTCATTGCCGTCGACTGGGCACGCTGGGTCCCGGACGACGTGGTCGATGGATTCCTCGACGGCCTCTGAGGTTTCGGGGGCTCTCCCCTCCAGCCTCTCAGGCCCACTCCGTCAGGCCCTCGCGCTGGTACAGGGTCGCGAACGAGGGCCGGGCCTTCAATTGGGTGGCGACCTCGGCCAGGTGCGGCCATGCCGTGGCGGGCTTCGGCATGTTGCGGGACCAGCGCATCAGCATGACGAGGTAGAAGTCCGCGACGCTGAGCGTCTTCCCCAGCAGGAACGGGCCATTCGCGGCGAGGTGCGCATCCAGCACCTGCCACGCGCGGTCGATGCGGCCCGCGACGGTGGCGCGCACGGCCTCGGCATGGGCCTCTCCCGCGGGCTCGTGGGGGTACCACCACTGACGGAACAGCGGCTGCACCATGTTCGCCAGGTGGAACATCCACTGGTGGTAGTCCATGCGCGCCGTGCTTCCCGGCGCGGGAGCCAGGCCCACCTCCGGATGGCGATCCGCGAGGGACATCACCAGGGCCGCGGCCTCGAAGTGCGGCTTGCCGTCAATCAGCAGCGTCGGCACGACGCCATTCGGGTTGAGCGCCAGGTACTCGGGGCGCTTCTGCTGGCCGGCGCCGGTGTCGACGCGTTCCAGGGTGTGCGGCTGGCCAAGTTCGATCAGGACCCAGTGCACCAGCATGCTGGCGGCACCCGGCGAATAGTAGAGCGTGTACATGGGGGCTCCGTGCAAACGGGTTATGAGGTGCGGCATCGCTATCAGGGATGCAGGTCCTGGAGGAACTCTTCCTCCTGTCTTCCAGCACACGCCAGGAGAGGCTCCCGCAGGCGCCAGCCATACCGTCATTACGACGCGACGGTCTTGGGGCCGCCCCGCATCTCGAAGACCTGGCCGCACCCTTGGCGTGCGACGACTCGCGCCACGAGACCGAGGGTAGGATGCATGATGCCCTGTAAGCGGGCTGGTGAAGAGGGGCCGCTCAGCGCTGCTGTGGAGGGTACCGCGCGGGCTGTGCGCTGGGCTTGCGACACAGGCCATGCCGCTGCGTGGGGCATATGCCGGCCCCTGCAGCCCCCCAGGCGGCAGGCCGCAGCCGCGCGGGCCTCCAACCCGTTTGCGCAGCAGATGTGGCGTGCTCGCGACATGGCCCCCGCGACACAAGGGATGCGGCCACCCTCTGTAGAACGCTCCGAACGGGGCTCGCGGCTGCGAACAGAGAACCAGTGCATCGCCTCTTTGCAAGAGTTCCCGAGCCCCATTGGCCTACCCACAACCACATCACCACCCTACCCCAGAAGAAGCATGTCAGACCATCTCGTTAGGTTGTTTAGCGCTCGTACGCACATCAAGGGAGCCGACGATGGGAGACTTGACGAATGCTGCATCAGGGGAAGGACGAGGGATTGGAGGGCTATCGCGTAGCCAGTTCGCGGCGCGAGTAGCAAAACATAAAGAAGCGTTGCTTGCTGCTATGGGCTACCTGGGCCACCAGCACGTTACCGAATACGAACGGCAGACCTTAGCCGAACTGGAGAAGCAGACCCTCTTGATAGCGCGCTGCTTCGTCGACACCTGGCCAAAGAAAGAGAAGCCTCATCCCATCGACGTTGTCGCGATGGCAGTGCTGAAGTGCGGAAAGATAGATGCATCCCTGATTCGCCATATCTTTGGAGGATTTTCTTTAGAGTGTGACTTGACGGCCCCAGTGGCCGCACAACTCCGGAAAGAAGGACTTCAAGTTGCCCGGGAGGTCGTGGTGCATGATAGCCGTGCAGACCTTATTGGTTTTGGCCGGCTTTTTATCGAGCGCAGCATAATTGCCGTTGAACTGAAGAACGCACCAGAGGAGTGCACACGTCTTGCTGGCCAAGTGGCAGATTATCGGCGTGCCACTGATTCCGTTCGCGTGATCATGTCTCCGGAATGCCTTGCGCGCATTTCGCTCGTTCGCGGGGAGCTGACTGAGCCTTCCGCCTACGCACAGTACATCACAAAGACGGGTGCTGAGCTCTGGACACTGGACTCAACTACGGGCGACTTCGAGCGGATCACTGGGACCGCACCGAGCGCGTATGTGTCCAAGGACTACGAATCACTCTGGACGCAACTAAACCGGACAACTGCTGCTGCCGCGTAGCTCCATCACACAAGGAAGACCTGAAGTGACCCAACCACACAACCAACACAAAGGACATACACAATGATTGACCTGGAGAGCGGAAACAAATGGGATAAGCGATTAAGGCCGATTGGGGAGACCTCTTGGGAAAAGGAGCCGTTCTCTGCTTGGTGGAGCAGGCACTCAACCGAGTTTGCACACCTGGACCCGCAAGCATTGGAGCAATGGGTGCACCGACACTGGCACTACTCCCCTTTTTGTCGGTTGCCACTACATCGGCTTCGTTCAAAGAAGGAACTCTGGTCGACAGAAAGAATCTTGAGTGACGTCTTCAACGACAACAGCAGAGAGCCCGAACATGATTTCAAGGTGCTGGCCAATGCGCCCACTGGAAAGGCAATGCTCGCGACTGGGACTTGGGACTATCCGATGCTCATTTTGAGCACTCCGAAGGGATTCAAAGACCGTCGCGGCAATCATCCAGGCGCTCGATTCCGACTGATCGAAGGACATCTCAGATTCAGATTCCTGAACGCGCTATTTCACAGAAAAGAGGGGCGACCTCTGCATGAAGTTATTATTCTTGAAATCAACCAATAGGCATAATGCTGCTCGGCCACGAGCGTGACGGTCGACGAGGCGTCGATCAAGCATTGGCGAGAATAGGACGCATGGGGCCCTGCAGGCGGTCTGGTGACGAAGGGCCCCCTCAGGCCAAATGCGGGGGTGACGCGCGGGTTGTGTGCCGGGCCGGGACACAGGCCGTGCCGATGATTGGGGCAATCGTCGGCACAGGCGGCAGGCCGCAGGGGCGTGGGCATCCAAGTCCCGTTGAGGGCTTGGCGCTTAACACCCGCGCGCTGGACGGCCCCTGCACTGCGGCCACCTTCGCGGCACGGCCGACCTCCCCTCGCACGGAGCCCGTCCGTTCTTGAGATGGGAACCCGCCAGGAGCGCGACCGCGCGGCTCTCCCCTCACAGGGCCGGGTCGAACGGCGCCACTCCGGCCGTCCGTTCCGGTATTCGCGCCACGTCGTCACCGGTGAGTCCCTGGAGGGGCGCATCCCGGCCCACGACGATGAAGGGGGCCCAGTAGTAGGGATGGGGCCGTTGCTCACGGAGTGCGCGCATGGCCTCACGCAGCGCCTCGCCCCGTCCCCGTCCCTCCAGCAGGTGGCGATAGTAGAGCCCCATCAGCCTGCTCGTCGTCCCGTCCTCCACCTTCCACAAGCTCGTCACCACCGTCTCCGCGCCCGCCACCAGGAAGGCCCGGCCCAGCCCGTACACGCCCTGCCCCAGCTGCACATCTCCCCGGCCCGTGTCGCAGGCGGACAGGACGACCAACTGTGTGCCCCACAGGTCCAACCCCGCCAGCTCCAGCGCCGTCACCAGCGCGCCGTCGGGCCTGACGCGCTCCGGGTCTCGCGTTCCGGCGAAGACGAGGCCGGAGCGCAGCAGGGGCTCCGTGGGGAGCGGCGGCGCCTCACCCAGCGCGCCGAAGTGGATGACCGCACGCGAGGCGACCGCGCCGGCTGTGTCCCCCAGGAAGAAGCCGTGCGTGGCCAGATGGAGGATGCCGGGCGTGGGCAGGTGCAACAGCCGCTCCCGGGTGGCCTCGGGCCCCAGGAAGAGCTGGGCCTGGGGCAGGAGGCGCTGGATGGCCTCCGCCTCCTCGCGTGTCCCTGGCAAGGGCGCGGAGGGCGCCGCGGAGGGAGCGCCGAAGTCCGGGTTGGCCAGGACGACCACGGAGCCCGGAGGGGTGCGCTCCTGGGGACGTGGCAGCAGGTCCTTGCCCGAGGAGAGAGAGGTGAAGTCGAAGGCGTCCACGAGGAAGCGCTCGCCGTCGTGAAGGGCCGCGAAGGGCACCAGCGCCAGCGGGCCCTCCGGTGAGAGGAAGAGTCGGCGCTTCTCCCCCAGCAGCGGCAGCAGGGGCTGGAAGATGCGCTGGTGGAGCGCCTGTGCCGGGGCTTCGATGTCGGCGTCGCGGCGGGCCAGGGCGTCGCGGAAGCGCAACGCCTCCGCGTCGATGGGCCCGGCAGGCCCCAGGTCCACGGCCCGGGTCGTCGCGTCGGGATGGAGCACGAGCGCCAGGTAGTGCAGGCGCGGGGAACCCGGGGACACGAGCCCCGCCACCCGGGGCCGGTCGTCGTAGGCGATGAACTCGACGAGCGCGCCGTCACCGGGCAGGGCCCTGGCGACACGGTCGACCACTTCGTCGGGCGACGGAAGCGCGGTCATCGCGCGCAGGGGCGCGGAGCGGCGGGCCAGGTCGGCCTCCAGGGCATCGCCCTGCTCGGAGAGCGCCGCGAGCCGCCGCGGATAGTCCCGGGGCGACAGCGTGCCGGGCCCCTGGAGGGACAGGTGGGCCAACTGGGCGCGCAGGGCCCCCAGCCGCGCGAAGGTGGCGCGGTCCTCCTCCGCCAGGCCCTGGTAGACGGTCCGGGAGATGCTGGCGGTCTCCTCGATGGAGCGGCCCTTGCGCAGCAGGGCGGCGCTGAGCGCCAGGCGCCTGACGCGGGCGTCCCCGGGATGGGCGCGCAGCAGCGCGTAGAGCCGCTCCTCGTCCGTGCGCAGCACCTGGAGGAAGTGGATCCGGTGCGACTCGGAGAAGCCCAGGGACTCCTGACGCAGACGCTGCTCGGACAGCGCGAAGGCGTGGGTGAAGAGCGGCAAGGCCTCCTCGAGCCGATGCTGGGCCTGCCGGACCTCGGCGAGTCCATTGAGGAGGCTGACGACGCGCGGAGAGTCCTTGCCGAACGTCGCCTCCAGGAGGCCCCGTGCGCGCGCGTAACGCGCCGCCGCCCGCGCGTACCGCCCCTGAATCGCGTCAAGGCGGGCAAGCTCCTCGAGCGGAAAGGCCACGGACACGTCCTCCCGGCCCAGGGCGGCCTCCTGGATGGACAGGGCCCGCTCCTGGAGCCGCGTGGCACTGCGGTACCGCCCCTGGGCGGCATGGAGCCCGGCCAGGTTGCTGAGCGCCAGGGCGACGCTGGGATGGTGCGCGCCGCAGGTCCTCTCCAGGATGGCCAGCCCCCTCTGGAAGAGCGGCTCCGCGCCGGAGTAGTCCCCCTGCGCCACGTGCAGGTTGGCCAGGGGGATGAGCGCGTGGGTGAGATAGGCGTGGTCCTTGCCCAGGGCCGTCTCCCAGATGGCCAGGGCGCGCTCGAAGAGGGGCTGGGCCCGCGCATACGCCCCCTGTTCCATGGAGAGGGCGCCCAGGTGGGTGAGCGAGTCCGCGACGCGGTCATGCGCCGCGCCGAGGGTGGCTTCCCGGAGGGCCAGCGCGCGCTGGTGGAGCGGCTCGGCCTGCCCGAGCAGTCCCCGGATCTGGTCGTTGCGGCCGAGCTGGAAGAGCGACTCGGCGACCAGCGGGTGGCGCTCTCCGAGGGTGGCTTCCCGGAGGGCCAGGGCGCGCTCAAGGAGGGGTTGGGCCTGCTCGTACAGCCCCTGGCTCGCATACAGCGCCGCGAGCCGGTTGAGCACGTCGACGACATCCACCGGGTCCTGTTCGAGGGCCGTCTCCCAGAGGCGCCGGGCACGCGCGAACAGCGGCGCGGCGCGCGCATGCCGTCCCTGCTGCCGGTGGACGACGGCCAGCCAGTAGAGCGGCTCGGCCACCAGGGGATGGTGCTCGCCGAGGGTGGCTTCGCGGAGGGCCAACGCGCGCAGGTAGAGCGGCTCGGCCCGGCGGTAGAGCATCTGCTGGTGGTAGAGGCCGGCGAGGTCGCCCAGGGTCTCCGCCACGTCCAGCGGGGCCCTGCCCGGGATGGCTTCCTGGAGGGCCAGGGCGCGCAGGTAGAGTGGCTCGGCGCGGGTGTAGTGGTCCTGGGCCAGGTAGAGGTTGGCGAGCCGGTGGAGCGGCTCGGCGACGTCCGGGTGGTGCTTGCCCAGGGCGGCTTCGCGGAGGGCCAGGGCGCGCAGCAGGAGCGGCTCGGCCCGCGCGAACAGCTCCTGGGCCGCGTAGACCCTGGCCAGGAGGATGAGCGTCCGCGCGACGTCCGTGGGGGGCGTGCCTGGCGTGGCTTCGCGGAGGGCCAGCGCGCGCAGCAGGAGCGGCTCGGCCCGGGCCAGGTCCCCCCGGAGCAGGAGCCAGTGCCCCAGGCGGTCCAGGCCCCTGGCGACCTCGGAAGGAGGACTTCCGCGCACGGACTCCCACAGCGCCAGCCCCTGCTCCCCCCGGGTGATGGCGTCCGCGTAGCGGCCCGCGTCCCAGAGGGTGTCCGCCTCGTCCGAGGCCACCCGCGCCTGGTGAAGCCGCGCATCGGGTAGCGCTTCGCCGGCCGCGGCGCCTTCCGCCCAGCACACCAGCACCACCAGCATTCCCACGAGACCACGCCGCATGCCGGCTCCCAGGGCCTTCCCCACTCCGAACCGGGGTTCCACGAAACGAAGGAGCCGGCGAGCCGGGGAGTCATGCACGGACCCGGGCGCCCAGGCTCCCCTGCCCTTCCGGGATAGAGTGTCCCTCCGGAACGGCTCATGGCATCGCGGCGCATCTCTCCCCAGACCCTCGAGGAACTGCGCCACCGGGTGGACCTGCCCGGCCTCGTCTCACGTCACGTGGCGCTCACTCCGAGCGGGAAGGAGTTTCGCGGCCGGTGCCCCTTCCACGAGGAGCGCACCCCGTCCTTCTTCGTCGTCCCGGAGAAGGGCTTCTTCTTCTGTCACGGGTGCCGCGCGCGCGGAGACGCGGTGGACTTCCTCCGGCGCATGCTCGGGCTCTCCTTCGGGGACGCCGTGCGCCAGCTGGCACGGGAGGTGGGACTCCCGGTGTCCGAAGCCGAGGACGCGGCGGCGGACTCCAGCCAGCGCCTGCGCGACGTGACGAGGTTGGCCCAGGAACACTTCCAGGCCCTGCTCTGGAGCCCGGAAGGCGCATTGGCGAGGGCCTATCTGGAGGCGCGGGGCGTCACGGAGGAGACGGCGCGCGCGTTCGGGTTGGGCTGGGCTCCAGACGCCTGGGACCGGCTCACGGAGCGCATCGCACGCGCGGGGCTGCGCGAGGCGGGACTCGAGACGGGACTCGTGCGGCCGCGCAAGAAGGGCGCGGGCTGCTACGACTTCTTCCGGGGCCGGCTGATGTTGCCGCTGCGCTCGCCGGACGGACGTCCCGTGGGCTTCGGGGGGCGGCTCATGCCCGGTGGCGCCGGGGGAGCGAAGTACCTCAACTCGAAGGACAGCCCGCTCTACCACAAGGCGGACACGCTGTTCGGGATGGACCTCGCGCGGGCGGAGATCCGTAAGCTGCATCGCGCGGTGCTGGTGGAGGGCTACTTCGACTGCGTGCTCCTGCATCAGGTGGGAGTGCGCCATGCCGTGGCGCTCTGTTCCACGCACCTGACGCCGGGCCACCTCCAGGTGCTCGCGAGAGCGGAGGCCCGTGAGCTGGTGCTGCTGCTGGACGGGGACTCGGCGGGGCTCGCCGCGGTGGAGCGGCTGTCCGGGCCGCTGCTCGCCGCCGGAGTGGCCACCCATGTGGCCCTGCTGCCCCACGGAGAGGACCCGGACACGTTCGCGCTGCGGGAGGGCGGAGCCGGCGTGTCGCGTCTGCTGGAGGACGCCCGTCCGCTCACGCGCCACCTCTTCACCACCGTGCTGCCCGAGGGGCGAGAAGCCAGCTTCGAGGCGAAGATGCTCGCGCTGGGACGGCTGCGTGATGTCATGGCGAAGATCCCCCCGGGCCTCATGCGCACGGCCTTCCTCGACGCGCTGTCCGCGCACGTGGGCCTGCCCTCCGCGGAGCTGGAGGGCGTGCTGACCGGGACACCCGCCGCGCCGGTGGCGCAGGCCCCTTCCCCGCCGCCAACGAGTGTCACGCAAGCCGAGCGCGGCGTGGATGCGCTGGAGGCCCGCGCGGTGGCCTGTGTGCTGCGCAATCCCAGCGTGCGGGAACACGACGTCTTCGGGGCGTTGGATCATCTCCAGGAGGCAGGACTGCGAATGGCGCTGGGCACCGCGACCACCGGAGGGCTCGCGGCCACGGGAGCGGTGGCGCGAGCCCTCGCGGGCGCGACGAGGACCCTGCCCAAGGAGGAGGACGCCCTGGTGACGGACTTCCGCGTCACCTGCTGCGAGCTGTCTCTGCGAAGGCTGAACGCGGAGCTGGCGAACCTGAATGGACTCACTCGCGAGCTCCGCCCCAGTGGCGCGAACCTCGCGCGACTCTCCCAGCGCTCGGAGCTGCTGGCCTTGAGGCACCGGGTGCTCCAGGTGCTCCAGGACCTTCGCTGAGACGCCAGGCTCACTCCTCCTTGAGGATGAGCAGGCCCCGGTGCGTGTCCACCACGTAGATGAACCCGTCCCCGGGCACGCGGATGCCAATGGCGTTCGAGAAGAACTCGGAGCCCGTCCGGGTCGGAGGGGTGTCCCGGTACGTGTTGAAGTACGCCACCTCGCGCGGCCGGGGCGGCACGGACACGTCCAGCACGCGCACTCCCTCCTGGTAGTACGCGATGTAGAGCTTCGTGCCCACCAGCACCATGTTGTGGATGGAGTACTCGGGGCGCAGCGCGTATTGCCCAATCAGCCGCATGTTCGCGGGGTCGGTGACGTCCAGCACGCGCAGGTGCGCGTTCACCTGCTCGCCGCCCTCGAACGCGATGGTGCGTCCCGCGAAGGTGCCCACTGCGTTCGCGTGGCTGAACGCGTCGCCGTAGGCGTAGCGCCCCAGCTCCCGGACGCGCGCCGGGTCGCTCACGTCGAAGGCGATGTATCCCTCGGTGGTGTGGTTGACGTAGAGGTTGTCGCCATACGCGAAGGCGTCGTGCACGCCCCCGAAGCTCTCGTCCGGAATCGAGATGCGCTCCAGCAGTTGCGGCGAAAGCGCCGAGCTCACGTCGAACATGAGCGTCTGGCTGGAGGACGAGGGCGCCATGCCGTAGAGCCGGTCTCCGCGCACGTGCACGGTGTGCACGTTGAGGGCGCCGCCGGGCAAAGCGCGCACGTACTGCGGATCCGCCGGGTTCGTGATGTCGTAGACGATGACCCCGGAGTTGGCGCTGGCGATGTAGAGCGCGTCGTCCTTCGCCCAGGCGCCATTCCAGTAGGTGTCCCCCTCCAGTTGGATCCGCTTCTTGAGCACCGGGTGGGCGGGGTCCTTCACATCGTAGACGGCCAGGCCTCCGCTCCCGGTGCTGTCGCCAATGGCGACCACGTACGCGTGTCCCTTCGTGACGTAGATGTCCACCGGGAAGGTCAGTGGGACGGCGGACTCGGAGACGAGCTTCAGGCCCGAGGCCTCCCCCTCGCCCCGCCTCCATCCATGGCGCAGCGCCGTGAAGCTGCCCTTGTTGATCACCCGCCCCTCGGAGGTGCACTGCACGTAGCAACCGTTGACGCGGTCCGTCTCCGGTCGCGTGCAGCCGGCGAAGGTGAGGTGCCGATAGACGGGGGTGGGCAACCTCCGCAGGAACCGGGTCCCGAAAAAGAACTCCCCGTCCCCCACGTCCTGGAAGAGCAGCGGGTTGCCATCGCTCGTGCCCACGCCCCCATCCGAAGGCAGCCGCAGCGTGAAGCCGAGTTGATAGGGATTGGTGGAGGGCAGATAGCGCACCTCGTACGTGCCCGAAGCCCCCAGGTCGTCGAGCGCCCCGGATGGGCACATGGACCGGTCGAACAGGGCCAGGTCCGAGCACGAAGCGGGGGTCGTGCCTGTCTCTGGCATGAAGGTGCAGTCCGCGTACGGCGCTTGCTCCACCACGTCCCCCGGATCCACCAGCGTCTCCGCGCCGCCGTCCCAGACTTCCCCCGCGTCGGGAACACCCGAGTCGGGAGGCCCCGCGTCGGGAGTGCCGCTGTCCACCGGAGGCGGCGGCGTCCCGGCGTCATTGCCTGAGGAGGAAGAACAGCCACCCAGAAACAGGGAGGCGGTGAGCAACAGCCAACGGGAGGGATGGGTCATGGAATGGAAATCCATAACCAATCGGCGTCTGGATTTACCAGCCCCCCCCGGAAAGCACTTGCCCCAGGCAACCATCGGTTGAATCAGCTAGGGAGCAGGCGGTGGGGCGTAGAGGATTTCTCCCGTCTGGCTCATGACCATCGTGACGCGGTCCCAGGACACGGGATTGAAGAGGATGACCTCGGGGGCGGTCTGCGGCTCCCGCAGGTACCACTGCTCCCGCGTCAGGCTGGCACGCCCCATGGTCCCGTCCGTGAACGTGTGTGCCTTCACCTGAAGCACGTCCGTCGAAGCGGGCTGCATGAAGATGTACACGAGCGCCGGGTTCTCCGTGTCACTGCGCCGGGCCTGACCGAGGAGCACGTCGCCCAGCAGTGTGTTGGACCGGTTGCGCGTGACGAGCCAGTCCGGCTGGTCATGCGAGCTCACGGTCCAGCTGGCCATGAGCATGTCCGGGTCATTCGCCGGCGTCAGGCCCTCGACGTCCGTGGGGAGCTGACCGTCCACGAACGCGTCCGGAGGTGCGATGGGGCCATAGGGCTGCAAGCCTTTGCCGGCGATCAGCTCCTCGTATTTGGTTGCAGGGGTGAGGTGGACGTAGAAGTCCGTGACGGCGCCGTCACTGCCCTGGAAGTAGAAGGCGCCCGTCGTCTTGTCCACCAGCACCGAGCCCCCTTCCACGGCCTGGAAGACGCGCAGGTTCTCGGGATCGAGCCCCTCGAGCCCCGCGGCGGCGAGTGAGCCCTCCTTGATCTTCGCCGGCATGACGGAATACGTGCTGGCGAGGAACGTCTGGGGCACCTCCATCATGCCTTGCGAGCCATCGTAGATGTACCGCGTGCCATTCGGGGCTGTGTAGACGGGACGCCCGCCCAGCCCCGTCTCCAGCCGCACCGTCTTGGGATCCACCCCGACGCGGGTGAGTTCCCTGCTCTCGTAAAGGGCGAGCCTGGGCGGCGGAGGCGGCGTCGCCGTCGTCGTCGTGAGGGCCATGCTCGTGGTCCGGGCGCTGTCCACCGTGCTGGGGCGCTGCATCCACTGGACGTAGTCCTGGGCGACTTCCGGGGGCACCTTCGTCGCGTCTCCTCCCGCCGCGGCGACCGCGGTCCGGTAGGCGTCCTCCGGGGACACGCCCTGGCCCAGGTGGTAGCGCTGATACAACGTCAACGCCTGCGGCGTGTAGAGCCGCTCGGCGCGGACCACCTGGTTGAGCGCGCGCTCCGCGTCGGTCAGGGTCTCCGGGGCCGTCACCGCGCGGTTGGCGATGTCCGCGACCTCTTCGAACGTGTAGCCGCCAGACTGGAGCTGCCGCAGCGCGGTCAGCGTCGCGTCCGTCACCTCGGCTCCGTCGTCCAGCCGGCTCGCCAGCCGCAGGCCCAGCGGCGACGCGAGCAACTGCTCCAGCGAGCCGAGCATCTGCGCCGCCTCCGTGGCGGCCTTCGCGCCGCGCATCACGCGCACCGCCTGCGCGATGTCCGCCCCGTCCATCACGATGCCGAACAGGTTGAGCCCCTGCTCCAGCAGGTACTGGAACGCGCTGGGGTCCTCCACGCCGGAGAGCGCTCCGAACCGCGCCAGCCGCTGCGCATCCACGAAGCGCTCATGGGTGCGGAACATGCCGTAGCCGCCGGCCAGCATCGACGTGCCCGCCATCGACGCGATGAGCAGCGGCGCCGCCGCTCCGCCCGTGGCCGCCGTGAGGATGGTCGCCCCCAGTCCCGCCACCGCGCCCGTCAGCCCGATGGCCAGGTCCTGGCGCGCCTGGGTCTGCTGCTTCTCCGCATACGTGTCGAAGAGCCCGCCCGTGAAGATAAGCGCGCGGCCCAACGGACCGGGCTGCCCGTTGGCGCCACCCGCCTCGCCCGGTGACGTGAGCCGCGAGGCCAGGGCCTCGAAGGCGCGGCTCGCGGACGGCAGGAGGTCCATCGCGGTGGGCGGCGGCACGGCCTTCGCGAGGTTGCGCTGCAACGTCACCACGTCCGCCAGTGCCCCCTGGAGCAGCGCTCCGTACCCCTGGGTGAGGCCCGCGGTGGTCCCCGCGAAGCCCGGCTGCGAGGTGATCCGCTGGAGCATCGCGGCGCCGGACGCGGTGCTCGCTTCCGGGGCGAAGGTGGTCGAGCCCAGCTGCACGGACGGGCTGAGCTGTCCGTTGGACACCGTGAAGCGCGCGGTCATGCCGGGCGCGAGGTCCTGGACCAGCCTCGCCGGGTCCACCACGCCCAGGAGCGGGTTCTGCTGGTAGAGCGCCGACACACGCGCGGAGGCCTGGTCCTGGTACGCCTGGAACGTGAGGCCGGAGGCGCGCAGCTCCCCGGCCGTGCTCAACGCCTGCGAGAGGCGCTGGCCCGCTTCCGTGGAGCCGAACGCGGGGGCCGGGCTGACGGCGCCGCGTCCCGAGTACTGGCTCATCGCATCCACGACGGCCTGACGCTGGGAGACAGGGAGGGCCAGCAGCGCTTCGGCCGACACGGGCAGGCCGGTGATGGCGCCATTCGTCAGGCGCGACAGCTGGGGCCCCAGCGCCGCGGGCTGGCCCGTCATGCCGGCGGGCGCGGCCTTCCAGTCCCGCTCCACTCCCTGGCACTGCGTATTGAGCGCCTGCATCTCCGTGGTCAGCGTCAGGAACGGGTCCGGCTGCTGGAGGATGCCCATCAACGCCTGGAGCTCCGCGGCGGCCACCGCCAGCGCGCCCCACTGCTCCGGGGTGGCGTTGGGCAACTGCAGCGCCGCGCGGTTGAGGTCCGAGCGCTGCGAGGCGAGCTGCGCCTCCGCGAACTCGCGCACGTAGGTGTCGAAGCCCTTCTCCGAAGGGGCGTTCACGTAGGCCGCCATCGCCACCAGCGCCTCGGACTGCGCCTGCACGGCCTGCGACTCCAGCACCGCCTGTCCTGCCTGCGCGCGCTGGGGACCCGGAGGCAACAGCGCCTGGGCCTGCGCCATCACGCCCGCGAGCGCTCCCGCCTCCACCGCCAGCGCGGCGGCCGGCGCGCCGGCCAGGTCCGAGGGCACGTTGGAGAGCGTCCCCGAGGACTCGGCCAGCGCCTGCTGGCCGGTGGTGATGAGGAAGGCGAGGACCTGGGGGTTCGGCGGCTTGCGGGCCAGCTCCAGCTTCAACTCCTCCCGCACGGAGGTCATCGGCTGCGTCAGGCCCTGGCTCAATGGATCCGTCGCGCCGGGAGCACGCGTCGTGGGCAGCATGCGCGCGAGCTGCTGGAGCGCCTGCGCGCCCCCCATGAGCAGGGAGCCCACGCTGAAGCCCGGGGTGGTGCCCGCGCGCGCGTCCTGCTGGGGCGCCGCCGTCCGGGTGGCCGTGTTGACGAAGGTGCTCACCGTGCTCACGACCTGCTGGAGCGCGAGCAGGCCCTTGTCGACCGGGGGCGTGACGACGGGTGGAGGTGGGGGCGGCGCGGCCTGCGTCGCAGCCGGCTGCGGTTTGATGACAACAGGCGGCGGTGGCGTGTTGCCACGGATTGGACCAGCCATGCGTGTTCCCCCTTGCGTGCGCCCGGAAGGTCCGGGCGCGCTCAACACATGCCGATGTTCCGGCATCCCCTCGGAGGAATACATCAGGTGTCGACAGGAAAAAAAGGCCCGGCCCGGTAGTCCCCCGCACGAATGGGGGTCTGGATTTATCAGGGTCTCCGGAAAGCACTTGCCCCAGGCAACCATCGGCTTGAAAGGAGGCGGGCGTGACGGCGTGCGCCCAGCAACCGGTGGATGCCGAAGAGGAGGATGGCCGTGCCCGCCAGCAACTGGGCTCCCCGAACGATGCGATTGACGTCCACGGCGGGGACCCAGGTGACGTTGCCCTCGCGGATGACGAAGGCGCCCGCGGGTCTGGCCCTCAAGCCGAACCCACTGCCCGAGCCGCTTCCCATCGGGGCCTCGCCCTCCCCTCCGGCCTGCTGAGGTGCCGGCCCCTCGCCGCCGCCTCCGCCGCCTCCGCCTGCCACCAGGGCCGCGGGAATCACGGTGACGCCCCCCTGTTGGATGGCCTCTCCGTAGACGCGCTTCACGGTGATGCTGTCGCGGGTCCGGTCGATGACGTCGTTGACGTCCATGCTGTCCTCCCAGATGGGATGTCGGTGACCTCACCGCGAGTAATGGACATGGTGCGGCAGGATGACTGGAGCGTCAGGCCGGTGGACCGTGAGGCGGCACGGAGGGCGGGGGCTCCATTCCTCGGACCGACGGATCATGACGGTGGGGCAGCTGGCAGGCGCTCCCTGCGGCGCGTGCCTCCGCCCTGGCCGCCGAGCACCTTCGCGAGGAGGGCCGTCCGGGACTGCACGCCAAAGCGCCGGTAGAGGGTCTTCGTGTATTGATTCACGGTGAAGCGGCTGATGCCGAGCCGGGCGGCGATCTGCTTGTCCCCCAGCCCTTGCAGGAGCAGTCCCAGCGTCTGGCGTTCGCGCGGCGTGAGCCGCACCCCTGGGGGCTCCTCCGGCAGGCCGAGCAAGGCTCCGCATTCGGCGTGGAACAGGTGCAGCAGCTCGCGGTCCGCTTCATCGAAGGGGCGCTCGTTCCGCCCGCGGTAGATGCCGATGCCCCGCACCGCTCCCGGCACCTCGGACCACCGGATCGAATACATCGATTCATCGAGATGCGTCGGCCGCAGGTAGTGCTCGACGTAGGGGGCGCCGTACCAGGCCCGATCTCCGACGAGCTCCCGCCGCAGCGCGGTGAGGACCGCGCCAGGCACCGGAGTCAGCTCCATCAGGGAGCGGATGCTCGGGTTGCAGGCGCTGCCCATGCGCTGGAGCGCCTCGAGCGCGGGCCGCGCCGCGCCGTCCCAGCCCTCCAGGACGACGGCCTTGAAGCCTCCACGACCCTCCGGTCTGAAGTCGCCCTCCAGGACGCAGGCTCCCGCATCGGCGCCCAGGAGACGGCACATGCCGGAGAGCAGATGCCGCGGTCTCTCCCCTTGCCCCTCGGGAAGCTCATGCGCTTCGTTGACCAGACGAATCAGGGCTCGGACTTGAGAGCTTCGAAGACTGCCAGCGGCCATGAAAACTCCAGAGTCGCTTTCAGGGAGCGTGTTCCCTGATTTTAGGGATGGCTGTTTCAGCGGCTCGCACTGACTGTTCGCGCGCAGCACCCCACCCCAGGAGGGAAGCGCATGACGAGGCAGCTCAAACAGGCAGTTCTCACGATGGTGGTCCTTCTCCCCCTCGCGGCGATGGCGGCCCGCACCGTGCCCGCGAGCGCCGGCAGGCCCGTCGCCTGGAGCGACGGCCCCTGCTTCTCCATGTCATACAGCACCATGTCCAATGTCTGTTCGACCCGGAGGAGCTACGAGATTCCCCTGACGTCCGACAGTGCAGGTAGCAAGGCGGTGAACGTCACCGCGCGTGGCGCCACGCCCTCGAACAACGTCGGCTGCATGGCGATTGGGATGAACCGCGAGGCCACCCTCGTCTGGGGCGGGACCCGCAAGTGGCTCACCTCCTTCGGCACGCCGCAGATCATCGCGCTGACCGGCGCCTACATCCCCAACAGCGGCTACCTGTACGCCAATTGCCTCGTTGACCCGGGCGGACAGGTCAACACCGTCGAGCACAATCCCTAGCAGAAGCCGGTTGGGCCCATGACTCTCGGAGCGGGGTGTCCGCGTATGCGTGGGCACCCCGGCTCATGTGACATGACAAGAAATCATGTATTGATTTGCGCGGCCCTGTCCGTGGGGCTGCTTTCCTACGGTGTGTCCCGGCTCGCCGTCGCGAGCGACGTGAACGCAGGCGAGCCTGGCGCGCGTGAAACCACCGAGTTGCAGCGGTTGAAGGCGCAGGTCCGCGAGCTCGAGGGCTCGGTCGCTCACTCCGAGCGGCTGGCGCGTGAGGCCCAGGTGGCGGCCCGGGCCACGGGGCCGCGCGTGGATACACCCGTGGCTCCAGATCCGTCCTCCGTGGACATGAGTCCGCCCGACGCGGAAGCCATCGCAGCGGTCCACGAGGAGCCGACGCCGGACGAGGCCGTCGCACGGATGGACGCGCGCTTCTTCGGTGAAGCCGTGGATACGGCCTGGAGCCACGGCGCCACACGGCGCGCGGAGCGGCTCGGTGCGGTGCTGCCTCAAGGCGCGCGCATCGTGTCCCTGGAGTGCCGCAGCTCCATGTGCCGGCTCCAGATGTCCCATCCGAGCCAGGACGCCTTCCACAAATTCCTTCGCGAAGGCCTGATGGAGGCCGCGGACGCGTGGGACGGGCCATTCATGGCCGCGCTCACGGGCACTCCGGGACAGGCAGGAGAAGTCGAGGCGGTGGCCTACCTTGCACGCGCGGGAGTGGACCTGGCGCCTTGAGCGTCACTGCGACAGCGTGAGCAGCCCACCCACGGACTCCGAGCGGACGCGTTGCTCGTCCTGCAGGCGATCCCGCTGGACCCGCGCCCAGAGGAATCTGCGCTTCGCGAGCCGTTCAGCAGGGGTGGTGGCAACCGTCGCGCGGACCTGCGGCGCGAACATGGCATTCCACTCCGCCGGCTCCTTCCGGTAGATGTTGTGGCTCTTCAACGGTGCCAGCAGGTCCGCCTCCCGCCTGTAGGTCCGCGTTTCATCCGCGTAGCGGTCAAGGATGGCTTTGAGGGGCGCCTTGTTCGTTTCGGCGGACGCGCTCTCGCAGGTGGTGATGAAGAGATCCAGGAGTTCGAGCCAGATGAGGCGCCGTTGGGACTGGCCCTGGGCCCGGATGGAGCGAAACGGAACCTGGGGGGCTTCGCGCAGCACCTTCGTCGCGAGCGTGACGAAGCCAACGCGGATCTTGGCTTCGATGAGCCCATCCACCTCGTTGTAGATGGAAGGAATCTTGGAGACAGCGGAGTTGCAATACAGAAACGACACCATCCACTCTTCTTCGAGGTTCTCGAGCAGGTGCAGCGGGACGCGGTTCAGCGACAGCTCCCGGAAGACCTGGTGGGCCCATTGTTTATCGGCCTTGCCGACGCCACCTCCGGTCTTCGCCTGGATGGTGGAGCCCTCGGCCGTTACCACGGCCTGGGAGTCAATCCTCTTGAAGGCAGCCAGATAGTCCAGCAGTCCCAGGACCACGAATGAGATGATCAGCCGCTTCCGGCCGTGCGTGTGTTCATTCTCATTGGAGGGGACAACGAAGTAGTTCAGGGTGTCCGGCGAGTATCGAGTGCCCATGAGTGCAACGGTCATCGATATGGGAGCGCGAAGGAAAGGACCAGGGAGGTGGGGCGGCCGGGCAGGCGCTTGCCGTCTGTGCAGCCGGGTACTCCACGCTGTGTAGCGGGCTGCACACCCGGTGGGCGCGCGGGCCCATCCCCTCGGAAAGAGGAGGGCTTCCCGGCTGGCCCTGTTGGTGCATTGCTGACGTTCCATGTGCCGGGAACGCGCCGCCACCCCTTTTGACGGCCTTCGCGCCGCCCCGCCCAGCGAACACAGCCGCTGGCTGGCGGAGCCCGATGAGCCCGCGCTGCGCGAGCTGCTCCACGCGCGCTACGCCGGGAGCTACTCCTACCGCTTCCTCCATGAGCCTGAAGGGGCCTCGCGGCTCTGGAGGGCCGGCGCGCTGCTCAGCCTGGGGGAGTTCGACGCCCGGGGCACGCTCCTCTGGCACACGGGGCTGTGGTGCAAGCCGGGGCGGGACTCCCTGGACTCGGGGCTCTCCGTGGCCCTGCCCTGCCGGCGCACCGCCATGGACCGCGCCGAGCACGAGCGGCTGTGGAGCCACCTCCTGGAGCGGCTTCAGGCGCGCGTGGGCTTCCTGCACCAACAGACGTCCACGCTGCACCTCATGGCGCAGCGCTACGCGTCGCGCTTCATGCGGGCCGTGCCGGTGGGCCTCATCGTCGACTACACCGAGGGGGAGACGCTGGTGGGGGTGGAGGGCTCGGGCCTGCCGATGCAGGCGCTGGCGATGACGACGGTGCTCGCGCCGCTACCGCCGCGCCGGCGCTTCCTGCCCGCGGGGCCGTGGGGCGAGTGGCTCGCGTCCATCCTCGCCGCCTCGGGCCTGCCGGGGACAGTGGAGCTGACGCCGCTGGAGCGCCGCCCTCGCACCGGGGGCCTCGTGCCGCGCCCGCTCGACTGGAACGAGTCCCTGCGGCTCGAACGGCGGGAACTGGTGGGGTCCGCCGGGGAAGCGCAGTGGGCCACGGCGCTCCCGTCCTCGCGGGCGCGCGTGGACCTGGTCCACCTGTCCATGGGCGAGCCCCAGCTCGTGGCCGAGGCCACGCCCGTGCTCCTCGCGGCGGGCTACCTGCCGACGGGACTCCGACCGCGCCTGGACGCGGCTGACGACATCGTCTTCCAGCACCTGCCGGCGCCGGAGCGGGCGCGCGAGGCGGTGGGACGCGCGCGGCTGGACGGCGAGGCGGCCCGGGCCCTGTGGAGCGGATGGGTGGAGCGATGCGCGCGAACTTCGTAGACACGCTCCTCGCGCGGCTGGACGGCGAGGTGGCCACCATCTGGGCCACGGTGCTGCTGCGCATCGACGCGCGGCCCGACGTGGCGCGGCTGCGCGGGGCCTTGCGCGCCCTGGTGCGCGAGAGCGAGCGCCTCAACGTGGCCTGGGACGACGCGCGCGGTGCGTGGGTGCCCGCGCCGCGCACGGACGAGGCGGTGGACGCGGCCCTGCTGGAAGGCGCCGAGCCGCTGGACGAGCCCGAGGCGGTGACGCGGATCATCAACACCCGGGTGGACCTCGCGAGGGACGTGCCGCTGCGGCTCCACCTCCACCCTGTGGCCGATGGCATGCCGGGCCCGTGGCTCTTCGCCATCCAGCTCCACCACGCGATCGGGGACGCCAAGGCGCTCGCCCACCTGCTGGAGCGGCTCTGGCTGCACTGCGCGGGGCGCGCGTCGGAGTCGCCTCCGCTGGGCCCGTCGACGCTGACGGATGGCAAGGTGCTGCTCGCGGCACTGCGCGGGCCGGGCCGGGTGCTGGGCCTCGCGAGCCCCCGCCGCCGGCTCCTCGCGCACCGGGGCCTGGGCCTGCGCCGCAGTGGAGACACCGCGGGCCGCTCGTTGATGGCGACGGCGCGCCTGACACTCCCGGCGGGCCGCACGGACGTCCAGGCCTCGGAGGTCTTCTTCGCCGCGCTGCTGGCGGGCGTCGCGCTGCGCGAGCCCACGAAGGACGGGCTCATCCGCCTGCGGGTGCCGGTGGACCTGCGGCGCATGCTGGGGCTGGGGCGGATGCTGGGCAACGGCTGCTCGACGGTGCCGCTGGAGTTTCCCATGTGCGAGGTCCGCGCCCGGCTGGAGGACGCGCCCTCGCTGGCGGCGCTGGTGCGCGAGTCGCTGCGGCGCGTGCTCGACGAGGGCGTGCACTGGACGACGGCGCTGGAGTGCATGGCGGTGGCGCGGCTCGCCCCGGGGCCCGTGCTGCGGCGCAACGCGCGCCCCGGGCTGGTGGCCGAGCCCCGCACCAACACGCTGGTGGCGACCTACCTGGGTCGGCTCGACAAGCACTTCGTGGACGCGCCCTTCCGCATCCACTCCATGCGCAGCCACACGGCCACCTGGGGCGCGACGGGCCTGGGTTTTGGCGACACGCTCCACATCAGCACGGCGACGTTCGAGGGACTGTGGAACCACGGCGAGCTGCGCGACTTCACCGAGCAGCTCGCGGGCTGGGCGTCCTCCGGCTTCGGGCTTTCGGCGGAGGTGGTGGGACCATGAAGGGGCTTCGCGACGCACCCGCGCTCTACCTGGGCTTCATCTCGCTGCACCTGCTGCTGGGGCACCTGGGCTCCAGTCTCGTCTACCGCCTGCGCTTCGGCCGCAGCCCGCTGGCCTACCGGAGCACCGGGGCCGACTCCTCGCACACGCGTCTCACGCGGTTGATCAGTGGCGCCTCGCTGGTATGGGCGGGCTCGGTGGTGGCGGCGGCGCTCTGGCCGCGCTGGTCCGAGCTGCCCTGGGGCCGGCCCCTGCTGGCCCTTGCGCCGGAGGTGGGCTGGGCGCTGGGTGTGCTCGGGCTGGTGGGCATGCTGGCGGCGCAGTACGGCATGGGCGCGACGTTCCGCATCGGCGTGGACACGGGGGAGTCCCTGCCCGTGCTGCACGAGCGAGGACTCCACCGCCACTCGCGCAACCCCATCTACGTCTTCTCCTACCTGTACCTCGTGGGCGCCTCGCTCTGGGCTCCGTCGTGGGTGACGCTCGGGGCGTGCGCGGTGCTGGGGGTGCTGTTCCACGGGCTGGTGCTCCAGGAGGAGCGCTACCTCTCCGCCCGCCTCGGCGAGGCCTACGCGCGCTACCGCCAGCGCGTCCCCCGCTATTTCTAAAGGCCCCATGCAGCCCGCCCTCCCCCCCGTCTCCGCATCACCCGCTGCCCCCTCCCGCGACGAGCTGGTGGAGCTGCTGCGCATCCGCCCCGCACGGGCGCTGGGCATGGCGGCCCTCCACCTGGGCGTGTGGGGGCTGGCCGGCGTGGGGCTCGCGCACGTCAGTGGCTTCTGGTTGAAGCTGCCCCTGTGGCTGCTGGCGGCCCAGGGCGTCATGGGGCTCATCCAGTTGGACCACGACGCGTGGCACGACACCCTCTTCGCGTGGCCCTGGCAGAACCGCCTCTTCGGCAACGCGCTCAGCCTGCTCGTGGGCATCGCCTACGAGCCGATGCGGCACGACCACCTCGCGCACCACCGCTGGAACCGCACCGAGAAGGACCCTGACGCCTACAACGCGGGCCGCCGCTCGCCTGGACTGTGGACACTCTTCTACGCCACCGTGCTGCTGGGCCTGCCGCTCAGCCTCGTCTACTTCAACGTCCTCTACCCGGTGCAGCACTTCGACGCTGGCCGCCTGCGCCGCCATGCGTGGGTGTTGCTCGGCTACGGGGCCTTCTACGCGCTGCTCTTCTGGCTCCTGGCGGGCCACGGGCTGCTCGGCGGCGCGGTGGAGTGCTGGCTGCTGCCGGTGCTCTTCGCCAGCCCCCTCAATGGGCTCAAGTCCATCTCTGATCACCACGCCAACGTCTGGCGCGGCGACCGCTTCCACACCGCGACGACGGTGCGCAGCACCCGGCTCGTCACCTTCCTGTGGAACGGCCTCAACCACCACCTGGACCACCACCTCTACCCGCGGGTGCCCGGCTACAACCTCGCGCGGCTGCACGCGCGCCTGCGCCCCGAGCTGCTCGCGCGCGGGGCCCCTCTCTTCGACAGCTACCTCCACGTCATGTGGCGGGCCCTCCTGGCCGGCCCCATGGTGGTGGACGAGGACGTGCGACTCGTCACCCTGGAGCGAAAGCGCCCATGAACGCCCTGCGCCGGCTGTACGCGGACATCCGCTACGAGGACGGCCGCTGGCCGCTGTCCCGCTGGGACCTCAACCTGCGCTACATCACCAAGAGCCTCCTGCATCTGCCGGAGCCGCGCTCGGCCGGAACCGCGGAGCACTTCGCTCGAGTCGCCCGGCACCTCGCCTCGGGGAGCTGGCGGCACGCGGGCGCGCCGGAGCTCCGGCTGAGCGCCGTGGGCGACATGATGTGGATCCGCAGCGGCTTCCACCGCGCCCTCTCTCCCGGCGTCCGGGAGGTGATGGCGAATGACGCGGTGGCCTTCGCCAACCTGGAGACGCCGGTGGATCCGGCGCGGCCTGTACCCCGGCTCGTCTACGAGACGCTCCACTACAACGCCCCGCCGGACTACCTCACGGCCTGGGAGGGCACGGCGCGCCACCGCGTCTTCTCCCTCTGCAACAACCACGCGCTCGACCAGGGCGCCGGAGGGCTGGAGCGGACCCGGGAGACGGTGCTGGCCTCCGCCCAGCACCGCTGCGTGGGAGGCCCCCGGCCGGAGGACGCGGTGGCGGCCCTGGAGGTGGACGGGGTGCGGATGGGCATCGCCGCCGTGACGTATGACATCAACCACCTCGTGGGGACGCCGCCCGCCGGGGTGCCGGTGACGCGGCTGGGCAGCCCGCTCCACGCGCCGGACTGGGAGCGATTGGGCGCGCTCATCGACGCCGCTCGCGCGGTGGGGCCGGACCTGGTGGTGCTGATGCCGCACTGGGGCTTCGAGTACGAGTACTGGCCCGAGGCCCTCCAGCGCGAGCACGCGTACCGGCTCATCGAGCGCGGGGCGGACGTCCTCCTGGGCTCCTCGCCGCATGTCCTCCAGCCGGTGGAGTGGGTGTCCATCGACGGCGCGGACGCCACCTGCCCCACGCAGGTGCGCCGGGGCGGGCCCGCGCGGATGGGGCTCATCGCGTACTCGCTGGGCAACTTCCTGAGCATCATGCCCACGCTGGCGTGTCAGACGGGGGCCGTGCTGAAGCTCGCGCTCGCCCGGGATACGCGGGGCGTGCTCCAGCCGGTGGACTTGCGCGCGGTGCCCACCGCCTGTGGGCGGGGACTCGGTGGGGAGGGGTTCCTCGACGCGGGCGTGGTGCGCCTGGACGAGCTGCCCCCGAAGCGGGCGGCGCCGCACCTCGCTCATGCCCGGCGGACATTGGGCGCGCTGCTTTCGGACCGGAGGGACTGAGGATGTCTGCGATTGAGGAGCAGTTGGAGGCAATCACCGTCGGGATGGCGCGGCAGGTCGCGAGCTGGCTGCCGACGGTGACGCCCGAGCGCTACGTGGCATTCCTAGACATGATGTACCACTACACGCGGCGAAGCGGAGACCGGCTGCGGCTCGCAGCCGAGCGCGCCACGCTCCCCGAGCTGAAGGCCTTCTTCGCGGAGCTGGCGGCGGACGAGCAGTCGCACTACCTGCTGGCCAGGGCGGACCTCGAGGCCTTCGGGCGCGAGCCCTCGTCCGGCACGCCTCGCGAGGTGGCCGACTTCCACGCCTTCTGGGAGGGAATCGGGCCGGAGCAGCAGCTCGCCTTCCTGGGCGCGCTGCGAGTGCTGGAGGGCGTGGCGAGGCACCTGGGAGGCGAGGCCCGCCAGGGGCTGGGGCGGCTCGGGCTGGAGCGGACGAAGGCGCGCTTCATCCTCGTCCACCTCGACGTGGACCTGGAGCACGGCGCACGGGCCCAGGACCTTTGCGAGGCGCTGGGAGCCGGGCACCCGGAGCCGCTGCTCGAAGGGGCCCGGCGGGCCGCCGACTTCTGGGTGGCCATCCACCGCGCGGCGCTGACCGGCGACGCGCGGCCCTGAGCGGAAACGGCAACCTTCAGTTCAGTAGCAGTCTACATAACAGGAGTAGATGTCCTCTCCAGCGCCACAGAAATTATCGCCACAGGTGACTGGCTGCGAGTTGCAGACCGCATAAAGCATCTCACACTCAAAGAACAGGTGCTCCTGCGTCCACCAGTCCTTCTCGGAGTTTGCGTTGTCCATGCAATATCCATAAGCCTCATCGCAGTCGTTCGCCTGGGCCGGCGTGACCCAGAGTGTCACCATGGCGAAGATGGAAAGCGCGAACCGCGAACCTGTCTTGATTGTCATCATGATTGTCCTTTCGGCCCTGTCTTACGGAAACAGCGACCGCTCCTGGACACCGCACGAGGTGATGTGAGGCTTGTCTCTATTTCTCGCTGACGGTGCGAAGCGGTTCCCCCCCGATTTAAATGAGCCGACGAAGCGGGAAATGATGCACAGGAGGCTGTTCAGCGAGCAGTCCACCAATTCCCTACACTATCGGGCGTGGACGCCCGTGCAGGTGCTACGCTGGGACACCGCAGCCCAGCCGGGAAAGGCCCACAACGGGGTTCCCATGCCGCAGCTTCGCCTCACCTACCAGTTGCCGCGCGCGTCGGTCAGTTGATCGTCGATGAAGCGGATCGCGGCGTCCTTCATTCGCTCCGCGACCTGTGTTCGCCGCACCTCAGGCAAGGCGCGGAATTTCTTGTCCAGCGTGACCATGCCCTGCAGTTCGTCGGCAAATGGCTTCATCTCGATGGAGATGGCCTTGCGCCAGAGGTCATTCGCGGTCGCGCGGCTGGCGCCGAAGGCGCCGGTGTTCGGGAAGAAGGTGAGGAGCTTGCGGACCGTGCCGTTCGCGCTCGCCGCGTCCGTGGTGGGAAGGGCTCGGATGTCGGCCTTGATCTGCTCGGGGGACTTGCCGTTGAAGAGGCCTTTCAGGCCAATGGTCTCGATGGAGCGCTGCCCGGGCACGCCGAGGTAGGTGTAGAGGGCCTGGATCTCTTCCTTGACGATGAGCGCGGCGGCCTGGGCAACGGGCGGAAGGGGCATGCTGATCAGCTCGTAGGCGGCATCCACCCGCTTCTTCTTGTCAACCGGCGTGCCATCCAGCGTCTCGCCCGCGAAGGCACGCGAGGCATATTCGAGCGCCTTGAGGGGCTTGGCGATCTTGTCACCGAGCACCTTGGCGACATTCCCAAGCTGACCCGCGGCTTTCTCCGCGAGCTCCGGATGCTGGCCCAGGGTCTTCGCGATCTCGCCGATGAGTTTGAAGGTCTTACCGGTGAGGTCAATGATCGCGCGCTGGTGCGTCTCCTTGTCTCCCATCGTCTTCGCGTCCACCACGAGCTTCGCCGCTGTGTAAACGGCGGCCAGGCTTTCCTTCAGCAGCCCGCTGGGCAGCGACTTCGACGCGATATCGATGCTCGTGATTGCGCGATTGACGGCCGGGGAGACGGCCTCGGGCTGCTTCGCTGGCGCCGTCTGCTGTGCCTGCACCGGAGCCTGGCCCTGCGGCTTGCGTTGGGGCGCGTTCTCGAAGAGGTCGGCCCCAATGGAGCGCGGAGGCTTGGGCAGTACGGACTCGAACACGCTCTCGAAGGGCTTGCGCTGGGCCGGCTGGTTCTTGACGTTGAGGATGCTGTTGTCGACGTTCGCCTTCTGGGTCTGCCTCTGCGCGGCTTCGTTCACCATGCCCAGCAGCGAGGTGGCACCCCTCGGACCGAGTGCTCCCACCGTTCGCGCCATCTGCACGGCCTGCTTGAATTTCTGGAGGTCACCTGGCACGCCCTGTTGCACGCCACGAAAGCTGTAGAGGAGCTGGCCGACGAAGCGCGTGTCCTTGATGCCGTTCTGGCGCAGGGTCGACTCGAGCTGGGCCGTGGTCGCCTTGATGTGGCCGTTGGTGTCGTTGGTCAGGACGGACTGGACGGCGCGCTTCAGTGACTCGCCAGCGTCGTAGACGACCTTTGGCGCGGTGCTCACCCCGTGAACGCTGGGGGTGTTTCCACGGCCGGTCGGAAGGTTCTGGATCAAAGGGGTGCTCCCGGAAACATGGGGAAACGGTGCTGCTTGTCCCCCAGGAAGTCCCCTTCGGATTTCTTTTGCGTTTCCGTCCGCGGCAAACGCGGCGTCTCTCCAAGGCCCCCCGGGCCCGACGAAATCCTCAGTCGGGACGGGGGGTTGCGGAGTGGCCCCGACAGGAATCGAACCTGTGGCCTGCGGTTTAGGAAACCGCCGCTCTATCCAACTGAGCTACGGGACCGGAAACGGAGGGCGTTATAGCAGGGGACCCGTCGCGCGCAACGGGTCTGACGCCCGTCCCGGCGGGCTCTGTCCACCCGGCGGCGGATGCAGCCCCGGCAGGGAGCGAGGCAAGCGGGCATGGCCCGGCCGTCGCGACCTTCCTGGAACCAATGCCTGACGTGCTTCCATTTTCTGGTTCACACGTTCCAGATTCTGGAGAGAAGTCCCGCGACGTCTGTCTGGAATTGGCATGCCGTCCGGATTCGGTGATCACGGCCTCCAGAGTGGCGCCCCCTGATATCGAGTGTCTGTGAACACAGGGCACGACGCTTGCTCTGCCTCCGGACATGGACCGTCCCCCCTCCGAGTCCTGTTCGCGCCTCCCCCGTCGTTCCCTCTCTTCCCGGCATAGACCGCGTGAGCGCGGCTTCGCGCTGCTGGCGGCCCTGGGCATCACGCTCGCGCTCACCGTCACGGTGGCCCTGACCGTCAGCGCCGTGACCCGCGAGGCCACCATCCAGGGCGACCTTCGCCGTCAGAAGGAGGCGTTCTTCGCGGCCGAAGCTGGACTCGCGGAGGGGCGCGAGACGATGCGCCTGCTGCTCGGGGACTCGGAGACGTACAACACGGCCCTCGCCGCGCTGGGGCCTCCCGTGAGCGAGCCCGGGCTCGGCTCCGCGACGCAGCCCTGGTACGAGGTCCTTCCTGCTCCTGCCTCCAGCGACGGCTGGAACACGTACCCGCTCACGCTGGAGGACCTGTCCGTCGCGGAGCGTTCGAGCGCGACCGGCGAGCTCTACGCGGACTATCCGCGGCAGGCCAACGTCCGCTACCGCGTCTTCGTCCACGACGACGCGGACGACGCCGACTTCACCGAGGACACCAACCGCCGGGTCTGGCTCGTCGCCGTGGGTGAAGTCCTGGGGAGCAGCGGGCGCCCTACCCGCTCCGTGGTCCAGGCGCTCATCACCAATGACAACGCCTTGCGGCTCACCGGCCCGGGCTGCGTGAACCGCGGCTGCGGTCCCAGCAACACCTTCAACAACACCCTGGATCGCCAGGCGCCCTCCCCCCAGACCGTCCGCTTCTTCTGAAAGCCGCAGCCAGTCCCCCGAGGCGTCCATGCGAGCTCCGCTGCTCTCCGCGTTCCTCCTCCTCGCGCCAATCGCCAGCGCCGAGAACCGAGGCGAAGTCCTCTTCAACCAGGCGTGCTCCCGGTGTCATGTCGCCCAGGCGCCTTCGAAGCCCCAGCCCACGTCGGGCCTCGTGGCGGCCTCCAGGGGCAGCGGTCCCAACCTGGGCGAGCTCATGCCCCGCCGCACCTACGAGCAGGTCCGCAAGTGGATCCAGGGCCCCCAGCGCCTGAAGCCCGACACGGGATGTGACACGCGCATGCTCGCGCCGTCGGACCTGGACGCGCTCATGTCCTTCCTGGCCACCGTGTCCCAGCCTCCCGAGCCTCCGCGGGAACAGCGGCTGCGCCAGGAACTGGAGCAACAGCTCGCCGAGCGGCGTGCCCGGCAACCGCGCTCCGGTGTGAAGGAGACCCGATGATCCGCGCCCTCCTTTCCGCGCTCCTGCTGACCCCGCTGCTCGCCCAGGCGGGTGGACTCAGTCAGCTCTGCACGGACGTGCTCAGCCAGGACAAGCAGCCCGCCTTCCAGGCCAGCGGCTTCGACACGAACCAGTCGGTCCTCATCACCCGGGAGAGTCCGCCCCGGCTCCAGCTCAACACCAACCTGACGGTGCTGGACCCCGAGCGCATCTACTTCCCGTTCGATCAACACGTCACCATCAGCTACGTGTTCGAGTCCGCTGGCGCCTCGCACGCCCTGGGCTACCTGTACCTGGACGACGTGAAGGCGCGCGGCTACGCGGACGCCAACGGCAACCTCGTGGATGCCAATGGCAACGGCATCCTCGACCTGCACGAGGACCTGTACAACCTGGCGCCTACCAGCGGCTCCCGCGCGCGGCCCTATATCGGGCCCGCCGCCGCCTCGGGCACGCCCAACCGCCGGTGCAACGTGCCGTTCACGTCGGGCGGCTTCACCTACAACCAGCCCGAGCTGGCGATGAACGGGAGCTGCGCCTCGACGTTCAGCTCCCAGCAGAGCGTGAAGGACGCGCGGCCGGGACAGACGGGCAACACCATCAAGGTCGACCTCGTGGGCAGCACGATGGGCGGCGCGCCCACGTCGCCCGCGTTCTCCGACCGTGGCGTCTTCGACTACATCCCCAACCTGCTGGAGCCCGCGGATCCCCGTAACAACAAGCTGGGGCTGGGCCGGATGGTCTTCCTCTTGTCCGACGACGACACGGACACGAGCGCGTTCAACAACATCCCTCCGGTCGCCGACTCGAGCGCCACCGCCGACGGCGTCCCCGACTACGACGTCTCCCGCTACGACGCCAACGGCCTGCAGCGCGCCACCAACCCGGACCCGGGCATCACCGCGTACGACCGCACGGTGGACCTGGGACAGATTGAAGGCGGCAAGGAGGTCGTCTTCTTCCTGGTCGTCTTCTACGACGCGACCCACGCTCCTTCCACGTCGGGCGGCACCGTCTTCCCGTGCCTGCGCCGCGACTCGGATGACAAGTGCACGCTCCACCTGCGCACCTCCGTCTCCGTCTTCTTCTCCAAGGCGGCGTGGAACCTGGACCAGAACGCCGTGGGCGGCACGACGACGGCCGAGCGCAACATCGGTTGCAGCTACAACTCGAGCTGCAACCCGAGCAGCCCCTCCACGAGCAACGGGGCCTGCGCCGTGGCCGGCAGCAGCCAGCTGCTCTGTGGCTGGCTGGAGGGCCCCAAGAGCAACGTCAACTCCACGCTGGGCCGGTTGAACACTCCGGCCTACGGCAACCTCAACATGCCCATGGAGAAGGAGTCCATCCCCCGGCCCGCCAACAACCGCATGGCCCACGTCATCATGGGCGCGCCGAGCACCGACCCGTTCCGGTGGATCCTCGGGTTCGAGGACCTCAACGGCGGCGGTGATCGCGACTTCAACGACGTCGTGTTCATGATCAACAAGGAGAACGGCGGCGGCGTCCGCTCGGGCACCGTGTCTGGCGACATCTCCCCGGACATCGCCGAGGACTTCACCATCACCAAGGTCCGCTTCCGGCGGCAGGACGACCTCGCGCCCGCCCCGCGCACCTGCTCCGGTGGCGCGCCGTGCTGGTCCGAGGAGCTGCCCGGCGCGTGCCGGCCTGCCGGTGGACCGCTGCCCACCATCCGTTATTCCGTCGCGGTGGACTGCCGCGTCTGCGCCGCGGGCGTCTGCACGCGCAACCCCAACCCCACCTGGTATCCGGTGGAGTTCCCCAATACGTCGCCGCCCACGCAGGAGGTGGAGCTGGACATGCTGGCGCTGGGCTTCACCGGCTCGCAGCTGTGCTGGAAGGCGGACATCACCAGCCCGAACGAGCGGTGCCGTCCCGTCATCGACAACGTCGACGTGGGCTACCAGGCCGTGCGCGCCGGCACGTACGCACGCGCGTCGCCCTCCACCTTGGGCAACGCCCTCGTCTGGGGCGCGAACGAGACGCCGGGACGCGGCTGGGGTCAGGGATGGACGTCGCCCGGGTATGCCGGCATGCCCGCCGCCAGCCAGCGGGCCTACGACGGCACCACGGACCTGGCGGTGCGCGGGCACCTGTACTTCCGCTCGCTCTACGACCCGGAGGCCCCCACCCGGACGAACGTCGTCGAGCGGTGGAACGGTGGACGCGTCATGGCGGTCGCGTTCGCGCAAGGCCGGGATCCCGCCTCCCGCCGCCTCTTCACCCTGGACGCCTCGGGGATGCGCACGGAGGTCCAGACCGCCGCCGCCGACAACGCCTCCACCAGCCCGCTCTTCCCCGACAGCCTTTGTGATCAGGTGGTCAACGGCCGCTACGTCTACGACCTGAACAACGACGGGACGTGCGGCACGCCCACCCATCCGTTCAAGCGGATCGACGACGACACCAACGACCGGGCCTTCCTGCGCGAGTGGCTGTACGGCTGGGAGGACCTGCACACGCCTGGCCCCGCGAACGTGCGGCGCGCCTGGCCGGTGGGCGGCATCAACCTGTCCACCGTGGCGCTGGCCGTGCCGCCGTTCTTCGACGCCTGGTACCAGGGCGCCCGCGCCGCGGAGCGCGACCAGTACCGCAAGAACTTCATGGAGCCGCTGAAGGAGCGCCGAACCGTCGCCTACGTCGGCACGGTGAGCGGCTACCTGCACGCCTTCGACGCGGGCGCGTTCCGCACGGGTGCGCGCGATGGCTGCCTGGATCAGGAGCAGCAGCGCGGCTACTTCGCGCCGACCGCATGTGGGGCGCGCACGGTGCCGAGGGACTACGGCACCGGAGAGGAGCAGTTCGCCTATCTCCCGAGGCTGTTGCTCGAGCGCTACGTCAACCGCTACGCGCGATTCCTCGGCTCGGGCAACCTGCCGCGCCCGCAGGTGGATGCTTCGCCCACCATCGCCAACGTGGACTTCGGTGTGCCCGGCAAGCCCGCGTGGACGCTGTCCGGTACGCCCTCGCGGACGCAGGGCGCCAAGACGGTCCTGGTCTCCGCCACGGGCAAGGGAAGCCCCGCGGTCTTCGCGCTCGACGTCACCCGGCCGGACCTGCCCGCGCAGTTCCCGCTGCCGCTCTGGGAGTTCAGCTTGGCGGACGGTGCCGTGCAGCAGTCCTTCACGGACGCGCGCAACGCGGATCGCTCCACGCCCAAGAGGGTGAAGCTTCCGGACGACTCCGGCTCGCGGCACGCCCCCAGCGTGGTGCGCCTGGCGTGGGGCGCTTCCCGCGGCCCCGTCTGGAGCGCCGTCGTCGGCACGGACTACGTGCCGAGCTCGGGCCGGGCGGGCACGCTCTACCTGCTCGACATGAAGACGGGGCGCCCGCTGGACCTGGGCACGGGCGGCCGCATGGCAGGTGTCATCACCCTGGATGACGGTTCGGGCATCGCTGGCGAGTCCGCGATGGTGGACCTGGATCAGGACGGCACCTACGAGGTCCTCTACGTCCCGACCACCGCCGGCCGCGTGTACCGCATCAACCTGGACCGGGTGGACACGAGCGCGCCGCTCGGCGCCCAGGTGAGCCGCTGCCGCGTGGCGGACGCCCCGGTAGACGTGTCGTTGAGCAGCAGCGCGGCCAGGTCCCAGGACCAGAGCTACCAGCAGCTCTACTCGAACCTGGCGGTGAAGGTGGTGGACTCCAGCACCGGTCCCATCGTGCGCTTCTACTTCGGCACGGCGGACAACCCGGACGAGTCCTCGGACGGGCCCGCGGACAACACGCGCTACCAGTACCACCTGCTGGGCTACGAGGATCCGGATCCCACCGGCGCTCGGGGCTGCGTGGCGCTGTCACCGCTCTGGGTGAGGCCGCTGGACGCGGGGCAGGCGGTGTGGGGCGGCGTGTCGCTCTCCCAGGACAAGGTCTACGCCACCACGGCGGTGGGCAAGGCCGCGGACATCTGTAGCCTGAGCAGCACGGAGAGCGGACGGTTCTACGCCGTGGGCCAGCTGAACACCGGAACGCTGGCGCCGGAGACGTCGAGCGCGGCCCTCCAGGGCCACGGCGTCAGCGCGCCGGTGGTGCACGACGAGCACCTCTTCGTGCTCACCGCTGACGGAAAGATGCTGATGGTGGGCGGAGACGCCTGGAACAACGACACCGGAAGCGCCGGGGCCACTCGCTCGCGGGTCCTGCTCTGGGAGTCCGTGCCCGAAGGGAGGATGCCGAAATGAGGACGCGGAAGCTCGCGGCACGCAGAGGCGTCGCGCTGCTGGAAACGATGGCGGCGTCGGTGGTGCTGCTCCTGGGGTTAATGGCGGCCATGGCGATGATCCAGCAGAGCAACCACGCCAGCCGCCGGACCCTCACCGCCACCCAGGCGCAGACACTGGCGGAGCAGACGCTGGAGAACCTCGTGTCCCAGGGCTGCACGCGCGCACCGCCGTGCGGGAACATCGCCGCGCTGGACGGCAGCCGCTCCAAGGTGTGGCAGACGGCGGCCGGGGCGGTGCTCACGACGCGGCCTGCGGCGTCCATCGTCGCGCGCGAGTATGAGATCGCGGTGGACGTGGATGGCTCCGTCCAGGCGGGCCTCAACGAGAACAGCGCCGTCGGCGTGCCGGCCGTGGACCGGTCACTGCGAGGGATGGGATCCGGCAACCTCGTCAACGTGCGGGTCAGCGTCAGCTGGGTGGAGCCCGCCCGGACCGGACGCCAGGTGGTCGTCCTCCAGACGCGGATGGCGCCATGAGACGCGGGCCTTCTGTCCGGCGTGGCTTCACGTTGCTGGAGCTCATGATCGGCTCCGCGCTGTCCCTCGTGTTGCTGGCGATGGCCCTGGGCGCCAGCGTCCAGCTCCAGCGGCGCTCGGTGCTCGAGCAGCAGACGATGCTCGCGCAGGTCACCGGGCGCGCGCTCAAGGAGTTCCTCGTCACCGAGCTGTCCCGCGTGGGCGCCGGCATGGGGAACGCGACGCTGGTGTTCTCCCAGGGCGACGTGCGCCAGGGCCTCACCGTGTGGACGGCGCCGGACCTGTCGCTGGGCCGTCCGCCGCTGCTGGCCGCGGATCCGGGCTTCGCGCTTCCCCCCACGGGCGGGCCGTATGCGGGCATGGCCTCGGACGCGCTGCAACTCTGGTGGGGCGACAGCCGGGGGATGATTGCGTTGGACGACTGCGCCGGTGGAAAGGCCTACCGGGTTCGCGAGGGAGGCGCGGAGCGCTTCTGCACGGCGCCCGCGCCCGCCACGGAGCTCCAGCCCGTGACGGGGCAGACCACGCCCGCGTTCCTCGTCAACGCCAGCCAGGTGTTGGCCTGCCACGTGGAAGTCAGGCAGGTACAGGCGGCCACCCAGGAGGTCACCGCCATCGCGGGCACCGGGACGCTGCGAATCCAGAGCGGTCCCTGCGCGGACGCTCAGGCGGCCCTGTGGGAGGAGCCGGGCTGGTTGCTGATGCGGGCCCAGGGTTCTTCGTACCGGGTGAACTGGGCCACGGGTGATCCGGTCCTGGAGTACCTGCCCGCGGGGGCCACGACGTGGACGACCGTGAGCCGCGATGTCGAGCAGCTGAAGGTCCGGCAGGGCCTCATCGATCTGTCCCAACCGCAGCGACCCCTGCGGTGGTTCCCGGACGCTGCGGCCGGGAGGCCCGGGGTCGACGGCTGCACCCTCACCCAGGCGGCGTGCGCGGTGGACACAGGGCCCACCGATGCTCCCGAGGCCGCACCCACGTCGGATGCGGAGCTCCGTCGGATCCTCCAGGAGCGCGTGCGGTCCGTCGAGGTGACGCTCGTGGTCCGCTCGCCCCGTCGCGACCTGAGCGCCGTCCAGGCGGGCACGACCGATGACGAGGGCTTTCCCAAAGACGGCTACCGCCGCCGCACGCTCACGTTCCGGGTCAGCCTCCGGAACCAGGCCGTCGCCGGGCGGGTGCCATGACCGGGCTCCAGGGCTCGCGCGAGGTCTCCATGCGTGGCGCACGAGGAATGACGTTGCTGGAACTGATGGCGGCCCTGGCGGTGTTCGCCGTCGTGACGACGCTGGCGGTGTCGGGGATGAGCAGCAACCTGGCGCGCCGGCGCGAGAGCGGCACCACGCGCGAGCTCGAGTCCTCGGCGATGCAGGCGCGGCAGCGGGCCCAGGCCACGAACCAGCCCATCCGCTTCGTCGTGGAGGCGAACGTGACGCTGGCGAATGGGACCGTGGGCACCGTGGCGCGGTGGGAGCGGCCCCGGTGCGACAACACCTGGGACAGCGACTCCTGCCCCGCCACGAGCTGCGTGTCGACGACGTGCCGGCAGAACCCGTCGTGCTGCGACGAGGTGGGCGAGGACATCGCGCTCCCCCCGTCGATGAACGCCTCCAGCGTGAGCGGACTGTGCTTCCTGCCCACGGGACGGGCCGTGCGCGCCGAGGGCGACCTGAGCTGCCTGCGCTCCAGCCGTGGACGGCCTGACACGCTCGCGGCGGCCACGCCCGGGACGTTGACGATCACCTATTCGTCCGGGCGTGTCCCCACACTGCTCCGCGTCGAGGGGCTCACCGGCATGGTGAGCACCCTCGACTGCGATGCGCCGTCCGCGAGCGCGTACTCGGGGAAGGGCTGTCCGTAGCCGGCTCCTGCTACGGCGCTGACGGCCCGTCCTCCTCCAGGGCCTGCGTGATCAGCTTCTGGAGGAGCTCGGCCAGGACCGTCACCTGGGGCGCGCGGAGGATGGAGTAGTGGTCGCCCTCCACCTCCAGCAACTTCACGCCGCCCTGCCCCACCGCCTCCCAGCCGCGGTCGCGGCCCAGGGGCGCCGGGTCCACGCTCTTGCTCGCGCGGACCACGGTGAGGACGCCCTCGTAGGACCCGGGGACGTACTGGCGGACGGCCTTCCGGTTGAGCTCGAAGACGCGCATCAGGATGCGGAAGTCCTCCAACTCCACGTCCTGCGTCACCGCCCCGGCCCGCTTCGCCTCGTCCAGCAGGCGCGCCAGCTGCGCGTCGGTGGACTGTTGCGCCTGGGTTTCAGCGCCCTCCTTGTCCTGGGTGAAGAGTGCGGCCAGCTCCTGGCCAATCTGCTCGTCCTCCGCGCCCGTGCCTCCGGTCTTCGTCACCGAGCCCGGGTCGATGAGCGCCAGCAGCGCCACGGTCTGTCCCGCCGCGCGCAGCTGACGGGCCATCTCGTAGGCCACGGCGCCACCCATGGACCAGCCCGCGAGCAGGTAGGGCCCCTCGGGCCGCACCGTGCGCACGGCCTCGACGTACGCCGTCGCCATCGCTTCGATGGTCTCCAGCGGCTCCTGCTCGCCCTCGATGCCCAGCGAGCGCAGGGCGTAGAACGGCTGCTCCGGACCCAGGCGCCTGGACAGCTCCACGTAGCTGAGGACGTTGCCACCGGCCGGGTGGACGACGAACAACGGCGGCCGGGTGCCTTCAGGCCGGATGGCCACCAGCGGCGACAGCGACGGTGCCGCCTCCTCGCGCAGGAGCGCCGCCAGCCCCTCCACCGTCGGCCCCAGGAAGAGCGCGGCGAGCTTCAGGTTCCGGCCCATGCGATTGCGGATCGCCGTCATCAACCGGACCGCCAGCAGCGAGTGGCCACCCAGCTCGAAGAAGTCCGCGTCGACGCTGATCGGCTGGATGCCCAGCAGCTCCTCCCAGATGGACACGAGCTGCATCTCCACCGTGTCGCGGGGCGCGATGACCTTCCCCGCGGCGCTCGCGTTCGTCTTCACCGAGGGCAGGGCCTTGCGGTCGACCTTGCCGTTGGCGTTGAGAGGCAGGGCCTCCAGCACCACGAAGGCTGACGGCACCATGTACTCCGGCAGCCGTCCCTTCAGGGCACTGCGGAGTGCAGAGGCTTCCAGCGTCTGGCCGGGCTGCGGAACCACGTACGCCACCAGCCGCTTGTCGCCCGGTGCATCCTCGCGCACCACCACCACGACGTCGCGCACCGTGGGCTGCTCACCCAGCGCCGTTTCCACTTCTCCCAGCTCGATGCGGAAGCCACGCACCTTCACCTGGAAGTCCATGCGGCCCAGGTACTCCAGCGTCCCGTCCCGGCCCCACCGCACCTTGTCTCCCGTGCGGTACAGCCGCGTCCCCGCCGCACCGAACGGATTCGGCACGAAGCGCTCCGCCGTCAGGCCCGGCTGGCCCAGGTAGCCTCGCGCCAGGCCTTCTCCGCCCAGGTACAGCTCGCCGGGCACGCCCACCGGCACCGGCTGCCCGTGCGTGTCCAGCACGTACGCCTGTGTGCCTTCCAGCGGACGGCCAATCCTCGGCTCCGTCTTCGCTCCGCGCTCCACCCGTGCGTGCGTCGAGTACGTCGTGTCCTCCGTCGGGCCGTAGAGGTTGTTGACCTCCTTCACCTGCGGCAGCGCGTACAACGCCTGCACCAACCGGTTCGGCAGTGCTTCGCCGGCGAGGTTCACCGTCTCCACCGATGACGGGATGCCTCCGCTTCGCACCAACTCCGCCACCGCCGACGGCACCGTGTTCAGCAGCGTCACTCGCGAGGCTTCCTTCAGCCCCGCCAGTGCCAGTGCATTCTCGGCCACCACCACCGTGCCGCCGCTCACCAGCGGCGCGAAGACTTCGAACACCGACAGGTCGAAGTTCAGCGACGTTGCTGCCAGCACACCCTTCAGTTGCTCCGGCTTGAAGGTGCCCATGGCCCACTTGAGGAATGCCACCGCGCTTGCGTGCGTGACGGCCACGCCCTTCGGACGGCCCGTGCTTCCCGACGTGTACAGCACGTACGCCAGTTGCTCGGGCCGTGTCGTCACGGCCGGTGCCTCCACGGGGTACGAGGCCAACACGGTCTCATCTGCGTCCAGCCGCACGCGCTGGCCCGTGTACTCCGGCAGCACGTCTTCCAGACCCGCCTGCGTCACCACCACCGGTGCGCCTGTGCCCTCCAGCATGTAGGCCAGGCGGTCCTTCGGGTACGTCGCGTCCAGCGGCACGTATGCCGCGCCCGCCTTCAGCACACCCAGCAGCGCCACCACCATGGCTTCCGTGCGCTCCACGCACACGCCCACTCGACTCTCTTCCCCGATGCCCAGCGTCCGCAGGTGACGCGCGAGCTGATTCGCCCGCGTCTCCACCTGCGCGTACGTCAGCGCCCGGCCCTCGTGCACTACGGCCGTTGCGTCCGGCGTCTTCCTTGCCTGTGCAGCGACGAGGCTCTGGATCGTCTCCGCCGTGGAGCCCTCCCCCTGCGTGCCAGCGAAGTGCTTCAGCACCTGCTGCCGTTCCTCCGAGCCCAGAATCGGCAGGCTCCAGAGGTTCGCGTCCGCGTCCTTCGCGATGCCTTCCAGCAGCATCCCGAAGTGGCTCAGCATCCGCTGCGCCGTCTCCGCGTCGTACAGGTCCGTGTTGTATTCGAGCGTCGCCGCCAGGCCATGGCCTGTCTCCGCCATCGCCAGCGTCAGGTCGAACTTCGCCGTCGTGCCTTCCGTCTCCATCGCGCGCAGGGTCAGCGCGTCCTTCGGCCTTGCTTCACTCGCCCGGGTCGGCGTGTTCTGCAGGATGAAGTTCACCTGGAAGAGCGGCGTACGGCTCAGGTCACGCTCGGGCTTCAGCTCCTCCACCAGCTTCTCGAACGGCACTTCCTGGTGCGCGTACGCACCCAGCGTCGTCTCCTTCACCTGACGGAGGACGTCGCGGAAGGTCTGGGCACCCTCCAGCTTGGTGCGCAGCACGAGCGTGTTCACGAAGAAGCCGATGAGGCCTTCGAGTTCCGTGCGGCTACGGCCCGCGATGGGGGTGCCCACGCTGATGTCCTGCTGCCCGCTGTAGCGGGCCAGCAGCACCTGCCATGCCGCCAACAGCACCATGAAGGACGTGGCGCCTTCCTGACGGGCCAGCACCGACAGCTTCTCCTCCAGTGCCTTCGGCCACCGGGCCATCGTCGTGGCGCCGTGGAAGCGCTGCACCGCCGGACGCGGTCGATCCGTCGGCAGCTCCAGCGCGTGCGGTGCTCCCTCCAACTGCTGGCGCCACCACGTGAGCTGGCCTTCGAGCACCTCACCACGCAGCCAGCCTCGCTGCCACGCCGCGTAGTCCGCGTACTGCACCGGCAGTTCCGGCAGCGCCGACGGCCGCTGCTCCGAGTACGCCGCGTACAGCTCCGTGACCTCACGGACCAGGACGCCCATCGACCAGCCGTCCGACACGATGTGGTGCATGACCAGCACCAGCACGTGCTCCGTCTCCTCGAGCCGCAGCAACATCGTGCGCAGGAGCGGCCCCTGGCTCAGGTCGAACGGCTGCTGGATGGCGGCCGCCGCCCTCGCCTTCGCGGTGGCCTCACGCGCGTCCTGCGGTAGTGACTGGAGGTCCACCACCTCGAGCGGCAACTCCAGCGAAGCCGCGACGTCCTGCACGGGCTCGCCTGCCTCCGAGCGGAACGTCGTGCGCAGGGACTCGTGCCGGCGCACCAGCTCCTGGAAGGTCCTGCGGAGGGCATCCTCGTCCAGCCGCCCCGTCAGCCTCACGGCCGTGGGGATGTTGTAGAGGGCGCTGCCCGGCTGCAGTTGATCCAGGAACCAGAGCCGCTGCTGCGCGAACGACAAGGGCACTCCGCCCGAGCGCACAGTGGGCACCAGCGGCGGCGGCTGGGCTCCACGGCCTCGCCGCACCTCCGCGTCCACCTGCTCGGCCAGCGCCCTCAGCACCGGCGCCTCGAAGAGGGCCCGCAGCGGGACCTCCACCCCGAAGGCCGTGCGCAGACGGGACACCACCTGCGTCGCCAGCAGCGAGTGTCCGCCCAGCTCGAAGAAGTCGTCGAGCGCGCCCACCCGGGCCACTCCCAGCACCTGCGCCCAGACGGCCGCCAGCGCCTCCTCCGTCGCCGTATTCGGCGCTTCGTACGGTCCCTTCCTAGATGCTTCGGCTTCCGGCGCCGGCAACGCGCGTCGATCCACCTTGCCGTTGGCGTTGAGCGGCAGGGCCTCCAGCACCACGAAGGCCGACGGCACCATGTACTCCGGCAGACGTCCCTTCAGGGCATTGCGCAGCGAAGCCGCGTCCACGGTGTGGCCCGGCTGCGCCACCACGTACGCCACCAGCCGCTTGCCCGTCGTCGCCTCGTCCCGCACCAGCGCCACGGCCTCGCGGACTCCGGGCTGCGCCACCAGCGCCGCTTCCACTTCGCCCAGCTCGATGCGGTAGCCGCGCACCTTCACCTGGAAGTCCAACCGGCCCAGGTACTCCAGCGTCCCGTCCTCCCGCCACCGCGCCTTGTCTCCCGTGCGGTACAGCCGCGTTCCCGCCGCACCGAAGGGGTTGGGCACGAAGCGCTCCGCCGTCAGGCCCGGCTGGCCCAGGTAGCCTCGGGCCAGGCCCTCTCCGCCCACCCAGAGCTCTCCCGCCACGCCTACCGGCACCGGGTGCCCGGCTTCGTCCACCACGTACACGTCCGTGTTGGCGATGGGGTGGCCCAGCGGCATGGACTCCACTGCTTCGCGCGGCGTCTCCCAGGCCACGCAGTCGATGCACGCCTCCGTCGGGCCGTACTGATGCACCAGCGTCGCGCCCAGCTTCTTCACGAAGCGCCGGTGCAGCGCCACGCTCAGGGCTTCACCGCCGCTGAAGACGTACCGCAGCCCTTCGCAGGCCTCGACGCCCGCTGTCTCCAGGAACGTCCCCAGCGGTGCCGGGCCGAAGTGCAGGTGCGTCACACCGTGCTTCGCCACCGTCCGCACCAGGTACTCCGTGTCGCGCTGGCCTCCCGGCTTCGCCAGCACCAGCCGCGCTCCGCTGACCAGCGGCGCCCAGACTTCCCACACCGAGATGTCGAAGCTGCTCGACGCCTTGGCGAGGAACGCGTCTCCCTCTCCCATGGGGAAGCGCTGCTGACGCCAGTGCAGGTGGTTGACGACGGCGCGGTGCCCCACGCCTACCCCCTTCGGACGGCCCGTGCTTCCCGACGTGTAGATGACGTACGCCAGTCCGTCCGCAGGGGCCTGTCGAATCGTCTGCGCTGGCGCCTCTGTTGTACGGAGTGCCTCCTCCACGAAGACCACGCGTGCGGAAGTCGCCGGCAACTCCTGCGCCCTCGCCGCGTGCGCCAGCACCAGCGCCGCGCCACTGTCCTGCACCATGAAGGCCAGTCGCTCCGCCGGGTACTCCACATCCAGCGGCACCCACGCGCCTCCAGCCTTCAGCGTCGCCACCTGCGCGATGACCAGCGCCGAGGAACGCTCCAGCGCCAGGCCCACCTTCACTTCAGGACCCACGCCCCAGGCGCGCAGCTTCGCCGCCAGCGCTTCGGCGGCTTCGTTCACCTGCCGGTAGCTGAGGCTCCCCTCTTCGCTGACGAGCGCCACCGCCTCCGGCGTCCTCGCCACCTGTGCCTCGAAGAGGCCATGCAGCGTCGCCGAGCGCGGGAACTCCGCGGCCGTCTGGTTCCACTCCACCAGCACCTTGCGCGCTTCGGCGCCTCGCAGCAGCGCCACGTCTCCGACTCGCGCGTCAGGCCGGGCCGTCACCTCCTCCAGCAGGACCGCGAGGTGCCCCAGCAGCCGCTTCGCCGTGCCCTCCACGAAGAGGTCCGTGTTGTACGTCAGCGTCGCCGCCAGCCCCTGACCCGTCTCCGACATGGAGAGCGACAGATCGAACTTCGCGTTCGACCCTTCCGTCTCCACCGCATGGATCACGAGCCCGCCGGGCAGCCCCGTCGCGCCTCCTGCCTTCGTCGTATTCAGCGTGAAGGACACCTGGAACAGCGGAGTGCGGCCCATGTCACGCTCGGGCTTGAGCTCCTCCACCAGCTTCTCGAACGGCACCTCCTGGTGCGCATACGCGCCCAGCGCCGTCTCGCGTACCCGCGCCAGCACCTGCCGGAAGGACTCGCGTCCCTCCACCTTCGTGCGCAGCACCAGCGTGTTCACGAAGAAGCCGATGAGGCCTTCGAGTTGCGTCTGGTTGCGGCCCGCGATGGGCGTACCCACGCTGACGTCCGGCTGTCCGCTGTACTTCGCCAGCACCACCTGCCACGCCGCCAGCAGCAGCATGAAGGACGTCACGCCCTCCCGCTGCGCCAGTATCCTCACCTGCTCTTCCAGCGAGTTCGGCAGGGCCACCGTGTAGCTCGCGCCCCGGAAGCGCTGCACCGCGGGACGCGGCTTGTCCGTCGGCAGCTCCAGTGCGGGCGGTGCGCCTTCCAGCTGCTTGCGCCACCACGAGAGCTGGCCCTCCAGTACCTCGCCTCGCAGCCAGCCGCGCTGCCATGCCGCGTAGTCCGCGTACTGCACCGGCAGCTCCGCCAGCGGCGACTCGCGGCCTTCCGCGTACGCCGCGTAGAGCGCGCCCACTTCCTTCACCAGCACCTGCATCGACCAGCCGTCCGACACGATGTGGTGCATCACCAGCACCAGCACGTGCTCCTTGGCGCTCAGCCGCAGCAGCTTCGCGCGGAAGAGGGGGCCCTGGCCCAGGTCGAACGGACGCTGCGCTTCACGCTGTGCGCGCCGTTGGGCTTCGGCCTCGCGCTCGGTCTGCGGCAGCGCTCCGAGGTCCACCACCTCCAGCACCGCTTCCGCAGCCGGCGCGATGACCTGTGCAGGCTGTCCGTCACGGACCTGGAACGTGGTCCGCAGGGCTTCGTGACGCCGCACCAGCTCATCGAAGGTGCGACGCAGGGCGCTTTCATTCAACGGGCCCGTGAGCCGGACGGCCGCGGGCAGGTTGTAGAAGGCGCTTCCCGGCTGGAGCTGATCCAGGAACCACAGGCGCTGCTGAGCGAAGGACAACGACTCCTCCGCCGAGCGCATCTGCTTCGTGAGCACCGGCATCATCGGGTGCTGATCCGAGCCGTGAGCCACATCCACCCTGCGGGCCAGCTCCGCGACCGTGGGGGACTCGAAGAGGGCTCGCAGGGGCAGCTCGATGTTGAAGGCCGTGCGGATGCGCGACACCGCCTGCGTCGCCAGCAGCGAGTGGCCTCCCAGCTCGAAGAAGCTGTCCTCCACTCCCACCTGCTTCACACCCAGCACCTGCGCCCATATGTCCGTCAGGACCTCTTCGGTCTTCGTGCGCGGTGCCACGTACTGGCGCGTGCGCTCCGCTCCCGCCTCCGGCTTCGGTAGCGCCTTGCGGTCCACCTTGCCGTTCGCGTTGAGCGGCAGCGCGGCCAGCACCACGAAGGCCGACGGCACCATGTACTCCGGCAGCCGTCCCTTCAGGGCGCTACGGAGTGCTGCCGCTTCCAACGTCTGGCCCGGCTGCGCCACCACATACGCCACCAGCCGCTTGTCGCCCGGTGCGTCCTCGCGCACCACGACGACGACATCACGGACTGACGTCTGCTCGCCCAGCGCCGTTTCCACTTCTCCCAGTTCGATGCGGAAGCCACGCACCTTCACCTGGAAGTCCATGCGGCCCAGGTACTCCAGCGTCCCGTCCCGGCCCCACCGCACCTTGTCTCCCGTGCGGTACAGCCGTGAGCCAGGCGTGCCGAAGGGATTCGGTACGAAGCGCTCCGCCGTCAGGCCCGGCTGGCCCAGGTAGCCCCGGGCCAGGCCCTCTCCGCCCAGGTACAGCTCGCCGGGCACGCCCACCGGCACCGGTTGCCCGTGCGTGTCCAGCACGTACGCCTGTGTGCCTTCCAGCGGACGGCCAATCCTCGGCTCCGTCTTCGCTCCGCGCTCCACTCGCGCGTGCGTCGAGTACGTCGTGTCCTCCGTCGGGCCGTAGAGGTTGTTGACCTCCTTCACCTGCGGCAGCGCGTACAGCGCCTGCACCAGCCGGTTGGGCAGTGCTTCGCCGGCCAGGTTCACCGTCTGCACCGACGACGGGACGCCTCCGCTTCGCACCAACTCCGCCACAGCCGACGGCACCGTGTTCAGCAGCGTGACGCGACCCGCCTCCTTCAGTCCGGAGAGTGCCAGTGCGTTCTCGGCCACCACCACCGTGCCGCCGCTCACCAGCGGCGCGAAGACTTCGAAGACGGAGAGGTCGAAGTTCAGCGACGTTGCTGCCAGCACACCCTTCAGTTGCTCCGGCTTGAAGGTGCCCGTAGCCCACTTGAGGAATGCCACCGCGCTTGTGTGCGTGACGGCCACGCCCTTCGGACGGCCCGTACTTCCCGACGTGTACAGCACGTACGCCAGTTGCTCGGGCTGTGTCGTCACGGCCGGTGCCTCCACCGGGTACGAGGCCAGCACCGCCTCATCCGCATCCAGCCGCACGCGCTGGCCCGTGTACTCGGGCAGCACGTCTTCCAGACCCGCTTGCGTCACCACCACCGGTGCGCCTGTGCCCTCCAGCATGTAGGCCAGACGCTCCTGCGGATACGTGGAGTCCAGCGGCACGTAGACGGCGCCTGCCTTCAGCACACCCAGCAGCGCCACCACCATGGCTTCGGTGCGCTCCACGCACACGCCCACTCGACTCTCTTCCCCGATGCCCAGCGTCCGCAGGTGACGCGCGAGCTGATTCGCCCGCGCCTCCACCTGCGCGTACGTCAGCGCCCGGCCCTCGTGCACTACGGCCATTGCGTCCGGCGTCTTCCTTGCCTGCGCAGCGAAGAGGCTCTGGATCGTCTCCGCCGTGGAGCCCTCCGCCTGTGCTCCCGCGAAGTGCTTCAGCACCTGCTGACGCTCTTCGGCCTCCAGCAGCGGCAGGCTCCAGAGGTTCGCGTCCGCGTCCTTCGCGATGCCTTCGAGCAGCATCCCGAAGTGGCTCAGCATCCGCTGTGCCGTCTCCGCGTCGTACAGGTCCGTGCTGTATTCGAGCGTTGCCGAGAGCCCTCGACCCGTTTCGGTCATGGCCAACGTCAGGTCGAACTTCGCCGTGGTCCCTTCCGTCTCCACCGGGCGAAGCACCAGGCCGCCCGGCAGGGATTCTCCGCTGCTGCTGGCCGCGTTGCGCAGGGTGAACATCACCTGGAAGAGCGGCGTACGGCTCAGGTCGCGCTCCGGCTTCAGCTCCTCCACCAGCTTCTCGAACGGCACTTCCTGGTGCGCGTACGCACCCAGCGTCGTCTCCTTCACCTGACGCAGCACCTGCCGGAAGGACGCACGGCCCTCCAGCTTCGTGCGCAGCACCAGCGTGTTCACGAAGAAGCCGATGAGGCCTTCCAGCTCCGTGCGGTTACGGCCCGCGATGGGCGTACCCACGCTGATGTCCTGCTGCCCGCTGTACCTCGCGAGCAGCACCTGCCACGCCGCCAGCATCACCATGAAGGACGTCGCGCCCTCCTGCCGGGCCAGCGAGGACAGCTTCTCCTCCAGCGCCTTCGGCATCACCGCCGAGACCGTCGCGCCGTGGAAGCGCTGCACCGCCGGACGCGGCCGATCCGTCGGCAACTCCAGCGCATGCGGTGCGCCCTCCAACTGCTGACGCCACCACGCGAGCTGGCTTTCCAGCACCTGGCCTTGCAGCCAGCCTCGCTGCCAGGCGGCATAGTCCGCGTACTGCACCGGCAGCTCCGGCAGCGGCGACTCGCGGCCTTCTACGTACGCGCCGTAGAGCGCGGCGACTTCGCGCACCAGCACATCCATGGACCAGCCGTCCGACACGATGTGGTGCATCACGAGCACCAGCACGTGCTCCGCTTCCGACAGCCGAACCAGCGTCGCGCGGAACAGCGGCCCCTGGCTCAAGTCGAACGAGCGCATCGCTTCCGCGCCGACCTGCTTGCGGAGCTCCGCCTCCTGCCGATCCGCCGGCAGCCCGTCCAGGGCCGTGAAGCTCCAGGCGGCTTCCTGGAGTGGCGCGATCCGCTGGAAGGGCTGACCTTCGTGGACCTGGAACGTCGTGCGCAGGGCTTCGTGACGGCGCACCAGTTCGTTGAAGGTGCGGCGTAGGGCGCCCACGTCCACCTTGCCGGTCAACCGCACCGCGAGGGGGATGTTGTACGACGTGCCTCCGGGCTGGAGCTGATCGAGCAGCCACAAGCGCTGCTGCGCGAAGGACAGCGGCTCCTGCGCAGTCCGGGACCGAGCCTCCAAGCGCGGGATGGTCACCGTGATCCCAGCGTTCCGGGCCGCGTCCACCTGGATGGCCAGCTCGGCGGCCGTGGGAGTCTCGAAGAGGACTCGCAGCGGCAGGTCGACGTTGAGGGCCGTGCGGATGCGCGACACCACCTGCGTCGCCAGCAGCGAGTGCCCACCCAGTTCGAAGAAGCTGTCCTCCACTCCCACCTGGGCCACACCCAGCACCTGCGCCCAGATGTTCGTCAGGACCTCTTCCGTCGCGGTGCGCGGCGCCACGTACTGATGCGTGCGCTCCGCTCCGGCCTCCAGCTTCGGCAGGGCCTTGCGGTCTACCTTGCCGTTGGCGTTGAGAGGCAGCGCCTCCAGCACCACCAGCGCGGAAGGCACCATGTATTCCGGCATGCGCTGCTTGAGGGCATTGCGCAGCGAAGCCGCGTCCACGGTGTGGCCCGGCTGCGCCACCACGTACGCCACCAGCCGCTTGCCCGTCGTCGCCTCGTCCCGCACCAGCGCCACGGCCTCGCGGACTCCGGGCTGTGCCACCAGCGCCGCTTCCACTTCGCCCAGCTCGATGCGGTAGCCGCGCACCTTCACCTGGAAGTCCAACCGGCCCAGGTACTCCAGCGTCCCGTCCTCCCGCCACCGCGCCTTGTCTCCCGTGCGGTACAGCCGCGTTCCCGCCGCACCGAAGGGGTTGGGCACGAAGCGCTCCGCCGTCAGGCCCGGCTGGCCCAGGTAGCCTCGGGCCAGGCCCTCTCCGCCTACCCAGAGCTCTCCCGCCACGCCTACCGGCACCGGGTGCCCGGCTTCGTCCACCACGTACACGTCCGTGTTGGCGATGGGGTGGCCCAGCGGCATGGACTCCACTGCTTCGCGTGGCGTCTCCCACGCCACGCAGTCGATGCATGCCTCCGTCGGGCCGTACTGGTGCACCAGCGTCGCGCCCAGCTTCTTCACGAAGCGCCGGTGCAGTCCCACGCCCAGGGCTTCACCGCCGCTGAAGACGTACCGCAGCCCTTCGCAGGCCTCCACGCCCGCCGTCTCCAGGAACGTCCCCAGCGGTGCCGGCCCGAAGTGCAGGTGCGTCACACCGTGCTTCGCCACCGTCCGCACCAGGTACTCCGTGTCGCGTTGGCCTCCCGGCTTCGCCAGCACCAGCCGCGCTCCGCTGACCAGCGGCGCCCAGACTTCCCACACCGAGATGTCGAAGCTGCTCGACGCCTTGGCGAGGAACGCGTCCCCCTCTCCCATGGGGAAGCGCTGCTGACGCCAGTGCAGGTGGTTGACGACGGCGCGGTGCCCCACGCCCACGCCCTTCGGACGGCCCGTGCTTCCCGACGTGTAGATGACGTACGCCAGTCCGTCCGCACCTGTGCGCGACTCGCTGGTGCCCTGCATGGAAGGCGCTGCCGTCTGGAGTGCGTCCTCAATCAGGACCACTCGTGCGGAGGTCGCCGGCAGCTCCTGCGCCCTCGCCGCATGCGCCAGCACCAGCGCCGCGCCACTGTCCTGCACCATGAAGGCCAGTCGCTCCGCCGGGTACTCCACGTCCAGCGGCACCCATGCGCCCCCCGCCTTCAGCGTCGCCACCTGCGCGATGACCAGCGCCGAGGAACGCTCCAGCGCCAGGCCCACCTTCACTTCAGGACCCACGCCCCAGGCGCGCAGCTTCGCCGCCAGCGCTTCGGCGGCTTCATTCACCTGCCGGTAGCTGAGGCTGCCCTCTTCGCTGACGAGTGCCACCGCCTCCGGCGTCCTCGCCACCTGTGCCTCGAAGAGGCCATGCAGCGTCGCCGAGCGCGGGAACTCCGCGGCCGTCTGGTTCCACTCCACCAGCACCTTGCGCGCTTCGGCGCCTCGCAGCAGCGCCACGTCTCCGACTCGCGCGTCGGGCCGGGCCGTCACCTCCTCCAGCAGGACCGCGAGGTGCCCCAGCAGCCGCTTCGCCGTGCTCTCCACGAAGAGGTCCGTGTTGTACGTCAGCGTCGCCGCCAGCCCCTGACCCGTCTCCGACATGGAGAGCGACAGATCGAACTTCGCGGTCGTGGCTTCCGTCTCCACGGGGCGCAACGCCAGCGCTTCCTTCGGTCCGGCGTCACTTGCCTGCGCGGGAGTGTTCTGGAGGCTGAAGAACACCTGGAACAGCGGAGTGCGGCCCATGTCGCGCTCGGGCCGCAGCTCTTCCACCAGCTTCTCGAACGGCACCTCCTGGTGCGCATACGCGCCCAGCGCCGTCTCGCGTACCCGCGCCAGCACCTGCCGGAAGGACTCGCGTCCCTCCACCTTCGTGCGCAGCACCAGCGTGTTCACGAAGAAGCCGATGAGGCCTTCCAACTGCGTCTGGTTGCGGCCCGCGATGGGCGTGCCCACGCTGACGTCCGGCTGTCCGCTGTATTTCGCCAGCACCACCTGCCACGCCGCCAGCAGCAGCATGAAGGACGTCACGCCCTCCTGCTGTGCCAACGTCCTCACCTGCTCCTCCAGCGAGTTCGGCAGGGCCACCGTGTAGCTCGCGCCCCGGAAGCGCTGCACCGCGGGACGCGGCTTGTCCGTCGGCAGTTCCAACGCGGGCGGTGCGCCTTCCAGTTGCTGACGCCACCAGGCCAGCTGGCCCTCCAGCACATCGCCTCGCAGCCAGCCACGCTGCCATGCCGCGTAGTCCGCGTACTGCACCGGCAGCTCCGCCAGCGGCGACTCGCGGCCTTCCGCGTACGCCGCGTAGAGCGCGCCCACTTCCTTCACCAGCACCTGCATCGACCAGCCGTCCGACACGATGTGGTGCATCACCAGCACCAGCACGTGCTCCGTGGCACTCAGCCGCAGCAGCTTCGCGCGGAAGAGCGGGCCCTGGCCCAGGTCGAACGGACGCTGCGTTTCACGCTGTGCGCGCCGTTGGGCTTCCGCCTCACGCTCCACCTGCGGCAGCGCTTCGAGGTCCACCACCTCCAGCACTGCTTCCGCGGCGGGCGTGATGACCTGGAACGGCTGCCCGTCACGAACGTGGAACGTGGTCCGCAGGGCTTCGTGACGCCGCACCAACTCCGCGAACGTGCGCTCCAGGGCCGACACGTCCAACCGGCCTGACAGCCGGATGGCCGCGGGCAGGTTGTACTGGGTGCTTCCCGGCTGGAGTTGATCCAGGAACCACAGGCGCTGCTGCGCGAAGGACAGGGGCTCGGCGCCGGTCCTTGCCACTGGCACCAGGGCCGGAACGCCGGTGCGCGCGGCGTCATGCGTTCCGCGCACCGCCGCATCCACCTTCCGAGCGAGGCCGGACACCGTGGGCGCCTCGAAGAGGGCCCGCAGCGGCAGCTCCACACCGAACGCGGAGCGGATGCGCGACATCGCCTGGGTCGCCAGCAGCGAGTGGCCTCCCAGCTCGAAGAAGCTGTCCTCCGTCCCGACCTGCGGCACTCCCAGCACCTGCGCCCAGAGGCCCGCCAGCAGGGCTTCCGTCGGGGTGCTCGGGGCCACGTAGCGGTGCGTCCGCGACGCGCCGGCTTCGGGCGCGGGCAGTGCCCGCCGGTCCACCTTGCCGCTGGTGTTGAGCGGCAGGGATTCCAGCGCCACGAAGGCCGACGGCACCATGTATTCCGGCAGATGCTGGCGCAGGAAGGGGGCGAACGCGCCGGTCTCCTGCGCGGCTCCGCCCTTGCCCACGACGTACGCCACCAGCCTCCTGCCGCCCGGGACGTCGTCGCGGACCACGACCACGCACTCGCGCACAGCCGGATGCAGGGCGAGCGCCTGTTCAATCTCTCCCGGCTCGATGCGGAAGCCTCGGAGCTTGATCTGATCATCCGCGCGGCCGAGGAACTCCAGCGTGCCTTCCGCCAGCCAGCGCACCCGGTCACCGGTGCGGTACAGGCGGGCGCCGGGCTCGGTGGTGAACGGATCCGGGAGGAAGCGCTCCGCCGTCAACGTGGGCCGGCGCAGGTAGCCGCGCGTGACGCCCGCGCCCGCGACGTACAGCTCGCCACCGACCCCGATGGGGACCGGCCTCTGGCGGGCGTCCAGCACGTAGGCCCGCATGTTGGCGATGGGCTGGCCGATGGGCGGCGCCTGCGTCGACGCGCGCACCACCGCCGCGGTGGAGACCACCGTGCCCTCCGTGGGGCCGTAGTGGTTGACGACCTGGAACGGCAGGTGCGCGGTCTCCACGCGGTGCAGCCGGTCTCCACCGGTCAGCAGCGTGCGGAGCGCCGTCGTGGCGGGCCACTCGCGGGTGACGACCGCTTCGGCGAGCACCGTGGGCAGGAACGCGAGGGTGATGCCCTGCTCCGTCAGCCAGTGCACCAGCTCGGCGGGTGCCGTGCGCACCTCGTCGGGAGGCAGGTGCAGGCTCGCGCCCGCGGCGAGCGTCGGCCAGATTTCCCAGACGGACGCGTCGAAGGCCAGGCCCGCGAGCTGCGTCGTGCGGTCCGCCGCCGACAGGGCGTACGCGCGCTGATGCCAGTCCACCAGGTTGCCGAGGCTCGCGTGTTCGACCTCCACGCCCTTCGGCCGGCCCGTGGAGCCCGACGTGTAGATGACGTAGGCGAGCCGCCCCGCCTCCGCCACTGGAGCCAGGGACCCGGGCGTGACGTCGCGCTCCCAGTCCGAATCCAGGCACACGACCTTCGCCGAGCCTTCCGGCAGGGCATCCCGCAGCGAGCGCTGCGTGAGCACCACCCGCATGCGGGCGTCCTCCAGCAGGTACGCCAAGCGCTCGCGAGGATGTGCCGGATCCAGCGGCACGTACGCGCCGCCCGCCTTGAGCACGGCCAGCATGCCCACGATCATGGCGGGCGAGCGCTCCACGCACAGGCCCACGCGGACCTCGGGGCCCACGCCCAGCGAGCGCAGGTGCTGGGCGAGCAGGTTCGACCGGGCCTCCAGTTCCCCGTACGTCAGCGTCGCGCCCGTGGCCGACTCCACCGCCAGCGCGCCAGGCGTCCGCGCGGCGTGGGCCGCGAAGCGCTCGTGGACGGTCCCGGTCGCGGGGAACAGGGTCCGGGTGTCATTCCATTGCACGAGGACCTGCTGGCGCTCGGCCGCATCCATCAGCGGCACGTCCCAGACGCCCACGTCCGCGTCGCTGGCGACGCCCTCCAGCAGCATCCCCAGGTGCTTCAGCATCCGCTCGGCGGTCGAGGCGTCAAAGAGGTCCGTGTTGAACTCGAGCGACGCGGCCAGGCCCGACGTGTCGTCCGTCATGGAGAGCGTCAGGTCGAACTTGGCCGTGCCTCCGTCCGTCTCGAGCGACCGCAGCGACAGGCCTTCCGCCGGCGCCGCTTCGCGCGTGGACGGGGCCGCGTTGGTCAGGGTGAACATCACCTGGAAGAGCGGCGTGCGGCTCAGGTCGCGCTCGGGCTTCAGCTCCTCCACGAGCTTCTCGAACGGGACCTCCTGGTGCGCGTACGCGCCCAGGGTCGTCTCCTTCACCTGGCGCAGCACCTGCCGGAAGGACGCGCGGTCCTCCAGGCGGGTCCGGAGCACCAGCGTGTTCACGAAGAAGCCGATGAGGCCTTCCAGCTCCGTGCGGTTGCGGCCCGCGATGGGCGTGCCCACGCTGACGTCCTGCTGACCACTGTAGCGAGCCAGCAGCACCTGCCACGCGGCCAGCAGCACCATGAAGGGCGTCATGCCCTCCTGTCGGGCCAGCGCGTTCAGCCGCTCACCCAGCCCGCGAGACCACACCACCGAGCGGTGGTCCCCGCGGAACGTCTGCACCGCCGGACGCGGCCGATCCGTCGGCAGCTCCAGCGCCTGCGATGCGCCCGCGAGCTGATCGCGCCACCACGCGAGCTGTGCCTCGAGCACGTCGTCGCGCAGCCAGCCGCGCTGCCAGGCCGCGTAGTCCGCGTACTGCACGGGCAGCTCCGGCAACGGCGAAGGACGCCCCTGGGTGAACGCCGAGTAGAGCGCGGACACCTCCCGGACGAGCACATCCATGGACCAGCCGTCCGACACGATGTGGTGCATCACCAGCACCAGCACGTGCTCCGAAGCGGTCAGCCGCAGCAGCGTCACGCGCAGCAGCGGATCCCGGCTCAGGTCGAAGGGACGGCGGACCTCCAGGTCGATGTGGCGGCGGACCTCGGCCTCGGCCTGCGAGGCGTCCACCGCCTCGATGGGCACCCACGTCAGCGCCAGTTCCCGCGAGGCTTCGATGTGCTGGATGGGCTGGCCATCCCGGACCTGGAACGTCGTGCGCAGGGCTTCGTGACGGCGCACCAGCTCCGTGAAGGTCCGGCGCAGGGCTTCGACATCCAGCGTGCCGCTCAGGCGCACCGCGGCCGGCAGGTTGTACGAAGCGCTTCCCGGCTGGAGCTGATCCAGCAGCCACAGCCGCTGCTGCGCGAAGGACAGCGGCTCCTGGCCCGTGCGCGCCGTGGCCACGAGCTTCGGCACCGTGCTGCCCTGCTTCGCGGACTCCACCTTGAGGGCCAGCTCCGCGGCCGAGGGGGACTCGAAGAGGGCTCGCAGTGGCAGCTCGATGTCGAAGGCCGTGCGGATGCGCGACACCGCCTGCGTCGCCAGCAGCGAGTGGCCTCCCAGCTCGAAGAAGCTGTCCTCCACTCCCACCTGTTTCACGCCCAGCACCTGCGCCCAGATGTCCGTCAGGACCTCTTCGGTCTTCGTGCGCGGCGCCACGTACTGGCGCGTGCGCTCCGCGCCCGCCTCCGGCTTCGGTAGCGCCTTGCGGTCCACCTTGCCGTTCGCGTTGAGCGGCAGTGCGGCCAGCATCACGAAGGCCGACGGCACCATGTACTCCGGCAGCCGTCCCTTCAGCGCACTGCGCAGCGTTGCTGCCTCCAACGTCTGGCCCGGCTGCGGAACCACGTACGCCACCAGCCGCTTGTCGCCCGGTGCGTCCTCACGCACCACCACGACGACGTCGCGGACTGACATCTGCTCACCCAGCGCCGTTTCCACTTCTCCCAGCTCGATGCGGAAGCCACGCACCTTCACCTGGAAGTCCATGCGGCCCAGGTACTCCAGCGTCCCGTCACGGCCCCACCGCACCTTGTCTCCCGTGCGGTACAGCCGTGAGCCGGGCGTGCCGAAGGGGTTGGGCACGAAGCGCTCCGCCGTCAGCTCGGGACGTTTGAGGTAGCCGCGCGCCAGGCCCTCTCCGCCCAGGTACAGCTCTCCATGCACGCCCACCGGCACCGGCTGCCCGCGGGTGTCCAGCACGTAGGCCTGCACGTTGGGCAGCGGGCCACCGAGGACAGGCTGCGTCCCAGGACGCACCTCGTGGCTCGTGGAGTCCACCGTGCATTCCGTCGGACCGTACACGTTGAAGGCCCGAGTCCTCGGCGCGGCGGCCAGCGCGGCCCACGTGGCCGCGTCCAGGGCCTCACCGCCCGGCAGCACCAGTCTCGGGGCCTTCTTTCCTTCCAGCAGCCCCTGCGGGATCAGCAGCCGCAACAGGGACGGCGTGCAGTCCAGCACGTCCACCTGCTCACGCCGCACCCACTCCACCAGCGCCTTCGGCTCCTGCCTCGTCTCTTCCGGCACGATGCACAGGCAGTGCCCGTCCAGCAGCTGGACCCACTGCTGCACGGACGCGTCGAAGTACAGCGGCGCGTTGACGCTGACACGCAGCCCCGTCGGCTGGCCCGCGTAGATCGTCTGCTTCAGCGCCTGGTGGAAGTGCAGCACCGAGCGGTGCTCGATCATCACGCCCTTCGGCGTGCCCGTGCTTCCCGAGGTGTAGATGGCGTAGGCAAGGTTGCGCGCCGTCGCCACCTGCACCGGAGCGTGCGTCGGCAGGCCCTTGGGCAGTGCGCCTTCCGCGTCCAGGCACAACACCTGGACGCCCTCGACGTCCCACCCGGCCGCGATGCGTGCATGCGTCAGCAGCACCGGCGCCGCGCTGTCCTTCAGCGCCAACGCACGGCGGTGGACGGGCCATGCCGGGTCCAGGGGCACGTAGTAGCCGCCGGCCTTCATCACCGCCAGCACGGCCACCATCGCCTCCAGCGAGCGGTCCAGGCACAGCGCCACCGGCACGTCCGCTCCGACTCCCAGCGCGCGCAGGTGGTGCGCGAGCATGTTGGCGCGGGCTTCCAACTGCGTGAAGGAGAGCGTCTCCTCCTCGAAGCGCACCGCGGGCGCATCCGGCGTCCGGGCCACCTGCTTCTCGAAGGCCTCCGAGAAGGTGCCCTCCAGCTCGACGTCCCTGGCCGTTGCGTTCCAGTCGAGGAGCACCTGCTGACGCTCCTCGGTCTTCAGCAGTGACACCTCCCAGACGCCCACGTCCGCGTCCTTCGCGATGCCCTCCAGCAGCATCCCGAAGTGGCTCAGCATCCGCTGCGCCGTCTCCGCGTCGTACAGGTCCGTGTTGTATTCGAGCGTCGCCGCCAGGCCCTGGCCTGTCTCCGCCATCGCCAGCGTCAGGTCGAACTTCGCCGTCGCGACATCCGTCTCCACCGCGCGCAGCGTCAGCGCTTCCCTCGGCGCCGCTTCGTGCCGCTGCGTCGGCGTGTTCTGCAGCAGGAAGCTCACCTGGAAGAGCGGCGAGCGGCTCAGGTCGCGCTCGGGCTTGAGTTCTTCCACCAGCTTCTCGAACGGCACTTCCTGGTGCGCGTACGCACCCAGCGTCGTCTCCTTCACCTGACGCAGCACCTGCCGGAAGGACGCGCGGTCCTCCAAGCGGGTCCGGAGCACCAGCGTGTTCACGAAGAAGCCGATGAGGCCTTCGAGTTCCGTGCGGTTACGGCCCGCGATGGACGTGCCCACGCTCACGTCCTGCTGCCCGCTGTAACGGGCCAGCAGCACCTGCCACGCCGCCAGCAGCACCATGAAGGACGTGGCGCCTTCCTGGCGACCCAGGGTCGCCAGCGCTTCACCAAGGGCCTTCGGCATCACCACCGAGGCATTCGCGCCATGGAAGCGCTGCACCGCCGGACGCGGCCGATCCGTCGGCAGCTCCAGCGCGTGCGGTGCGCCCTCCAACTGCTGGCGCCACCACGCGAGCTGTTCTTCCAGGACGTCACCGCGCAGCCAGCCTCGCTGCCAGGCGGCGTAATCCGCGTACTGCACCGGCAGGGCCGGCAGCGGCGACTCGCGGCCTTCCGCGTATGCGCCGTAGAGCGCGGCGACTTCCCGCACCAGCACGTCCATGGACCAGCCGTCCGACACGATGTGGTGCATCACCAGCACCAACACGTGCTCCGTCTCCGACAGCCGCACCAGCGTCGCGCGGAACAGCGGACCCTGGCTCAAGTCGAACGGACGCAGGGCCTCGGATTTCGCCAGGGCCCGGACCTCTGCTTCACGGCGGGCTTCCGGCAGAGCCTCCAGTGACGTGAGGCTCCAGGCCAGCTCGCCAGCCGCTGCCACCACCTGCGACGGTTGGCCATCGCGGACCTGGAACGTCGTGCGCAGGGCTTCGTGACGGCGCACCAACTCCGTGAAGGTCCGGCGCAGGGCTTCGACATCCAACGTGCCAGTGAGGCGCACCGCGGCCGGCAGGTTGTACGAGGCACTGCCCGGCTGAAGCTGATCGAGCAGCCACAGCCGCTGCTGCGCGAAGGACAGCGGCTCCTGGCCCGTGCGAGCCGTGGCCACGAGCTTCGGCACCGCGCTGCCCTGCTTCGCGGACTCCACCTTGAGGGCCAGCGCCGCGACCGTCGGAGCCTCGAAGAGTGCACGCAGTGGCAGGTCGACGTTGAAGGCCGTGCGGATGCGAGACACCGCCTGCGTCGCCAGCAGCGAGTGGCCTCCCAGCTCGAAGAAGCTGTCCTCCGCGCCCACCTGCTTCGCGCCCAGCACGCTCTCAAAGAGCGCAACGAGCATGGTCTCCGTTTGGGTCTTCGGCGCCACGTACTGGCGCGTGCGCTCCGCACCCGCCTCCGGCTTCGGCAGCGCCTTGCGGTCCACCTTGCCGTTCGCGTTGAGGGGCAGTACGGCCAGCACCACGAAGGCTGACGGCACCATGTACTCCGGCAGCCGTCCCTTCAGCGCACTGCGCAGCGTTGCCGCCTCCAACGTCTGGCCGGGCTGCGGAACCACGTACGCCACCAGCCGCTTGTCGCCCGGTGCGTCCTCACGCACCACCACCACGACGTCACGCACCGTGGGTTGCTCACCCAGCGCCGTTTCCACTTCTCCCAGCTCGATGCGGAAGCCGCGCACCTTCACCTGGAAGTCCATGCGGCCCAGGTACTCCAGCGTCCCGTCACGGCCCCACCGCACCTTGTCTCCCGTGCGGTACAGCCGCGTCCCCGCCTCACCGTACGGGTTCGGCACGAAGCGCTCCGCCGTCAGGCCCGGCTGGCCCAGGTAGCCTCGCGCCAGGCCTTCTCCTCCCAGGTACAGCTCACCGGGCACGCCTACCGGCACCGGCTGTCCGTGCGTGTCCAGCACATACGCCTGCGTGCCTTCCAGCGGACGGCCGATTCGCGGCTCCGTCTTCGCTCCGCGCTCCACTCGCGCGTGCGTCGAGTACGTCGTGTCTTCCGTCGGGCCGTAGAGGTTGTTGACCTCCTTCACCTGCGGCAGCGCGTACAACGCCTGCACCAACCGATTCGGCAGCGCCTCACCTGCGAGGTTCACCGTCTCCACCGAAGACGGGATGCCTCCGCTTCGCATTAGCTCCGCTACCGCGGACGGCACCGTGTTCAGCAGCGTCACTCGCGAGGCTTCCTTCAGCCCCGCCAGTGCCAGTGCATTCTCGGCCACCACCACCGTGCCGCCGCTTACCAGCGGCGCGAAGACTTCGAACACCGACAGGTCGAAGTTCAGCGACGTCGCTGCCAGCACGCCCTTCAATTGCTCCGGCTTGAAGGTGCCCGTGGCCCACTTGAGGAATGCCACCGCGCTTGCGTGCGTCACCGCCACGCCCTTCGGACGGCCTGTGCTTCCGGACGTGTACAGCACATACGCCAACTGCCGGGGCTCCGTTCTGCTGGCCAGTGCCGCCACCGGGTACGAGGCCAGCACCGCCTCATCCTTGTCCAGCCTGACGCGCTGGCCGGTGTACTCGGGCAGCACGTCTTCCAGACCTGCCTGCGTCACCACCACCGGCGCGCCCGTGCCCTCCAGCATGTAGGCCAGACGCTCCTTCGGGTACGCCGCGTCCAGCGGCACGTATGCCGCGCCCGCCTTCAGCACGCCCAGCAGCGCCACCACCATGGCTTCCGTGCGCTCCACGCACACGCCCACCCGGCTCTCTTCTCCGACGCCCAGCGTGCGCAGGTGACGCGCCAGCTGGTTCGCCTGCGCCTCCACCTGCGCGTAGGTCAGTGCCCTGCCCTCGTGCACCACGGCCGTTGCGTCCGACCTCTTCGCGGCCTGCGCAGCGAAGAGGCTGTGGATCGTCTCCGCAGGGGAGCCCTCCGCCTGCGTGCCCGCGAAGTGCTTCAGCACCTGCTGACGTTCCTCCGAGCCCAGGAGCGGCAGGCTCCAGAGGTTCACGTCCGCGTCCTTCGCGATGCCCTCCAGCAGCATCCCGAAGTGGCTCAGCATCCGCTGCGCCGTCTCCGCGTCGTACAGGTCGGTGTTGTACTCAAGCGACGCCGCGAGGCCCTGGCCTGTCTCAGCCATCCCCAGCGTCAAGTCGAACTTCGCCGTCGCGCCTTCGGTTTCGAGAGCACGCAACGCAAGGCTGTTGTTCGGACGCACCTCTCCCGTGGACGTGGCGACCGAGCCAGCCTGCCAGGTGAACATCACCTGGAAGAGCGGCGTGCGGCTCAGATCGCGCTCGGGCTTCAGCTCCTCCACCAGCTTCTCGAACGGCACTTCCTGGTGCGCGTACGCACCCAGCGTCGTCTCCTTCACCTGACGGAGGACGTCGCGGAAGGTCTGGCGCCCCTCCAGCTTCGTGCGCAGCACCAGCGTGTTCACGAAGAAGCCGATGAGGCCTTCGAGCTCGGTGCGGTTACGGCCCGCGATGGGCGTCCCCACGCTGATGTCCTGCTGACCGCTGTAGCGCGCGAGCAACGCCTGCCACGCCGCCAGCAGCACCATGAAGGGCGTCGCGCCCTCCTGGCGAGCCAGTGAGGACAGCTTCTCCTCCAGCGCCTTCGGCATCACCACCGAGGCATTCGCGCCATGGAAGCGCTGCACCGCCGGACGCGGCCGATCCGTCGGCAGCTCCAGCGCATGGGGTGCGCCCTCCAACTGCTGGCGCCACCACGCGAGCTGGCCTTCCAGCACCTCGCCTTGCAACCAGCCTCGCTGCCAGACGGCGTAGTCCGCGTACTGCACCGGCAGCTCCGGCAGCGGCGACTCGCGGCCTTCCGCGTACGCGCCGTAGAGCGCGGCGACTTCCCGCACCAGCACGTCCATAGACCAGCCGTCCGACACGATGTGGTGCATCACCAGCACCAACACGTGCTCCGTCTCCGACAGCCGCACCAGCGTCGCGCGGAACAGCGGACCCTGGCTCAGGTCGAACGGACGCAGGGCCTCGGATTTCGCCAGGGCCCGGACCTCTGCTTCACGGCGGGCTTCCGGCAGAGCCTCCAGTGACGTGAGGGTCCACGCCAGCTCGCCAGCAGGTGCCACCACCTGCGACGGTTGGCCATCGCGGACCTGGAACGTCGTGCGCAGGGCTTCGTGACGGCGCACCAGCTCCGTGAAGGTCCGGCGCAGGGCTTCGACATCCAGCGTGCCGCTCAGGCGCACCGCGGCCGGCAGGTTGTACGAGGCGCTGCCCGGCTGGAGCTGTTCGAGCAGCCACAGCCGCTGCTGCGCGAAGGACAGTGGCTCCTGGCCCGTGCGCGCCGTCGCCACGAGCTTCGGCACCGTGCTGCCCTGCTTCGCGGACTCCACCTTGAGGGCCAGCTCCGCGACCGAGGGGGACTCGAAGAGTGCACGCAGTGGCAGGTCGACGTTGAAGGCAGTGCAGATGCGCGACACCGCCTGCGTCGCCAGCAGCGAGTGGCCTCCCAATTCGAAGAAGCTGTCCTCCACTCCCACCTGTTTCACGCCCAGCACCTGCGCCCAGATGCCCGTAAGGACCTCTTCGGTCTTCGTGCGCGGTGCCACGTACTGGCGCGTGCGCTCGGCTCCGGCCTCCGGCTTCGGCAGCGCCTTGCGGTCCACCTTGCCGTTCGCGTTGAGGGGCAAAGCCTCCAGCACCACGAAGGCCGACGGCACCATGTACTCCGGCAGCCGTCCCTTCAGGGCGCTGCGCAGCGTCGCCGCCTCCAACGTCTGGCCCGGCTGCGCCACCACGTACGCCACCAGCCGCTTGTCGCCCGGTGCGTCCTCGCGCACCACGACGACGACATCACGGACTGACGTCTGCTCGCCGAGCGCCGCCTCCACCTCTCCCAGTTCGATGCGGAAGCCGCGCACCTTCACCTGGAAGTCCATGCGGCCCAGGTACTCCAGCGTCCCGTCCCGGCCCCACCGCGCCTTGTCTCCCGTGCGGTACAGCCGCGAGCCGGGAGTTCCGAAGGGGTTGGGGACGAAGCGCTCCGCCGTCATGCCCGGCTGGCCCAGGTAGCCTCGCGCCAGGCCCTCGCCGCCCAGGTACAGCTCGCCGGGCACGCCCACCGGCACCGGCTGCCCGTGCGTGTCCAGCACGTACGCCTGTGTGCCTTCCAGCGGACGGCCGATTCGCGGCTCCATCTTCGCTCCGCGCTCCACCCGCGCGTGCGTCGAGTACGTCGTGTCTTCCGTCGGGCCGTAGAGGTTGTTGACCTCCTTCACCTGCGGCAGCGCGTACAGCGCCTGCACCAACCGATTCGGCAGCGCCTCACCTGCGAGGTTCACCGTCTCCACCGAAGACGGGATGCCTCCGCTTCGCATTAGCTCCGCTACCGCGGACGGCACCGTGTTCAGCAGCGTCACTCGCGAGGCTTCCTTCAGCCCCGCCAGTGCCAGTGCATTCTCGGCCACCACCACCGTGCCGCCGCTTACCAGCGGCGCGAAGACTTCGAACACCGACAGGTCGAAGTTCAGCGACGTCGCTGCCAGCACGCCCTTCAATTGCTCCGGCTTGAAGGTGCCCGTGGCCCACTTGAGGAATGCCACCGCGCTTGCGTGCGTCACCGCCACGCCCTTCGGACGGCCTGTGCTTCCGGACGTGTACAGCACATACGCCAACTGCCGGGGCTCCGTTCTGCTGGCCAGTGCCGCCACCGGGTACGAGGCCAGCACCGCCTCATCCTTGTCCAGCCTGACGCGCTGGCCGGTGTACTCGGGCAGCACGTCTTCCAGACCTGCCTGCGTCACCACCACCGGCGCGCCCGTGCCCTCCAGCATGTAGGCCAGGCGGTCCTTCGGATACGTCGCGTCCAGCGGCACGTATGCAGCGCCTGCCTTCATCACGCCCAGCAGCGCCACCACCATGGCTTCCGTGCGCTCCACGCACACGCCCACCCGGCTCTCCTCGCGGATGCCGAGCGTCCGCAGGTGATGCGCCAGCTGGTTCGCCCGCGCCTCCACCTGCGCGTACGTCAGCGCCCTGCCCTCGTGCGCCACGGCCATCACGTCCGGCGTCTTCGCGGCCTGCGCAGCGAAGAGGCTCTGGATCGTCTCCGCCGTGGAGCCCTCTGCCTGTGCTCCCGCGAAGCGTTCCAGTACCTGCTGACGCTCTTCGGTCTCCAGCAGCGGCAGGCTCCAGATGCTTGCGTCCGCGTTCCGCGTGATGCCGGAGAGCAACGTGCCCAGGTGGCTCAGCATCCGCTGCGCCGTCTCCGCGTCGTACAGGTCCGTGCTGTACTCGAGCGACGCCGCCAGACCCTGGCCTGTCTCCGCCACTCCCAGCGTCAGATCGAACTTCGCCGTCGTCCCTTCCGTCTGGAGCGAACGCAGGGTGAGATTGCTGTTCGGACGCACTTCTCCCGGGGTGTTCGTGGCAGCCGCTTCGGTCTGCCACGTGAACATCACCTGGAAGAGCGGCGAGCGGCTCAGGTCACGCTCGGGCTTCAGCTCCTCCACCAGCTTCTCGAACGGCACTTCCTGGTGCTCGTAGGCGCCCAGGGTCGTCTCGCGCACCTGGCGCAGCACCTGCCGGAAGCTCGTGCCGCCCTCCAGTTTCGTGCGCAGGACCAGCGTGTTCACGAAGAAGCCGATGAGGCCTTCCAGCTCTGTGCGGTTACGGCCCGCGATGGGCGTTCCCACGCTGATGTCCTGCTGTCCGCTGTAGCGCGCGAGCAACACCTGCCATGCCGCCAGCACCACCATGAAGGGCGTCGCGCCCTCCTGACGTGCCAGCTTGAGCACCGCTTCCTCCAGGGCCCTGGGGAGCTGGAGCGCGGTCCTGGCACCGGAGATGCCCTGCACCGCCGGACGCGGACGGTCTGTGGGCAGCTCCAACGCGTGCGGCGCACCCTCGAGCTGTCCACGCCACCAGGACAGCTGCTTCTCCAACACCTCGCCGTGCAGCCAGCCGCGCTGCCAGGCCGCGTAGTCCGCGTACTGCACGGGCAGCTCCGGCAGCGGCGACGCGCGGCCCTGCGAGTAGGCGCCGTACAGGGCCGCCACTTCGCGCACCAGCACGTCCATGGACCAGCCGTCCGACACGATGTGGTGCATCACCAGCACCAGCACGTGCTCCGTGTCCCTCAGCCGCAGCAGCGTCGCGCGGAACAGAGGCCCCCGAGCGAGGTTGAACGGACGCGTGGCTTCAGCCTCCACGAGCTTGCGCGCTTCGGCGTCCTGCTCGGCGGAGGTCTGGCCCTGGACGGGGAGCTGCGCCAGGACGGACGCGCCAAGGGCGGAGATGACCTGGACTGGTCGACTGTCACGGGTCTGGAAGGTCGTCCGCAGGGCTTCGTGCCGGCGCACGAGCTCCAGGAACGTGCGCTCCAGGGCCGTGACGTCCAGCGTGCCCGACAGCCGCACCGCGGACGTCATGTTGTACGACGCGCTTCCGGGCTGGAGCTGATCCAGGAACCACAGGCGCTGCTGCGCGAACGACAGCGGCAGGTCGTTCCCGGTCCGCTCCACCGCCACGAGCTTCGGCACCGCGTCGCCCTGCTTCGCGCGCCGGGCTTCGTCCACGCGCATCGCGAGGGCCGCGACCGTGGGGGACTCGAAGAGGGCCCGCAGCGGCAATTCCACGCCGAAGGCGCTCCGCACGCGCGACATCGCCTGCGTCGCCACCAGTGAGTGGCCTCCCAGGTCGAAGAAGTTGTCGCTCGCGCCCACCCGCGCCACGCCCAGCACCTGCGCCCAGAGGTTCGAAAGCAACTCCTCCGTCGGCGTCCTCGGCGCCACGTAGTCCGCCGATTCCTGCGCTCCTTCCGGCGCCGGCAGCGCCTTGCGGTCCACCTTCCCATTGGGTGTCAGCGGCAGCGCGTCCAGCACCACGAAGGCCGCCGGCACCATGTACTCCGGCAGGCTCTCCTTCACGTGCTGCCTCAACGCCGAGGCCTCCACTCCCTCCGGCGCCACCACGTACGCCACCAGCCGTCGCGGCTCCTCCCGCAGCAGCACCACCGCCGTCCTCACCGCCGGGTGCTTGCCCAGCACCGATTCGATTTCCCCCAGCTCCACCCGGAAGCCACGCAGCTTCACCTGCGTGTCCGCCCGGCCCAGGAATTCAATGTTCCCGTCCGCCAGGTGCCGCGCCCTGTCTCCCGAGCGGTACAGCCGCGCGCCAGGAGTGCCGTACGGATTGGGAACGAAGCGCTCCGCCGTCAACTCCGGCCTGCGCACGTACCCGCGCGTCACGCCCTCGCCGCCGATGTACAGCTCTCCCGCCACTCCCGGCGGCACCGGCTTGAGCGCCGCGTCCAGCACGTACATCCGCACGTTGGCGAAGGGCCGCCCAATGGGCACCAGCCGGTTGTCCCCGGCCTCCAGCGCCTCGCTCTCGAACCACGTGCTGTCGATGGTGGTTTCGCTGATGCCGTACGAGTTGATGAGCCGCGTCCCAGCGCCGATGACGCCTCGAATCCTCCGGTACTCATTCACGTACCAGGCGTCCGAGCCGGCAATCAGGACTCGCATTCCCTCCAGCCGCTGGCCCGTCTCCTCCAGGTGCTGCAACAGCCCTCGCAGCACCGCCGGGACGAACTCCGCGCAGTCGACTGCTTCGGCTTCCATCAGCCCGTGCAGCTTCACCGGCTCCAGCAGCCACTCCCTCGGGCACAGCACCAGCTTCCCGCCACTGCACAGCGCGCGAGAGACGTCTCCGCCGAAGACGTCGAAGGAGAAGCTTGCCATCTGCAGGTGGCTTCGCGGCCCCTGCTTCAGTCCGTAGCTTCGCTCCCAGCCCAGGTACGCATTCGCCCAGCTGCGGTGCGACACCATGACGCCCTTGGGCGTCCCCGTGCTTCCCGACGTGAAGACGACGTACGCCAGATTCTCGAAGCCTGCCGTACGCGCGGGCGCCGACTTGGGCAGTGCCGCGCGGGCCCCAGCCTCCTCGTCCAGCAGGTAGCGGCGCAGGCCCGGAGCCTCCACCGTGCCTTCCAGTGCACGCTGCGTCAGCAGCAGCGACAGGCGCGACTCCGACACCATGAGGGCCAGTCGGTCCGCCGGGTACGACGGGTCCAGCGGCACGTACGCGCCTCCGGCCTTCAGGATGCCCAGCAGTGCCACCAGCAACTGCGGCGTACGCTCCAGGCACACGCCCACCAGCACCTCGGGGCCTACCCCCAGGCTTCGCAGGTGGTGCGCCAGCTGGTTCGCCTGCGCCTCCAACTGCCCGTACGTCAGTGCATCTCCGCCCGGTGCCACGACGGCCGGGGCTTGCGGCTGCACCCGCGCCAGCTCCGCGAAGCGCTCCGGAATCCCCTGCCCCTCCGGCAGCACCACGTCGGTGGCGTTCCACCCCAAAAGCACCTGCTGGCGCTCTGCTTCGCCCAGCAGCGGCAGGTCCAGCACTCGCGCATCCGGACGCGCGGCGATTCCCTCCAGCAGCACGCCGAAGTGCCGCAGCATCCGCTCCGCGGTCGCCACCTCGAACAGGTCGGTGTTGAACTCCAGTGCCACGGCGAGCCCCGAGGCGCTCTCCATGACGGAGAGTGACAGCTCGAACTTGACCGTTTCGCCTTCCGCTTCGATGGGACGGAGGCGCAGGCCGGTCGGCAACTGGACCGAGGGCAGCGTCGCGTTCTGGAGCGAGAACATCACCTGGAAGAGCGACGAACGGCTCATGTCGCGCTCCGGCTTCAGCTCCTCCACCAGCTTCTCGAACGGCACTTCCTGGTGCGCGTAGGCGCCGAGCGCCACCTCCCGCACCTGACGCAGCGTCTGCCGGAAGCTGGGGTTGCCCTCCAGCCGCGTGCGCAGCACGAGCGTGTTGATGAAGAAGCCGATGAGCCCTTCCAGCTCCGCGCGGTTGCGGCCCGCGATGGGCGTACCCACGCTGATGTCGTCCTGGCCGCTGTAGCGCGACAGCACCACCTGCCACGCCGCCAGCAACGTCATGAAGGGCGTGGCGCCCTCCTGCCGGCTCAGCTCCCAGAGCGAGTCACGCAGCGCGGCCGGCAACGTCACCGAACGGCTGGTGCCCCGGAACGTCTGCATCGCCGGACGCGGCTTGTCCGTCGGCAGCTCCAGCGCGTGCGGCGCCCCCGCCAACTGCTGCTTCCAGTAACCGAGCTGCGCCTCCAGCACCTCGCCGCGCAGCCAGCCTCGCTGCCAGGCCGCGTAGTCCGCGTACTGCACGGACAGCTCCGGCAGCGGCGACGGCTGGCCCGTGCTGAACGCTCCGTAGAGCGTCCCCACTTCGCGGATCAGCACGCCTCGCGACCAACCGTCGGAGACGATGTGGTGCACCGAGAGCAACAGCACGTGCTCGGTGTCCGCCAGGCGGATCAACGTCACCCGGAACAACGGGCCGCGCTCCAGGTCGAACGGACGCCGGACCTCTTCCTCCGCCAACGCCTGGGCCCGAGCCTCGGCGTTCGCGTCGGACGACAGGTCCACCTGCGCCAGCGGCACCTCCGCCGCGGGCGCCACGACCTGCACGGGCTGGCCTTCCTGCGCTCGGAACGTGGTGCGCAGGGATTCATGACGGCGCACCAGCTCCGTGAACGTGCGGCGCAGCGCGGCCACGTCCAGGGCCCCTGACAGCCTTACGGCCGTCGGGATGTTGTAGAAGGCGCTGCCCGGCTCCAGCTGATCCAGGAACCAGAGGCGCTGCTGCGCGAACGACAGCGGCAGCTCGCCCGAGCGATCCGCCGGCACCAGGGCCGGCATCTGGACGCCCGTCCCGGCCTGCATGGCGGCGTCGATGCGGAGCGCAAGCTGCTCCAGCGTCGAGTGCTCGAAGAGCGCGCGCAGGGGCAGCTCCACCTCGAATGCCTGGCGGATCCGCGAGAGGGCCTGTGTCGCCAGCAGCGAGTGGCCACCCAGCTCGAAGAAGTTGGACCCGGGGCCCACCTGCTTCGCGCCCAGCAGCTCGCTCCAGATCGCCGCCAGCCGCTGCTCCGTGGGCGTGCGCGGGGCGACGAAGTCCCGAGCGTCCGCATCCACCGTCTCCGGCTTGGGCAGGGCCTTGCGGTCCACCTTGCCGTTGGCGTTGAGCGGCATCGCCTCCAGGACGACGAAGGCCGACGGCACCATGTACTCCGGCAGCCGTCCCTTCAGCTCGCTCCTCAGCGCCGTGGCCTCCACCGTGCTGCCCGGCTTCGCCACCACGTACGCCACCAGCCGCTTGTCTCCGGGCGCGTCCTCCCGCGCCACCACGACGGCCTCACGCACGCCTGCGCATGCGCTCAGCCCCGCCTCCACCTCGCCCAGCTCCACCCGGTACCCGCGCACCTTCAGCTGGAAGTCCACGCGGCCCAGGAACTCCAGCTTCCCGTCCTCCCGCTGCCTCACCTTGTCGCCCGTGCGGTACAGCCGCGCCCCGGGCTCCGTGCTGAAAGCGTCCGGCACGTACCGCTCCGCCGTCAGCTCCGGACGGCCCACGTACCCACGCGTCACCACCGCACCGCCCACGTACAACTCACCCGCCACGCCACGGGGCACCGGATGTCCGCTGGCGTCCAGCACGTACATGCGCGCGTTGCCGATGGGACGGCCCAGCGCCAGCGTCGTGGCGCCCTCTTCCCACGCGCCCTCCACCGGGTTCGTCAGCACGCCGACCGTCGTCTCCGTCGGGCCGTAGTGGTTGAAGACGGCGCACTCCGGTGCGAGCCGCTTCACCGTCTCCACCAACTCGCGCTCCGACGCCTCGCCGCCCACCACCAGCCGCTTCCTCGGCAGCACTGCCTTCGCATTCGGCCCGCTCAGCAACGCGCGCAGGTGCGAGGGCACCACCTTCAGGCCGTCCACCCCGTGCGTCTGCATGTACGCGCCCAGGGCCTCCGCGTCCGACGCGACTTCCTTCGACACCAGGTGCAGCGTCCCGCCTCCGCACAGCATCGGGAAGACGGCCGTGTGCCCCAGGTCCGCCGCCAGCGTCGTCACCGACGCGAAGCTCATCCCCTCTTCCAGCCTCAACCGCCCGCGGATGCTCCCCACGTAGTTGGCCAGCTGCCGGTGCTCCACCACCACGCCCTTCGGACGCCCCGTGCTTCCCGACGTGAAGATGGCGTACGCCGCGTTCTCCCCTCGCACCTTCGTCGTCACCGGCGCAGCGCTGGCGCTCACGTCCTCCACGCTCAGCGTCTGGCAGCCCAGGTTCGCCACCTGGCTTGCGTACGCACTCTGCGTCACCACCACGCGCAGGCCCGCGTCCTCCGCGATGGCCTTCACTCGCGCCTCCGGGAAGGACGTGTCCATCGGCACGTACCCGCCCCCGGCCTTGAGGATGCCCAGCATCCCCGCCACCGCCTCCACCGTGCGCTCCACGTACAGGCCCACCAGCGACTCCGGGCCCACTCCCAACGCGCGCAGCTGCTTCGCTACACCGTTCGCCTTCGCGTCCAGTTCCGCGTACGTCGCCTGCTTGCCGTCCGCGACGACCGCGATGGCTCCAGGCTTCCGCTTCGCCTGCGCTTCGAACATCCCGTGGATGCTCTCCAGCGGCACGGACTCCGCCGTCTGGTTCCACGTCCTCAGCACCTGCTCCCGCTCCGCCTCCGCCAGCATCGGCAGCGCGCTCACGGTCGCGTCCGGATTCGCGGCGATGCCCTCCAGCAGCACCCGCAGGTGCCCCATCATCCGCTCCACCGTCGCCTGCTCGAACAGGTCCGCGCGGTAGTCGGTCACGCACAGCAGCCCCATGCCGGTGTCCTTGAAGGACAGCGTGAGGTCCACCTTCGCGGCGCCTTCGTCCCGGCCCAGCGAGCGCAGCTTCAGGCCCGGCAGCTCGATGGACGAGGCCGGCGTGTTCTGCACCGACAGCTTCACCTGGAAGATGGGCGAGTGGCCCAGGCTGCGCTCAGGGTTGAGCGCCTTGACCAGCTCCTCGAACGGCAGGTCCTGGTGCCCGTACGCGCCCAGCGCCGTGTCCTTCACGCGCCGCAGGAGCTGACGGAACGTCGGGGCGTCATCCAGCCGCGTGCGCATGGCGAGCTGGTTCACGAAGAAGCCGATGAGGCCTTCGGTGTCCGCGTGGTTGCGGTTCGCGATGTCCGTGCCCACCACGATGTCCGTCTGCCCGCTGTAGCGCGACAGCAACACCTGGAAGCCCGCGAGCAGCGTCATGTAGAGCGTCGCGCCCTCTGCCTGCCCCAGGGCCTGGAGCTTCTCCGACAGCGCCTGGGAGAACTCCGTCGGCACCGTGCCCGCGCGGTGCTTGCGCACCGTCGGCCTCGGATGATCCGTGGGCAGCTCCAGCAGCGGCGGCGTGTCCCGCAGCTGCTCACGCCACCAGGACAGCTGCGCCTCCAGCGCTTCGCCGCGCAGCCAGCCGCGCTGCCACGCCGCGTAGTCCGCGTACTGGACCTTGAGCTCCGGCAGCGGTGAGGGCTGCCCCGCGTGGAAGGCCTCGTAGAGCGCGGCCATCTCACGCATGAAGATGCCCATGGACCACCCGTCGGAGACGATGTGGTGCATGGTCAAGAGCAGCACGTGCCGCCGCGCGTCCTGCCGCAGCAGCGTCGCCCGCACGAGCGGTCCCCGCGTCAGGTCGAACGGCTGGCGCGACTCCGCCATCGCCCGCTGCTCCAGCGTCGCTTCGACCTCGGCGGCCGGCAGCGCGCCCAGGTCCACGACCCGCAGCGCGACCTCCGGCACCGCGGAGATGACCTGCACCGGCTCGCCTTCGTGCACGCCGAAGGCGGTGCGCAGGGACTCGTGGCGGCGGAGGATCTCCTGGAAGGCGCGGCCCAGCGCGGGCACGTCCAGGTCTCCCTCCAGGCTCACCGTCAACGGGATGTTGTACGCCAGGCTTCCCGGCTCCAGCTGATCCAGGAACCACAGGCGCTGCTGCGCGAAGGACAGCGGCAGCGGCTGCTCGCGCGACACCGGCACCAGCGGCGGCACCTCCGGGCCCACGTCCTGGACCTGGGTGGAGAGCCACGCCGCGAGCGCTGCCACGTTGGGCATCTCGAAGAAGGCCCGCACGGGCAGGTCCACGCGGAACGCCTGCCGGATGCGCGACACCGCTTGCGTCGCCAGCAGCGAGTGCCCGCCCAGCTCGAAGAAGTCCGCGTGGCGCCCCACGCCCTCCACGCCCAGCAGCTCCGCCCAGATGCGCGCGAGCTTCTCCTCCGCGCCGGACCGGGGTGCTTCGTCGCCGGTCTCCGCCGCGAGATTCTGGAGCTCCGGCTTCGGCAGCGCCTTGCGGTCCACCTTGCCGTTGGGCGTCAGCGGCAGCGCGTCCAGCGCGACGAACGCCGCGGGGACCATGTATTCCGGCAGGCGCTCCTTGAGGAACGCGCGCAGCGCCTCCGCGTCGGCCGTCTGCTCCTCCTGCGGCACGACGTACGCCACCAGGCGCTTCTGGCCGGGCACGTCCTCGCGCGCCAGCACCACCGCGTCCTGCACGGTCATGTGCTGACCGAGCGCCGCTTCGATTTCGCCCAGCTCGATGCGGAAGCCACGCAGCTTCACCTGGTGGTCCACGCGGCCCGCGAACTCCAGCTGGCCGTCCGCGCGGTAGCGCACCACGTCGCCCGTGCGGTACAGCCGCGCGCCGGGCTCGCCGCCGAAGACGTCGGGCACGAAGCGCTCGGCCGTCAGATCCGGGCGCTCCAGGTAGCCGCGGCCCACGCCCACGCCGCCGATGAACAGCTCACCCAGGACGCCCGTGGGCACGGGCTGGCCCATGCGGTCCAGCACGTACAGCCGGGTGTTGGGATACGGCCGGCCGATGCCCGGACGTCCACCGTCCGGCGCGCAGAGGGCGCTGGTCGCGGTGACGCTGATCTCCGTGGGGCCGTAGCAGTTGAGGAACCGGCGTCCGACACCCCAGCGGGCCACCAGCTCCAGCGGCAGCGCTTCCGCGCCGGAGATGATGGTCTCCAGCTCCGGCAGCGCGTCGTGCGGCAGGGCCGCCAGGACGGGCGGCAGCAACACGGAGGTGGTGATGTGGCGGTCGCGCAGCAGCGCCGTCAGCTCGGGGCCGGGCAGGAGCGCGTCGCGCGGCACCAGCACCAGCGTGCCTCCGCCCGCGAGCGTGCCGAAGATCTCCAGCACGGAGGCGTCGAAGCCGAACGCGGTGAACTGCAGGACGCGACGGCCCGGCTGGATGCCGAAGTCCGTCACGGTGCGCGCAATCGTGTTGCGGATGCCCCGGTGCTCCACGACGACGCCCTTGGGGCGCCCCGTCGAACCGGAGGTGAAGATGACGTAGGCGGCGTTGCGCGGCTCCGTCAGCGACGGCGGAGCCTCCTTTGGCCTGCGGGCGATGGCCGCGGCCTCTTCGTCCACCAGCAGCAGCCACTCGCCGCGCGACGGCAGCGCGTCCGCCAGCGACTCCTGCGTCACCACCACGGGGACGCGGCTGTCCTCCAGCATCGCGCCCAGGCGCTCGGACGGATACGACGGATCGAGCGGCACGTACGCGCCGCCTGCCTTGAGCACGCCGAGCAGCGCCACCACCAGGTCCAGCGAGCGCTCCAGGCACACGCCCACGCGCGTCTCCGCGCGCACGCCCAGGCCCCGCAGGTGCCACGCGAGCTGGTTGGCCCGGGTGTCCAGCTCCCGGTACGTGAGGGCTTCGCCCTCGAACTCCGCCGCGACGGCGTCCGGCGCGCGGGCCACCTGGGCCTCGACGAGCCCCTGGAGTCCGCCGTCCTCGGACAACGCGAGCGAGGTGTCGTTCCAAGCCTCCAGCAGCGTGCGGCGCTCCTCGGCGGGGAGCACGGGGAGGCGGGAGACGCGCTCCGCCGGTTCAGCGACCGCGGACTCCAGCACCGTGCGGAAGCCGGCGGCCAGACGCTCCATGGTGGAGGCGTCGAACAGGTCCGTGCCGTAGACCCACTGGCAGGACAGACCCTGCGGCGTCTCCGTGATGGAGAGCGTCAGGTCCAGGTTCGACTGCACGGACTCGCTGCCCGAGGCGCGGAAGCTCAGTCCCGGCAGCTCCAGCGACGACGTGGGCGTGTTCTGCAGGATGAGCTTCACCTGGAACAGCGGCGCGTGGGCCAGGCTGCGTTCTGGGTTGAGCGCCTTGACCAGTTCCTCGAAGGGCAGGTCCTGGTGCCCGTACGCGCCCAGCGCCGTGTCCTTCACGCGCGCCAGCAGCGTGGTGAAGGACGGGTCGTCCTCCAGCCGCGTGCGCATGGCGAGCTGGTTGATGAAGAAGCCGATGAGCCCTTCGGTCTCCGCATGGTTGCGGTTCGCGATGTCCGCGCCCACCACGATGTCCGTCTGCCCGCTGTGGCGGGACAGCAGCACCTGGAAGCCCGCGAGCAGCGTCATGTAGAGCGTCGCGCCCTCGCGCTGGCTCAGGGTCCGCAGCGCCTGGGTGAGCCGCTCCGGCAGCATCCGCTGGAGGATGGCGCCGCGCGTGCCCGCCACCGGGGGACGCGGACGGTCCGTGGGCAGCTCCAGCAGGCGCGGCGAGCCGCCCAGCTGCTTGCGCCAGTAGGAGAGCTGCGTCTCCAGCGCGTCGCCCTGCAGCCAGCCGCGCTGCCAGGCCGCGTAGTCGGCGTACTGCACCTTGAGCTCGGGCAGCGACGCGGGCTGGCCCGTGCGGAAGGACTCGTAGAGGGCGGTGACCTCGCGCACGAGGACGCCCATGGACCAGCCGTCGGAGATGATGTGGTGCTTCGCCACCAGCAGCATGTGGCGCTGCGCGCCCAGGCGCAGGAGCGTGGCGCGGAACAGCGGGCCCCGGCCCAGGTCGAACGGCCAGCGCGCCTCCACGCCCGCGATGCGGCGGGCTTCCAGCTCGATGGCGTCCGCGTCCAGCGTGGACAGGTCCACCGTGGTCAGCACGTGCTCCGGCACGGGCGAGATGCGCTGCACGGGCTCCTGGCCGCGCGCCTCGAACGTCGTACGCAGCGACTCATGCCGCTCCACGAGGGCGTGGAACGCACGCTCCATCGCGGGCACGTCCAGCGCGCCCTCCAGGCGGAGGGCCGTGAACATATTGAAGGCCGTGGAGCCGGGCTCCATCTGGTCCAGGAACCACAGGCGCTGCTGCGCGAACGACAGCGGCAGCGGCCCCGTGCGAGGCACGGGCACCAGCGGCGGAGCCTTCGCCCCGAGCGCCGCGGCATCCACCCGGATCGCCAGGTCCGCGACGGTGGGGGCTTCGAACAGCGCGCGCAGCGGCAGCTCCACGCCGAAGACGGAGCGCACGCGCGAAATGGCCTGCGTCGCCAGCAGCGAGTGCCCGCCCAATTCGAAGAAGTTGTCCCGCGCACCGACGCGTGCGACGCCCAGCACCTTCGCCCACTCCGCCGCCAGCACCTCCTCCGTCGGCGTCCTCGGCGCCACGTACGCACCCGAGACTTCCACGCCCGCTTCCGACGGCTCCGGCAGTGCCTTGCGGTCCAGCTTGCCATTCGCCGTCAGCGGCAGCGCGGGCAGCGCCACGAAGGCCGAGGGCACCATGTACTCCGGCACCCGCCCCTTCAGCGCCGTGCGCACCTGGGCCACGTCCAGGCCTTCGCCCGCCACGTACGCCACCAGCCGCTTCGTCCCTGCCCCCTGCCCCTTCGCCACCACCACGCACTCGCGCACGCCTTCGCACTGCGCCAGCGCCGCTTCCACCTCACCCAGTTCCACCCGGAAGCCACGCACCTTCACCTGCGTGTCCCCACGGCCCTGGAACTCCAGCACGCCGTCCGCGCGCCACCGGGCCAAGTCCCCCGTGCGGTACATGCGGCTGCCTGCCGGGCCGTACGGGTTGGGCAGGAAGGCCTGCGCCGTCAGCCCCGGCTGGCCCAGGTAGCCTCGCGCCAGGCCGTCTCCCGCCGCGTACAACTCCCCCACCACGCCCACCGGCACCGGCTGCCACTGCCCGTCCAGCACGTACACCTGCGTGTCGCCAATCGGCCGCCCAATGGGCACCACCGTGCCCACGTCCTCCACCGTCTCCATCCGGTGGCACGAGGTGAAGAGCGTCCCTTCCGTCGGCCCGTAGCAGGCCGTCACCGCCACGCCCAGTGTCTCCAGCGCCCGCTTCACGTGCGGCGCTGACACGACGTCTCCGCCCGTCAGCAGCTGCTTCACTCCGCGCAGCCCCTCCAGGTTGCCGTCCACCATCTGCGTGAAGAGGCCTGCCGTCAGGTGCAGCACCGTCACCCCGTGCCGCTTCAGCACCCCTTCCAATTCCTTCACATCCCCCACCGGCACCGGCGGGTACACCACCAGCTTCGCCCCGCTCAGCAGCGGGCCCCACACCTCCAGCGTCGACGCGTCGAAGGACACCGGCGCCAGCAGCAGGAAGGTGTCCTCGTCCGTCCACCTCGCGTAGTTGGCCTTCAGCACCGTGCGCAGCACGCCGCCGTGCTCCGTGCACACGCCCTTCGGCTTGCCCGTGCTGCCCGACGTGAAGTCCACGTACGCGACGTTGCGGCTTCCCACGTCACTTGCCGGCGCGTGCTTCGGCTGGCGGGCCAACTCCTCCCGCGCCTCCTCCAGCCGCACCACGTCCAGCCCGTCCGTGGGCAGTCGCTCGCCCAGCGCTCGCGTCGTCACCAGCACGCGTGCCCCGGCCTCCTTCAGCATGTAGGCCAGGCGCTCTCGCGGGTAGTCCGCCTCCAGCGGCACGTACGCCCCGCCCGCCTTGAGGATGGCCACCAGCGCCACCACCAGTTCCACCCCGCGCTCCAGGCACAGCGCCACCCGCGACTCGGGGCCCACTCCGTGCGCGCGCAGCAGGTGCGCCAGCTGGTTCGCCCTCGCGTCCAGCTGCGCGTACGTCAGCTGCTCCTCTCCCGCCTCCAACGCCACCGCGTCCGGGCGACGCGCCACCTGCGCCGCGAAGACGTCCACGATGCTGGCTTCGCGCGGGGAGTCGCTCGCCGTCTGGTTCCACTCCACCAGCACGCGCTGCTTCTCCTCCGACGACAGCACGCCCACTTCCCAGAGGCGTCCCGTCTCCCCCGCCACCAGCCCTTCCACCGCGCGCCGCCACTGCTCCAGCAGCCGCCCAATCCCTTCAGCCTCGAAGCGCGGCGTGTCGTACGCCAGCTTCAGCAGCAGCTCGCGGCTGGGGCTGGACGACGCGGTCAGCGGGAAGTTGCTGCGCTCACTGCCCTGGACGTCACGCACCTCCAGCACGCTCGCGCGCTGGCTCAGCGTCGAGTCGATGGGGTAGTTCTCGAAGACGAAGAGGCTCTGGAACAGCGGCGTGCCTCGCGGCACCTGGCTGTAGCCCTGCACGCGCACCAGCGGGCTGTGATCGTACTGACGCAGCTCCAGCTGCTGCGCCTGGAGCTGGCGCAGCCACGGGACGATCTGCTCCTGCGCGGGCACGCGCACGCGCACCGGCAGCGTGTTGATGAAGAGGCCCGTCATCCGCTCCACGCCCGGGAGGTCGGACGGACGCCCGGACACCGTGGCGCCCAGCACCACGTCCTGCTCCCCGCTGTGGCGTGCGAGCACCAGCGCCCAGGCGGCCTGCACCAGCGTGTTCAGCGTGAGCTGGTGGCGCTTCACGAACGCGTCCACCGCCGTGGTCGACGCCGCGGACAGGCGTATCGACTTCTCCGCGTGATCCTGATGCTGCGTCCGCGCCAGGGCCGCGCGCTCGTCACCCGGCAGCGGCGTGGGCGCGTGGAGGCCCGCGAGCTCCCGCTTCCAGAACGCCTCCAGCCGGGTGCCGTCCTGCCGCTGCAGCCACGCGATGAACTCGCGGTACGGGACCGCGCGCTCGCGGGGCACCGACTGGCCCTGGTCCAGGGCGCGGTAGAGCGAGAACAGCTCCTGGATGAGGAGCGACATGCTCCAGCCGTCCAGCAGCAGGTGGTGGATGCTCCACAGGCAGCGCAGCACCTGGTCATCCATGCGGATGACGGTCAGCCGCATCAGCGGCGCGCGCGTCACGTCATGGCCTCGCGCCCGGTCGTCCGCGAGGTACTGCTGGAACAGGTCCTGCTGCTCCGCCTGCGACAGGCCGCGCCAGTCCAGCTCGCGCCACGGCAGCTCCGCCGACGCGTGCACCACCTGCAACGGCTCTGACAATCCGTCCCACACGAAGGACGTGCGCAGGATGGCGTTGCGCTCCACGAGCAGCTCCCATGCCCGCCGCATCACCGGCAGGTTGACGGTGCCGTGGAAGCTCCACGCCATCTGCTCGCAGTACATGCCCGACGTGGGCTCCAGGAGCGCGTGGAAGAGCATGCCCTGCTGGAGCGGAGACAGCGGATACACGTCCTCCAGGTCTGGCTTCGCCGCGTGCAGCTTCGCCAGGCCCGGCGCGTCCAGCCGGGCCAGCGGGAAGTCCGCGGGCGTGTAGCGGCGCGCGTCCTGCGTCTCGCGGTTCGCGATGAGCGTGCGCAGGGACTTGAGGAACGACTCCGCCAGCGCCTCCACCGTGGCGCGCGCGTGCACGGCCTCGCTGTACGTCCAGGACAGCTCCAGCCGGCCGTTGATGACCAGGCCGTTCACCTCCAGGAGCGCCGTGCGCAGGCCGCCCTCGCCCTGGCCCGGGCCCGCTGGCTCCTTCGCGAGGCCGAACATCGACTCGCCGGCCGCCATCGCGTCGAACTGGCCCAGGTAGTTGAAGGCCACCTGCGCGGGGGGCACCGCCTTGAGCTTCGCGGCGTCGTCCGCGTCGCGCATGTAGCGCACGAGCCCGTAGCCCAGGCCCTTGTTGGGCAACCGCCGCAGCGTGTCTCGCACCGCGCGCAGGCCGTCACCCGGGGTGCCGCCTTCGGGCACCTCCAGCAGCACCGGGTAGACGGACGTGAACCAGCCCACCGTGCGGGAGATGTCCGCGTCCGCGAACAGCTCCTCGCGGCCGTGGCCCTCCAGGTGGATGCGTGCCCGCCGCTCGCCCGTCCAGCCGGACAGGGCCTGCGTCAGCGCCGCCAGGAGCACGTCGTTGATGTGGGCCCGGTACGCGGTCGGCACCTCCTGCAGCAGGGCGCGCGTCTCCTCCGTCTCCAGCACCGCGCGGACGCTGTTCGCGGACGCGAGCGTGTTGAGACCCTGATGGTCCACCGGCAGGGGTTTGACTTCTCGGGCCCCCTCCAGCCAGAACGCCAGCTCGGACGCCATCGCCGGGCCGCGCGCGTGCGCCTCCAGCTTGCGGGCCCACTCCTGGAAGGACGTCGTCTTCGACGGGAGCGACGCGGGCACGCCGCGACGCAACTGGGTGTAGACGGTGTTCAGGTCCTCCAGCAGCACGCGCCACGACACGCCGTCCACCGCCAGGTGGTGGACGACGAGCAGCAGGCGCTCCGTGTTCCCTTCGCCGCGCTCGACGAGCATGGCGCGCAGGAGGAGCCCCTCGTCCAGGCGCAGGCTCTTGTGCAGGTCCGCGGCGGCGGCCTGGATGGCCCGGCGCTGGGCCTCCTCGTCGCCCGCGTGCGCGGAGACGTCCAGGCGCCGCAGGGACACCGGCTGCTCCAGGCCCGCGTTCTCCTGCGTCCAGCCGGCCTCACCGCGCACGTAGCGCAGGCGCAGGGCGTCGTGGTGCTCCACCAGCCGCGCCAGCGCCTTCTCCAGCAGCCCGGCGTCCACGCGCTGCCGCGCTTCGATCATCACCGCCTGGTTGAAGTGGTGCGGCCGCGGGATGTCCCGCTCGAAGAACCAGTGCTGGATGGGGGTGAGCGGCACCGGGCCGCGCACCACGCCCTGCTCCGCCTGCGACGCGAGCGCCGCGGTGGCCACCTGCGCCAGTTCCGCCACCGTCTGGTGCTGGAAGAGCTGCTTCGCCATCAGGCGCAGACCGGCCTGGTTGGCGCGCGAGATGATCTGGATGCTGATGATGGAGTCGCCGCCCAGGGCGAAGAAGTTGTCGTGGATGCCCACCTTCTCCAGGCCCAGCACCGACGCCCAGATGGCCGCGAGCTTCTCCTCTTCCGGCGTCCTCGGCGCGACGTAGGCCTTGCCCGAGTCCTGGCGGTCTCCCTGCGGCGCGGGCAGGGCCTTGCGGTCCACCTTGCCGTTGGGCGTGAGCGGCAGCGACTCCAGCATCACGAACGCCGCGGGCACCATGTACTCCGGCAGCCGCGTCTTCAGCTCCGCGCGCAGCGCGTCCACCGTGGGGCGCGTCGCCTCCGGAGCGCCCACGTAGGCCACCAGCCGCTTGATGCCCGGCGAGTCCTCGCGCGCGATGACGGTGTTCTCGGCCACGCCCTTGCACTGGCCCAGCGCCGACTCCACCTCGCCCAGCTCGATGCGGAAGCCACGCACCTTCACCTGCGAGTCCAAGCGGCCCAGGAACACGATGCCGCCGTCGGGCAACTGCTTCACCTGGTCGCCCGTGCGGTACAGGCGCGCACCGGCCGCCGTGCGGAACGGGTGCGGCACGAACTTCTCCGCCGTCAGCTCCGGCCGGCCCAGGTAGCCCAGCGCCAGACCGTCGCCGCCGATGTACAGCTCACCGAGCACGCCCACGGGCACCGGCTGAAGCTCGGCATCCAGGACGTACAGCTCCGTGTTGGACAGCGGCCTGCCGATGGGCACCGCCGTCGCGCCTTCCGGCACTTCCTTCACGTGGTGCCACGCGGCGAACGTCGTGCTCTCCGTGGGGCCGTACGCGTTGACGAACTTCCCTGGGGCGCCGCGCGCAAGCACCGCCCGGGCCGCGCCCGGATCCACGGCGTCACCGCCGACGTGGAGCTGCCGCACCGTCTGGAACGTCTCCGCCGACTGCGCCACCAACTGGTTGAAGAGCGCGGACGTCACGAACAGCGTGCTGATGCGCTCGTCGCGCAGGTACGCCGCGAACGCCGCAGGCGACAGCGCCACGTCCTTCGCCACGCCCACCAGCCGCCCGCCGTGCAGCAGCACGCCCCACACCTCGAACGTCGCCGCGTCGAACGACGCGTTCGACACCTGCGCGATGCGGTCCTCTCCCGTCAGCTGGATGAAGTTCGTCTCCACCAGCAGCCGCACGATGGCCCGGTGGGGTACCCACACGCCCTTCGGACGCCCCGTGCTTCCCGACGTGTAGATGACGTACGCCGGGTCCGTCGCATCCACCCGGCTCTCGGACGCCTGCGCCGGCTCCGCGTCCAGCGTGCCGTCGTCCAGCAGCACGACGGTGTACTGCCCTTCAGGCAGTGAGCCCTGCTGGGACTTCTGCGTCACCAGCACTTCCACCCCGGCGTCCTCCACCATGAACGCCAGCCGCTCCCGCGGGTAGCCCGCGTCCAGCGGCACGTACGCTCCGCCCGCCTTGAGGATGCCCAGCATCCCCTCCACCATCCCCACTCCACGCTCCACGCACAGGCCCACCCGCGAGCCGCGCTTCACGCCCTGCTTCACCAGCCGCTGCGCAAGCTGGTTCGCCCGCGTCTCCACCTGGCGGAACGTCCGCTGCTCCCCTCCAAAATCCAGCGCCACCGCGTCCGGCGTGCGCTCCACCTGCTCCGTCACCAGCGTGTGGACGCACTTCTCCCTCGGGAACGCCGTCCTCGTCGCGTTCCACCCCAGCACCTGCTGCCGACGCTCGCCTTCCGTCAGCAGTGGCAGCTGCGACACCTTCGCATCCGGGTTCTTCGCGATGGCCTCCAGTAGCACCTCCAGGTGCCCCGCCATCCGCTCCACCGTGCCTGCATCGAACAGGTCCGTGTTGTACTCAATCGAACCGGAGAACCCTTCCGGCGTGTCCGACAGCGACAGCGTCAGTTCGAACTTCGTCGTCTGCGCTTCCACGCGCAGCGTGCGCAGCGCCACGTCCGGCAGCACCAGCTCCGACACCGGCGCGTTCTGCAGGCTGAACATCACCTGGAACAGCGGCGAGTGGCTGAGCGTGCGCACCGGCTGGAGCAGGTCCACCAGCTTCTCGAAGGGCACCTCCTGGTGCGCGTAGGCGCCCAGCGCCTGCTCCCGCACGTGCGCGAGCACCTGGCGGAAGGTCATCCCCGGCTTCACCTTCGCGCGCAGCACGAGCGTGTTGATGAAGAAGCCGATGAGGCCTTCCAGCTCCGCGCGGTTGCGGCCCGCGATGGGCGTGCCCACGCTGATGTCGTCCTGGCCGGTGTAGCGCGCCAGCAGCACCTGCCACGCCGCCAGCAGCGTCATGAAGGGCGTGGCGCCCTCCTTCTGGCCCAGCGCCTTCATCGCCTCCGACACGGCGCGCGGCAGCTGCACGAAGTGCTTCGCGCCCCGCGAGCTCTGGATGGCCGGACGCGGCCGGTCCGTGGGCAACGCGATGACGTCCGGCGCGCCCTCCAGCTGCTGCTTCCACCAGTCGAGCTGCGCCTTCAGCGTCTCGCCCTGGAGCCACTCGCGCTGCCACCCGGCGTAGTCCGCGTACTGGAGCGCCAGCTCCGGCAGCGGCGACGGACGCCCGTGCAGGTAGGCGTCGTAGAGCGACGCCAGCTCGCGGATGACCACGCCCATGGACCAGCCGTCGGAGATGGCGTGGTGCATGGTCACGAGCAGCACGTGCTCCTCGTCACCCGTGCGCACCAGCGACGCGCGCACCAGCGGGCCCCGGCCCAGGTGGAAGGGCCGCAGCGATTCCTCGCGCACGCGGCGCGACAGCTCGGCCTGGCGTTCGGGGCCGGCCACGCCGCGCAGGTCCGCCACCTCCAGCGTCAGCGGCGACGGCGGAGAGATGACCTGGACGGGTGTGCCCTCCACGGTGCGGAAGGTCGTGCGCAGGGACTCGTGGCGCTCCTGGAGCGCGGTGAACGCCTGCTCCAGCGCCTCCAGCTTCAGCTCGCCCTTCAGCTCGATGGCCAGGGGGATGTTGTAGAGCGCGCTCTCCGGCTCCAACTGATCCAGGAACCACAGGCGCTGCTGGGCGAACGACAGCGGCAATGGCGAGCCGTCACGGGGACGGCGGGCGATGGCCGGTGCACGCGCGGGACGGGCCCCCTGCTGCTGTTGCTGCTGGCGCAGCTGCTTGAGCAGCAGGGCGCGCTTCTCGGGGGACAGGGCTGCGATGCGCTTGTCGGCGTCACTGCTCATTGCTGGAGACCTTCTTGATGTCCTGGGGGAGGACTTCGTCGGAGGGCACTTCGTCAGAGGACAGGAGCGCTTCCGCTTCTTCGGCGGACAGGTGCTCCAGCTCCCCCATGAGTCGTTCGAGTTCCGCGGGGTCCGCTTGCGCGGCCTGGGCCTGCACGATGTGGACGGCGAGGTTCTCCACCGTCGGGGACTCGAAGATGTCCCTCAGCGGCAGTTCCACGTCGAACGTCGTGCGGATGCGGGAGATGAGCTGGGTGCCCAACAGCGAGTGGCCTCCCAGCTCGAAGAAATCGTCGTGGACGCCGACCTGCTTCACGCCGAGCAGCTCCGACCAGATGTCGGCCAGCTGCTGCTCCAGCTCGTCGCGCGGCGCCACGTAGCCCTTCTCCAGCTCGGGGCGCTGCGTGTCCGGCACCGGCAGCGCCTGCCGGTCCAGCTTGCCGTTGGGCGTGAGCGGCAGCGCCTCCAGCGACACGAAGGCGGAGGGCACCATGTACTCCGGCAGCCGGGCGAGGAGCGCGTCCTTGAGGGCCCGCATGTCCAGCACCTGCCCCTCGCGCGGCACCACGTAGGCCACGAGCCGGGGGTTGCCGGGCACGTCCTCGCGCAGGAGGACGACGGTGGACTCCACGGCGGAGTGGTCCGCGATGGCGGCCTCCACCTCGCCCAGCTCGATGCGGTAGCCGCGCAGCTTGAGCTGGTGGTCGATGCGGCCCAGGAACTCCAGCTCGCCGGAGGGCAGGTAGCGCACGAGGTCGCCCGTGGCATAGAGCCGCCCGCCGGCCTCGGGGCCGAAGGCGTCCGGCACGAAGCGCTCGGCGGTGAGGTCCGCGCGGTGCAGGTAGCCCCGCGCCAGACCCACGCCGCCCACGTGCAGCTGGCCGGGCACGCCCACGGGCACCGGCTGTCCCTGGTCGTCCAGCACGTACACCCGCACGTTCGGCAGCGGCGTGCCGATGGTGGGCCGCGTGGGGTCCACGTTCGCGCGCACCGTGGCGCAGACCGTGACCTCGGTGGGGCCGTACGCGTTGAGGAAGCGGCGGCCCGGAGACCAGCGGCGCACCAGCTCCGCGGAGCAGGCCTCGCCCGCGGCGGCCACGGACGTGAGCAGCGGCAGTCCTTCCGGCTCCAGCTGCGCCAGCACGGACGGCGTCAGCGTCACGGTGGTGATGCCGCTGGACGCGATGAGGCCGTGCAGCGGCGCTCCCGGCAGCAGCGCTTCCCGAGGCGCGAGGTGCAGCGCCGCGCCGCCCAGCAGCGCGGAGAACGTCTCCCACACCGACGCGTCGAAGCCGAAGGCCGCGAACTGGAGGACGCGGCTGGAGGGCGTGATGCCCAGCGCCGCGATGGCCGCCGTGGCCGTGTTGCAGAGGCCCCGGTGGTGCAGCAGCGTGCCCTTGGGACGGCCCGTGGAGCCGGACGTGTAGATGACGTAGGCCAGGTGCTCCGGCTCCAGCTTCACGGGCGGCTTCGTCACCGGGTGCTTCGCGATGCGGGCCGCGTCCGAGTCCAGGCACACCAACAACTCGCCTTGTACCGGCAATTCATCCGCCAGGGCGTCCTGCGTGACGATGACCAGCACCGCCGCGTCCGCCAGCATGTAGGCCAGGCGGTCGCTCGGGTAGGACGGATCCAGCGGCAGGTAGGCCGCGCCCGCCTTCAGGATGCCCAGGATGCCCACGGCCATGTCGAGCGAGCGCTCCACGCACAGGCCCACGCGCGACTCCAGGCCCACGCCGCTCTGCTTCAGGTGCCACGCGAGCTGATTGGCCTTCGCGTCCAGCTGCGCGTACGTCAGCGACGTGTCGCCGTACACCGCCGCCAGCGCGTCCGGCGTGCGAGCGGCCTGCGCTTCGAACAGCGCCGTGGCGGTGGGCCCCGGCAGCGCGTCGGTGCGCGTGTCGTTCCAGGCGTCGAGCAGCGTGTGGCGCTCGGCGTCGGTGAGCAGGGACAGCGAGGACAGGCGGCGCGAGGCCTCGCGGGTCAGGCCGTCCAGGGCCTGCTCGAAGTGCTTCGCCATGCGCGCCACGGTGTCCCCGTCGAAGAGGTCCGTGGCGTACTCCCAGACGCAGGCGAGCCCCTGGGGCGTCTCCTGCACCGCGACGGTCAGGTCCAGCTTCGCGCGGGTGGCCTCCTGGCCCACGGGGCTCAGCTCCAGCCCGGGCAGCTCCAGCCGGGACACGGGCGCGTTCTGGAGCACCAGCTTCACCTGGAACAGGGGCGCCTGGCCCAGGCTGCGCTTGGGGTTCAGCTCCTTCACCAGCTCCTCGAACGGCAGGTCCTGGTGTGCGTACGCGGAGAGCGCCGTCTCGCGTGCGCGGGACAGCAGCTCACGCACGGTGGGGTCTCCGCCCAGGTCGCCGCGCAGGACGAGCTGGTTCACGAAGAAGCCGATGAGGCCTTCGGTCTCCGCGCGGTTGCGGTTGGCGATGTCCGTGCCCACCACGATGTCCGTGCGGCGCGTGTAGCGCGACAGCACCACCTGGAAGCCCGCGAGCAGCGCCATGAAGAGCGTGACGCCCTCGCGGCGGCACAGTGCCTGGAGGCGGGCCATCACGTCCGGCGGCACCAGCACCTGAAGCTGTTCACCCTTGTGCGACTGCACGGTGGGACGGGGCCTGTCCGTGGGCAGGTCCACCGTCTGCGGTGCGCCGTCCAGCTGGCGCTTCCACCACGCGAGCTGCTGGGCCAGCGCGCCCTGCTCCAGCCACTGGCGCTGCCAGGCCGCGTAGTCCGCGTACTGGAGCGGCAGCTCCGGCAGCGGCGACGGCCTACCGGTGCGGAAGGCTTCGTAGAGGGCCACCAGCTCGCGCACGAGCACGCTCATGGACCAGCCGTCGGAGACGATGTGGTGCATCGTCAGGAGCAGCAGGTGCTGACGCTCCGCGAGCTGGAGCAGCGTCACGCGCAGGAGCGGTCCCCGGGCGAGGTCGAAAGGACGCCTCGCCTCCTCCTGGGCCTGGCGCAGCGCCTCCTCCTCACGGGCCAGCTCGGGCAGGCCACGCAGGTCCTGACGCGACACCGGGGACTCCGGCACCGGCTGGATGACGTGGAGCGGCCGGCCCTCCTGGGCGCGGAACACGGTGCGCAGGGCTTCGTGGCGGCGGAAGAGCTCCGCGAACGCCCGCTCCAGCGCGGCCACGTCCAGCGTGCCTTCCAGCCGAAGCGCGGCGGGCACGTTGTGGAACGCCCCCTGGGGCTCCAGTTGATCCAGGAACCACAGGCGCTGCTGCGCGAAGGACAGCGCCAGCGACTCCGTGCGAGGCACCGGGACGAGCGGCGGGACGCGAGGACCCTCGGCGTTCTTCGCCTTCGCCTCCAGGAGCTTCGGCAGGAGCGTGGCGACCGTCGGCGCCTCGAAGAGGTCGCGCAGGGGCAGCTCCACGCCGAAGACGTCGCGAGCCCGCGACACCGCCTGCGTGGCCCGGAGCGAGTGGCCACCCAGCGCGAAGAAGTCGTCATGGACGCCCACCCGCTCCACGCCCAGCACCTGCGCGAAGAGGCCGGCGAGCAGCTCCTCCTCCGGCGTGCGCGGCGCGACGAAGTGGGACTCACCGCCGGTGGCCTCCGGCGCGGGCAGGGCCTTGCGGTCCACCTTGCCGGTGACGGCCACGGGCAGCGTGTCGAGCACGACGAAGGCGACGGGGACCAGGTAGTCCGGCAGCGTCTTGCGCAGCGCGGTCTTGAGCGACGCGGCGTCCACGGTGGCCCCGGCCTTCGGCACCACGTAGCCCACGAGGCGCCGGTCTCCCGGCACGTCCTCACGGGCGAGCACCACGCCCGCGGCGACGTCCGGCAGCGCGGTCAGCACGGACTCGATTTCGCCCAGCTCGATGCGGAAGCCTCGCACCTTCACCTGGTCGTCGCGGCGGCCCAGGTACTCCAGCACGCCGTCCGCGCGGCGGCGCACGGTGTCGCCGGTGCGGTACAGGCGCGCGCCCGGCTCGGAGCTGAACGGATCCGGCACGAAGCGCTCGGCCGTGAGGTCCGGGCGGCCCAGGTAGCCGCGGCCCACGCCGTCGCCTCCGACGTAGAGCTCACCCACGGCACCTCGTGGGGAGAGGCGGCCCGCCGCGTCCAGCACGTACAGGCGCGTGTTCGCGATGGGATGGCCGATGGGCACGGGGCCCGTGCGCGGCTCGTCCTCACGGACCTCGTGGATGCAGCAGCCCACCACCGTCTCGGTGGGGCCGTACTCGTTGATGAGCCGCGTGCCCGGCGCGTACCGCCGCCAGTGCTCCAGCGCCTCGTAGCCCAGCGCCTCGCCGCCGATGACGAAGGCCCGCGCGCGGCCGGAAGCGCCCTGCTCCGCGAGCTGGGCCTCCAGGAGCCGCAGGTGCGCGGGCGTGAGCTTCACGAGGCTGTGGTCCGCCTGCTTGCGCAGGGCTTCACCCAGTCCCTCCACGGCGCCCACGGCCTCGTCCACCAGCACGGCGGGACGGCCCGCCGCGAGCGGCGCCAGCAGGCTCGTCACGGTGAGGTCGAAGGAGAACGACGAGTGCACCGGAGCGCCCTGCCCGTCCGCCACGCGGTACGCGTCCAGCGCCCAGGTGAGGTAGTTGACGACGCCCCCGTGCGTGACCATCACGCCCTTGGGACGGCCGGTGCTGCCGGACGTGTAGATGACGTAGGCCAGCGCCTCCGGGCGCGTCTCCACCGCCGGACGCGTGGTGGGCAGCGCGGCGAGCACGTCCTCCAGCGCGTCCATCCGGATGACCTGCGCGTGCACGCCGGGCAGGCGCGCCTCCAGGTGCCGGTGCGTCAGCAGCGCCGTGAGGTTCGCGTCGCGGGCCATGAAGCCCAGGCGCGCTTCGGGATAGGTCGGATCCAGGGGCACGTAGGCGCCCCCGGCCTTGAGCACCGCGAGCAGCGCGACGACGAGGTCCGGGCCGCGCTCCAGGCAGATGCCCACGCGCGACTCCAGGCCCACGCCCTGCGCGCGCAGGTGGTGCGCCAGCCGGTTCGCTCGCGCGTCCAGGGCTCCGGCCGTCAGGGTGCCGGTGTTCCAGCGCAGCGCCTCCGCGTCGGGCGCCTGGGCAGCGCGGGCCTCGAAGAGCTGCTGCACCGCGAGCGTGCGGGGGTACTCCGCGCGCGTCGCGTTCCAGGTGTCCTTCAGCGCGTGCGTCTCCTCCACGGAGAGGAGGCTCACGTCGGCGACGCGCTGACCGGCCCGGGCGACCAGTCCTTCCAGGGCCCGGCGCCACTGCCCCAGCAGGGCCTTGGCCGTTGCGTCGTCGAAGCGCGGCGTCTCGTGCGCGAGCTTGAGCAGCAGCTCGCGGCCGGGCGCGGCCACGGCGGTGAGGGGGTAGTTCGTCCGCTCGAACGCGTGGAAGTCGCGCACGTCCAGCCGACGGGCGCCAGTCTCCACGGTGCTGTCCACGGGGTAGTTCTCGAAGACGAGGAGCGTCTCGAAGAGGGGCGTGCCCCGGGGCACTTCGCTCCAGCCCTGCACCTGCACCAGCGGGCTGTGCTCGTGGTGGCGCAGCTCCACCTGCTGCGACTGGAGCTGCTGGAGCCAAGGCACCACCGCCGAGCGCTCATCCATCCGGACGCGCACGGGCAGCGTGTTGATGAACATGCCCAGCATCGAATCGACGCCCGGCAGCTCCGAGGGCCGTCCCGCGACGGTCGCGCCGAAGACGACGTCGGACGTGTCCGCGTGCCGCGCGAGCACCAGCGCCCAGGCGGCCTGCACCAGCGTGTTGAGCGTGAGCTGATGGCGGCGCGCGAAGGCCTGGAGCGCGTCGGTCGTGTCAGCCGGCAGCAGCACCGACTGCTCTGACAGTCCACCGGTGGCGAACGCACGCGAGGCACCACCCGCCGGCAGCGGCGTCGCGGCGGAGAAGCCCGCCAGCGCGTCGCGCCAGAAGGACTCCGTGCGCTGGAGGTCCTGGCGCTGGAGCCACGCGATGTACTCGCGGTACGCGGGGCCCTTCTCCTGCGGCGGGGCCTTCCCCTGCGCCAGCGCGGCGTAGCGGGTGAACACGGCCTTGCGCAGCAGCGCCGAGCTCCAGCCGTCCGTCAGCAGATGGTGGAAGCTCCACACCAACCGCCAGGCCTGCTCCTCCGTGCGGATCAGCGCCAGCCGCATCAGCGGCGCGTGCGCCAGCTCGAAGCCACGCGCCCGGTCCTCCGCGAGGAACGTCTCCAGCCGGGCCTGCTGCTCCGAAGCGGAGAGCCCGCGCCAGTCCAGCTCCGACCAGGGCAGCGTCACCCGGGCATGTACCGCCTGGAGCGGCGACTCCAGGCCCTGCCAGAAGAACGAGGTGCGCAGCACCGGGTGGTGCGCGATGACGTCCTCCCACGCCTGCTTGAGCGCGCCCAGGTCCAGCGCGGAGTGGAAGCTCCAGGAGCGCTGTTCGAAGTACGCGCCCGACGCGGGCTCCAGCAGCGTGTGGAAGAGCATGCCCTGCTGCATGGGCGACAGCGGGTAGAGGTCCTCCAGGTTGGGGACGGCCGCCAGCACGCGCTCCAGCGCGGACGCCTCCACGCGAGCGAGCGGGAAGTCCGTGGGCGTGCGGCGTGCGGCATCCGCTGAAGCCCGGCCCGCGATGAGCGTGCGCAGCGCGGCCACGAAGTCGCGAGCGAGCGCCTCGATGGTGGCCTGGCTGTGCAGGTGTTCGCTGTAGCTCCAGCTCAACTGGAGCTGCCCGTCGAGCACCAGGCCGCTGACGTCCAGTACGTGGCGGCGCGGAGCACGGGGGCTGCGCACGGGGCCGCTGCCCTCGCGAGCGATCCGGAACGCGGTGTCGCCGGTGCCGGACGCGACGCCGTCGAACTGGCCCAGGTAGTTGAAGGACACCTGGGCCGGAGGCGCGGCGCGCAGGGCTTCCACCGTCTCGGTGTCGCCCAGGTAGCGCAGGAGGCCATAGCCCACGCCGTTGCCCGGGAGGCGCCGCAGGGTGTCTCGGACCGCGCGCAGCCCGTCACCGGCACTGCCCGAGGCGGGCACCTCCAGCACCACGGGGTACACGGCGGTGAACCAGCCCACCGTGCGGGACAGGTCCACGTCCGCGAACAGCTCCTCGCGCCCGTGGCCTTCCAGGTTGACGCGCATCCGGTGCTGGCCCGTCCACCGCGCCATCGACTGGACCAGCGCGGCGAGCAGCACGTCGTTGATCTGCGCGCGGTACGCGGCCGGCACTTCCTGGAGCAAGAGCCGCGTCTCCTCCACGTCGAGCGACAGCGAAACGCTCCGCGTCGAGGCCACGGTGTTCTCGCCACCGGCCCGGTCCACGGGCAGCGGCACGACGTTCCGGGTCGCATCCCGCCAGAAGGCGAGCTCGGACCGCGCGTCGGGAGTCCTCGCATGGGCCTCCAGCCTGCGGGCCCACGTCTGGAACGAAGTGGTCTTCGCGGGCAGCCGCGCCGGCTGGCCCGAGGCGAGCTGCTGATAGGCCGTCTCCAGGTCCTCCAGCAGCACGCGCCACGACACGCCGTCCACCGCGAGGTGGTGCACCGCCAGCAACAGGCGCGCGGTCTGGCCTTCGCCGCGTTCAATCAACATCGCGCGCAGCAGCAGTCCTTCGTCCAGCACGAAGCTCGCCTGGAGCCGGGCCGCCGCGTCCTGGATGGCCTGGACCTTCGCGGCGTCATCCAGCGTGGAGACGTCCAGCCGGCGCAGGGTCAGCGGCTGCGACACCCCGGTGTTCTCCTGCGACCAGCCAGCGGCGGCCTGCGTGAAGCGCAGCCGCAGCGCATCGTGATGCGCTACGAGGTGACGCAGCGCCTGCTCCAGCACCGCCGCGTCCACCGGGCGGCGGGCTTCGATCATCAGCGACTGGTTGAGGTGGTGCGGATCAACGACGTCTTCCTCGAAGAGCCGGCGCTGGATGGGCGTGAGCGGGACGGACCCGAGCACCTCGCCCTGCTCCGCCACCACGAGCGACGCCGAGGTGGCGACGGTCGCCAGTGCCGCGATGGTCGGGTGCTGGAAGAGCTGCCGGGTCGTGATGCGCAGCCCGGCCCGCGCGGCGCGCGCGACGATCTGGAGGCTGATGATGGAGTCGCCGCCCAGCTCGAAGAAGTTGGCGTGGATGCCCACGCGCTCCTGCCGAAGCACCTGGGCCCAGATGCGCTCCAGGGTCTGCTCCGTGGGCGTGCGTGGGGCGACGAAGTCCTGCGCGTCCGCATCCACCGTCTCCGGCTTGGGCAGGGCCTTGCGGTCCACCTTGCCGTTGGCGTTGAGCGGCATCGCCTCCAGGACGACGAAGGCCGACGGCACCATGTACTCCGGCAGCCGTCCCTTCAGCTCACTTCTCAGCGCCGTGGCCTCCACCGTGCTGCCCGGCTTCGCCACCACGTATGCCACCAGCCGCGTGTCTCCGGGCGCGTCCTCCCGCGCCACCACGACGGCCTCACGCACGCCTTCGCATGCGCTCAGCCCCGACTCCACCTCGCCCAACTCCACCCGGTAGCCGCGCACCTTCAGTTGGAAGTCCACGCGCCCCAGGAACTCCAGCTTCCCGTCCTCCCGCTGCCTCACCTTGTCGCCCGTGCGGTACAGCCGCGTCCCGGGCTCCGTGCTGAAAGCGTCCGGCACGTACCGCTCCGCCGTCAGCTCCGGACGGCCCACGTACCCGCGCGTCACCACCGCACCGCCGACGTACAGCTCTCCCGCTACGCCTCTCGGCACCGGACGTGCACTTGCGTCCAGCACGTACATGCGCGCGTTGCCGATGGGACGGCCCAGCGCCAGCGTCGTGGCGCCCTCTTCCCACGCGCCCTCCACCGGGTTCGTCAGCACGCCGACTGTCGTCTCCGTCGGGCCGTAGTGGTTGAAGACGGCGCACTCCGGCGCCAGCCGCTTCACCGTCTCCACCAGCTCGCGCTCCGATGCCTCGCCGCCCACCACCAGCCGCTTCCTCGGCAGCACCGCCTTCGCATTCGGCCCGCTCAGCAACGCGCGCAGGTGCGAGGGCACTACCTTCAGGCCGTCCACCCCGTGCGTCTGCATGTACGCGCCCAGGGCCTCCGCGTCCGACGCCACCTCCTTCGACACCAGGTGCAACGTCCCTCCTCCGCACAGCATCGGGAAGACGGCCGTGTGCCCCAGGTCCGCCGCCAGCGTCGTCACCGACGCGAAGCTCATCCCCTCTTCCAGCCTCAGCCGCCCGCGGATGCTCCCCACGTAGTTGGCCAACTGCCGGTGCTCCACCACCACGCCCTTCGGACGGCCCGTGCTTCCGGACGTGAAGATGGCGTACGCCGCGTTCTCTCCGCGCACCTTCGTCGTCACCGGCTCTGTGCTACCGCCGGCCTCATCCACTGCTTCGACGACGACCGTGACGAGCCCCAGGCTCGCGATATCCGCGGCCTGAGCCCGCTGAGTCACCACCACGCGCAGGCCCGCGTCCTCCGCGATGGCCTTCACTCGCGCCTCGGGGAAGGACGTGTCCATCGGCACGTACCCGCCTCCCGCCTTGAGGATGCCCAGCATCCCCACCACCGCCTCCACCGTGCGCTCCACATACAGGCCCACGAGCACGTCGGGGCCCACGCCTTCCTTCACCAGCGCTCGCGCCAGCCGGTTCGCCTTCGCGTCCAGCTCCGCGTACGTCAGCTGCTTGCCGCCCGCGACGACCGCCACGCCACCGGGCACACGCTCCACCTGCGCTTCGAACTGCGCGTGGATGCGCTCCGACGGCACGGTTTCCGCCGTCTGGTTCCACGTCCTCAGCACCTGCTCCCGCTCCGCCTCCGCCAGCATCGGCAGTGCGCTCACGGGCGCATCTGGATTCGCGGCGATGCCCTCCAGCAGCACCCGCAGGTGCTCCACCATCCGCTCCACCGTCGCCGGCTTGAACAGGTCCGCGCTGTACGCGAGCGCGCCCCGGAAGCCCTCCGCCGACTCCGCGAGCGACAGGCTCAGCTCGAACTTCGTGTGCTCGCCGTCCACCGGCTCCGGACGCAGGGTCAGGTCCGGCAGGGACAGCGCGGTGTCCACCTCCGTGTTGAGCACCAGCATCGCCTGGAACAGCGGCGTGCGGCCCAGGTCGCGCTCCGGCCTCAGCGCATCCACCAGCCGCTCGAACGGCACCTGCTGGTGCGCGAACGCGCCCAGCGTCGTCTCACGCACCTGCCCCAAGAGCTGCCGGAAGGTCCGCTCCGGCGCGACACGCGTGCGCAGCACCAGCGTGTTCAGGAACAGGCCGATGAGGCCTTCCACCTCCGCGCGGTTGCGGCCCGCGACCGGCGTGCCCACGCTGATGTCGTCCTGGCCGCTGTAGCGCGACAGGAGGGCCTGCCAAGCGGCCAGCAGCACCATGAACGGCGTGGCGCCCTCGCGGCGGCCCAGCGTCTTCAGCGCGTCCGTCAGCGGCTTCGACAGCTCCACCGCGACGGAGCTGCCTCGCGACGTCGGCGTCGCGGAGCGGGGTTTGTCCGTCGACAGCTCCAGCGCGGCCGGGGCGCCTTCCAGCTCGCGCCGCCACCAGCCGACCTGCTCTTCCAGAGCCTCATCCCGCAGCCACTCGCGCTGCCACACCGCGTAGTCCGCGTACTGCAACGGCAACGCTTGCAGCGGCGAGGCACGCCCCGCGCTGAAGGCCGTGTAGAGCGCTCCCAGCTCCCGCACCAGCACGCCCGCGGACCAGCCGTCGGAGACGATGTGGTGCAGCACCACCACCAGCAGGTGCTGACGCTCACCGGTGCGCAGCAGGGTCACGCGCAGGAGCGGGCCCTGGCCCAGGTTGAAGGGGCGCAGCGATTCGGCGCGGGCATGCTCGCGGGCTTCTCGTTCCGAGTCAGGACGGTCGCGGAGATCGACCTGGGTCCAGCCCACCTTGCCTTCGCCGGCGATCCGCTGGAACGGCCGTCCGTCCGCGTCGGCGTGGAAGGTGGTCCGCAGTCCTTCGTGGCGCTGGATGAGCGCGGCGAAGGCTCGCTCCAGGGCCGCGACGTCCAGCGTGCCCTCCAGGCGGAGGACGTTCGGGATGTTGTAGAGCGGGCTGTCCGGCTCCAACTGCTCCAGGAACCACATCCGCTGCTGCGCGAAGGACAGCGGCATCGCGTCCGTGCGAGGCACCGGCACGAGCGCCGGAGCCGGACGGGCGTCCGCGGCCCGAGCACGCGCGTCCACGCGAAGCGCGAGCTTCCCCACCGTGGGTGCGTCGAACAGCTCCCGCAGGGGCAGCTCCACGCCGAAGACGGCGAGCACCCGCGCCACCACCCGCGCCGCCAGCAGCGAGTGTCCGCCAATCTCGAAGAAGTCGTCCCGGCGCCCCACCCGCTCCACGCCGAGCACCTGCGCGAAGACTCCGGCGAGCAGTTCCTCTGTGGGCGTGAGCGGGCCCGTAACGTCCGAGCCGCCTGCTTCGCCCTCCGGCTTCGGCAGGGCCTTGCGGTCCACCTTGCCGTTGGACGTGAGGGGCAGCGACTCCAGCACCATGAGCGCCGAAGGCACCAGGTACGCGGGCAGCCGCTGCTGGAGCGACGCTCGCACGGCGGCGACGTCCACGGCTTCACCCGTGACGTAACCCACCAGCCGCTTGTCGCCGGCCACGTCCTCGCGCACCACCACGACGGACTCGCGCACGCCGGGATGACTCGCCAGCGCCGCCTCGATGTCGCCCAGCTCGATGCGGTAGCCGCGCACCTTCACCTGGAAGTCGGCGCGGCCCAGGTACTCCAGCTGACCGTCCGCGCGCCAACGCGCCACGTCCCCGGTGCGGTACATCCGCGCGCCCGGCTCCATGCTGAACGGATCCGGCACGTAGCGCTCCGCCGTCAGCTCCGGCCGCTGCTGGTAGCCGCGTGTCACGCCGTCGCCGCTCACGTACAGCCCGCCCGCCACGCCCAGGGGCACGGGCCGCAGCCGCGCGTCCAGCACGTACAGCCGCGTGTTCGCGATGGGCCGCCCGATGGGCACGCCCGCCGACACGTCCGCCTCGCGCGGCACGTCGTAGACCGCGCAGCCCACCACCGTCTCCGTGGGGCCGTACTCGTTGATGAGCCGCGTGCCCGGCATGTGCCGCCGCCAGAAGTCCAGGCTCGCGGGAGGCAGGGCCTCACCGCCCACCACCAGCGCGCCCACGCGCCCCGCCGCCTCATCCGCCGGCAGCGTCTGGCGCAGCAACTCCCAGTGCGCCGGGGTCAGCTTCACCAGGCTGTAGTCCGGCCGGGCCCGCAGCGCCCGCGACAGCCCTTCCACGCCGTCCGACTCCGGCAGCAGCCACACGCCGCGCCCCGCGACCAGCGGCACCAGGAGGCTCGTCACCGTCAGGTCGAACACCACGGGCGAGTGCACCGGCGCGCCCACGCCGCGCTCCAGGCCGTAGGCCTCCAGCGACCACGCGACGTAGTTGTTCAGGCCGCCGTGCGGGACCATCACGCCCTTGGGCCGACCCGTGCTGCCCGACGTGTAGAGCACGTACGCCAGGTAGCCCGCGTCCACGGCCACGTTGCACGCGGTCTCCGGCTGCGTCCGCAGGAGCGCCGCATCCGCGTCCAGCCGCACCACCTGTTCATCCGCGAGCGGCAGGGCCGACGCCAACCGCTCCACCGTCACGAGCACCCGCACGCCCGCGTCGGAGAGCATGTAGCGCAGCCGGTCAGCGGGGTACGTCGCGTCCATGGGGACGTAGGCGCCACCCGCCTTCAGGATGCCCAGCAGGCCCACCACCAGTTCGGGCGAACGCTCCAGGCACAGGCCCACGCGCACCTCGGGCCCCACACCCAGTCCGCGCAGCCGATGCGCGAGCTGATTGGCGCGCGCGTTCACCTGCGCGTACGAGAGGACCTGTCCCTCGAAGCGCACCGCCTCCGCGTCGGGCGTGCGCGCCGCTTGGGCCTCGAACAGGTGCTGCACGCAGGTGTTCCGCGCGTAGTCCTTCCGCGTGTGGTTCCATTCCACCAGCACCTGCTGGCGCTCCGCCTCCGGCATCACGGGCAGGTCGCTGACGCGCTGGCCGGGCTCCGCGACGATGGCCTCCAGCAGCACCCGCAGGTGCCCGAGCATCCGGGCCGCGGTGCTGTCGTCGTAGAGGTCCGGGCTGTACTCCACCGCGGCGATGAGGCCGTCCGCGGAGTCCGCCAGGGATAGCGACAACTCGAACTTCGCGGCGTCGGTGCCCGTCTCCACGGAGCTCAGGCGCAGGTCGCCCGGAAGCCGTGCCTCCCGCGAGGCCGCCTCCTGGAACGTGAACATCACCTGGAACAGCGGCGGGCGGCTGAGGTCGCGCTCGGGCTTCAGCTCCTCCACGAGCTTCTCGAACGGCACCTCCTGGTTCGACTGCGCGCCGAGCGTCGTCTCCCGCACCTGCTTGAGCAGGTCGCGGAAGGTGAGCCCATCACCCAGGCGCGCGCGCAGCACCAGCGTGTTGACGAAGAAGCCGATGAGCCCTTCGAGCTCCGTGCGGTTGCGGCCCGCGACGGGCGAGCCCACGCTGATGTCGTCCTGCCCGCTGTAGTGCGACAGCTGCACCTGCCACGCCGCCAGCAGCAGCATGAACGGCGTCACGCCCTCCTTGCGGCCCAGGCTCCACAGCGCATCCCGCAGTGCGGACGGCAACGTCGTGGTCCGGCGCGCTCCGCGAGTCAGCGGCGCGGCGGTGCGCGGGTGGTCGGTGGGCAGCTCGATGACCCGGGGCGCACCTTCCAGTTGCTTGCGCCACCACGCCACCTGCGCGTCGAGCACCTCGTCCTTCAACCAGCCGCGCTGCCACGCGGCGTAGTCCGCGTACTGCACGCCCAGCTCGCGCAGCGGCGCGGGACGTCCCGCCACCTGGGCCGCGTACAACGCGACGGCCTCGCGCACGAGGACGCCCATGGACCAGCCGTCGGAGACGATGTGGTGCATCACCATCGCGAGCAGGTGCTCCCGCTCACTCAGGCGCACCAGGCGCGTGCGAAACAGGGGGCCCTTCGCGAGGTCGAACGGCGCGCGCGTCCACGCATCCACGATGCACCGGGCCTCGGCTTCACGCTCGGGGTGGCCGCTCACGTCGAGGACGTCCCAGGCCACGGGGCCCGGAGGCGCAACGACCTGGAACGGCTGGCCTTCACGGGCCTGGATGGTGGTGCGCAGGGATTCGTGCCGGCGCACCAACTCCGTCAGGGCCTGCTCCAGGGCCGCGACGTCCAGCGTGCCATCCAGGCGGACCGCGGTGGCCACGTTGTAGGAGGCACTGCCCGGCTGGAGCTGATCCAGGAACCACAGGCGCTGCTGCGCGAACGACAGCGGCAGCTCGCCCGTGCGCGCCATCGGCGTCAGCGGCGGGACCTTCACGCCCTGACGCGCTCGCAGGGCTTCGTCCACACGCACCGCGAGGGCCGCGACGGTGGGGGATTCGAAGAGGGCCCGCAGCGGCAGCTCCACGCCGAAGGCGCTTCGCACGCGCGACATCGCCTGCGTCGCCACCAGCGAGTGGCCTCCCAGGTCGAAGAAGTTGTCGCTCGCGCCCACCCGCGCCACGCCCAGCACCTGCGCCCAGAGGTTCGAAAGCAGCTCCTCCGTCGGTGTCCTCGGCGCCACGTAGTCCGCCGCTTCCTGCGCTCCTTCCGGCGCCGGCAGCGCCTTGCGGTCCACCTTCCCGTTGGGCGTCAGCGGCAGCGCGTCCAGCACCACGAAGGCCGCCGGCACCATGTACTCCGGCAGGCTCTCCTTCACGTGCTGCCTCAGCGCCGAGGCCTCCACCCCCTCCGGCGCCACCACGTACGCCACCAGCCGCCGCGGCTCCTCCCGCAGCAGCACCACCGCCGTCCTCACCGCCGGGTGCTTGCCCAGCACCGACTCGATTTCTCCCAGCTCCACCCGGAAGCCACGCAGCTTCACCTGCGTGTCCGCTCGGCCCAGGAATTCGATGTTCCCGTCCGACAGGTGCCGCGCCCTGTCTCCCGAGCGGTACAGCCGCGCGCCAGGGGTGCCGTAGGGATTGGGTACGAAGCGCTCCGCCGTCAACTCCGGCCTGCGCACGTACCCGCGCGTCACGCCCTCGCCGCCGATGTACAGCTCTCCCGCCACTCCCGGCGGCACCGGCTTGAGCGCCGCGTCCAGCACGTACATCCGCACGTTGGCGAAGGGCCGCCCAATCGGCACCAGCCGGTTGTCCCCGGCCTCCAGCGCCTCGCTCTCGAACCACGTGCTGTCGATGGTGGTTTCGCTGATGCCGTACGAGTTGATGAGCCGCGTCTGGGCGCCGATGACGCCTCGAATCCTCCGGTACTCATTCACGTACCAGGCGTCCGAGCCGGCAATCAGGACTCGCATGCCCTCCAGCCGCTGGCCCGTCTCCTCCAGGTGCTGCAACAGCCCTCTCAGCACCGCCGGGACGAACTCCGCGCAGTCCACCGCTTCGGCTTCCATCAGCCCGTGCAGCTTCACCGGCTCCAGCAGCCACTCTCGCGGGCACAGCACCAGCTTGCCGCCACTGCACAGCGCGCGCGAGACGTCTCCGCCGAAGACGTCGAAGGAGAAGCTCGCCATCTGCAGGTGGCTTCGCGGCCCCTGCTTCAGTCCGTAGCTTCTCTCCCAGCCCAGGTATGCATTCGCCCAACTGCGATGCGACACCATGACGCCCTTGGGCGTCCCCGTGCTTCCTGACGTGAAGACGACGTACGCCAGGTTCTCGAAGCCCGCCGTGCGCGCAGGCGCCGACGTGGGCAGTGCTGCGCGGGCCCCAGCCTCTTCGTCCAGTAGGTAGCGGCGCAGGCCCGAGGCCTCCACCGTGCCCTCCAGCGCACGCTGCGTCAGCAGCAGCGACAGGCGCGACTCGGACACCATGAGGGCCAGTCGGTCCGCCGGGTACGACGGGTCCAGCGGCACGTAGGCGCCCCCGGCCTTCAGGATGCCCAGCAGCGCCACCAGCAGCTGCGGCGTGCGTTCCAGGCACACGCCCACCAGCACCTCGGGGCCTACCCCCAGGCTTCGCAGGTGGTGCGCCAGCTGGTTCGCCTGCGCTTCCAGTTGCCCGTACGTCAGTGCTTCTCCGCCCGGTGCCACGACGGCCGGGGCTTGCGGCTGCATCCGCGCCAGCTCCGCGAAGCGCTCCGGAATCCCCTGCCCCTCCGGCAGCACCACGTCGGTGGCGTTCCACCCCAACAGCACCTGCTGGCGCTCTGCTTCGCCCAGCAGCGGCAGGTCCAGCACTCGCGCATCCGGACGCGCGGCGATTCCCTCCAGCAGCACGCCGAAGTGCCGCAGCATCCGCTCCGCGGTCGCCACCTCGAACAGGTCGGTGCTGTACTCCAACGCGGCCGCGAACCCCTGGCCCGTCTCCGCCATGTCCAGCGACAGCTCGAACTTGGCGGTGCTGCCCTCCGTCTCCAGGGCGCGCAGCGTGAGCCCCGAGCCAGTGGTCGCCGCCGACGACGACGGGGCCGCGTTCTGGAGCGAGAACATCACCTGGAACAGCGGAGACCGGCTCAGGTTGCGCTCCGGCTTCAGCTCCTCCACCAGCTTCTCGAACGGCACCTCCTGGTGCGCGTACGCACCCAGCGTCGTCTCGCGCACCTGCTGGAGCAGCTCGCGGAACGTGGGGTTGCCTTCGATCCGCGTGCGCAGCACCAGCGTGTTGACGAAGAAGCCAATGAGGCCTTCCAGCTCCGCGCGGTTGCGGCCCGCGATGGGCGTGCCCACGCTCACGTCGTCCTGACCGCTGTAGCGCGACAGGAGCACCTGCCACGCGGCCAGCAGCACCATGAACGGCGTGGCGCCCTCCTTCTGCCCGAGCGCCTTGAGCGCGGCCTCCACCTCACGCGAGAAGTGGGCGGACACCACCGCGCCCTGGGTCGTGGGCACCGCCGGGATGGGGCGGTCCGTGGGCAGCTCGATGGCCTGCGTGGCGCCCTGGAGCTGCTTGCGCCAGTACGCGAGCTGCGCTTCGAGCACCGGCCCCTGGAGCCATTCGCGCTGCCACGCCGCGTAGTCCACGTACTGGATCGTCAGCTCCGGCAGCGGCGACGGCTTGCCCTGGCTGAAGGCTCCGTAGAGGGCCAGCAGCTCGCGCAGGAAGACGCCTCGCGACCAGCCGTCGGAGATGACGTGGTGCAACGTCAGGAGCAGCACGTGCTCCGTCGCGGACAGCTTCAGCAGCATCGCGCGCAGCAGCGGGCCCACGGAGAGCGTGAAGGGCTGCTGCACGTCCCGGAACACGCGCAGGCGGGCTTCCTTCTCCCGTGCCTCCGCGGGAAGGGACTGGAGGTCCACCGTGTCGATGGCCACGGGCGCGGGCGGGGCGATGACCTGCACCGCGCCGCCCTCTTCCGCGCGCAACGTCGTGCGCAGCACCTCATGCCGGCGCACCAGTTCATCCAGGCAGCGCTGGAGCGCGGCCGCGTCCAGGACGCCGTCGAGCCGGACCGCGAGCGGGATGTTGTACTGCGGGTTCTTCGGATCGAACTGATCCAGGAACCACAGGCGCTGCTGCGCGAAGGACAGGGGGAAGGAGGAGACCGCGTTCCTCGGGCGCGCCACGAGCGTCGCGACGGGAGCCGCCGCGCTCTTCTGGCGCAGCTTCCGCATCAGCAGGTCCTGCTTCTCGGGCGACAGGTTGGAGAACCGCTTCGAGGTGTCACTCATTGGAAGTCTTCCTGACCTGTTCCGTATCCGCGTCCAGGAGGGCCTGCGCCTCTTCACCGGACAGTTCTTCCATCTCCGCCATGAGCCGCTCGAGCTCGTCGGGGTCCACCTGAGCGGCCTGGGCTTCCATCACGAGCACCGCGAGCGTCTCCACCGTGGGCGACTCGAACAGCTTGCGCAGCGGCAGCTCCACCTGGAACGTCTGGCGGATCCGCGAGATGGCCTGCGTCGCCAGCAGCGAGTGGCCGCCCAGCTCGAAGAAGCCGTCGTGGATGCCCACGCGCTTCACGCCCAGCAGCTCGGAGTAGATGCCCGCCAACTGCTGCTCCAGCTCACTGCGCGGAGCCACGAAGTCCCGTGAGCGCGGCTCCGACTCCGCGTCCGGCTTGGGCAGGGCCTTGCGGTCCACCTTGCCGTTGGCGTTGAGCGGCATCGCCTCCAGCACCACGAAGGCCGACGGCACCATGTACTCCGGCAGCCGTCCCTTCAGCTCACTTCTCAGCGCCGTGGCCTCCACCGTGCTGCCCGGCTTCGCCACCATGTACGCCACCAACCGCTTGTCTCCGGGCGCGTCCTCACGCGCCACCACCACGGCCTCACGCACGCCCGCGCATGCGCTCAGCCCCGCTTCCACCTCGCCCAACTCCACCCGGTACCCGCGCACCTTCAGCTGGAAGTCCACGCGGCCCAGGAACTCCAGCTTCCCGTCCTCCCGCTGCCTCACCTTGTCGCCCGTGCGGTACAGCCGCGCCCCGGGCTCCGTGCTGAAAGCGTCCGGCACGTACCGCTCCGCCGTCAGCTCCGGACGCCCCACGTACCCACGCGTCACCACCGCACCGCCGACGTACAGCTCTCCCGCTACGCCACGGGGCACCGGGCGCGCACTCGCATCCAGCACGTACATGCGCGCGTTGCCGATGGGACGGCCCAGCGCCAGCGTCGTGGCGCCTTCCTCCCACGCGCCCTCCACCGGATTCGTCAGCACGCCGACCGTCGTCTCCGTCGGGCCGTAGTGGTTGAAGACGGCGCACTCCGGCGCCAGCCGCTTCACCGTCTCCACCAGCTCGCGCTCCGACGCCTCGCCGCCCACCACCAGCCGCTTCCTCGGCAGCACCGCCTTCGCATTCGGCCCGCTCAGCAACGCGCGCAGGTGCGAGGGCACTACCTTCAGGCCGTCCACCCCGTGCGTCTGCATGTACGCGCCCAGGGCCTCCGCGTCCGACGCCACCTCCTTCGACACCAGGTGCAGCGTCCCTCCTCCGCACAGCATCGGGAAGACGGCCGTGTGCCCCAGGTCCGCCGCCAGCGTCGTCACCGACGCGAAGCTCATCCCCTCTTCCAGCCTCAGCCTTCCGCGGATGCTCCCCACGTAGTTGGCCAACTGCCGGTGCTCCACCACCACGCCCTTCGGACGCCCTGTGCTTCCCGACGTGAAGATGGCGTACGCCGCGTTCTCCCCGCGCACCTTCGTCGTCACCGACTCGGTGCTGGCGCTCACGTCCTCCACGCTCAGCGTCTGGCAGCCCAGGTTCGCCACCTGGCTTGCGTACGCACGCTGAGTCACCACCACGCGCAGCCCCGCGTCCTCCGCGATGGCCTTCACTCGCGCCTCGGGGAAGGACGTGTCCATCGGCACGTACCCGCCTCCCGCCTTGAGGATGCCCAGCATCCCCGCCACCGCCTCCACCGTGCGCTCCACGTACAGGCCCACCAGCGACTCCGGGCCCACTCCCAGCGCGCGCAACTGCTTCGCCACGCCGTTCGCCTTCGCGTCCAGCTCCGCGTACGTCGCCTGCTTGCCGTCCGCGACGACCGCGATGGCCCCTGGCTTCCGCTTCGCTTGCGCTTCGAACATCCCGTGGATGCTCTCCAGCGGCAGCGCTTCCGCCGTCTGGTTCCACGCCCGCAGCACCTGCTCCCGCTCCGCCTCCGCCAGCATCGGCAGCGCGCTCACGGTCGCGTCCGGCGTCGTCGTGATTGCCTCGAGCAGCACGCCCAGGTGCTCCACCATCCGCTCGACCGTCGAGCGCTCGAACAGATCCGCGCTGTAGGTCAGCGCGCCCTGGAAGCCTTCCGGCGCATCGCTCAGCGACAGGTTCAGCTCGAACTTGGCCGACAGGTTCTCCAGCTCCAGACGGCGCAACGTCAGGTCGCTCAGCGACAGGGAGGTGTCCACCTCCGTGTTGAGCACCAGCATCGCCTGGAACAGCGGCGTGCGGCCCAGGTCGCGCTCCGGCCTCAGCGCATCCACCAGCCGCTCGAACGGCACCTGCTGGTGCGCGAACGCCCCAAGCGTCGTCTCCTTCACTCGCGCGAGCACTTCACGGAAGCGATCCGCCGCGCGCACCCGCGTGCGCAACACCAGCGTGTTCAGGAACAGGCCGATGAGGCCTTCCACCTCCGCCTGCGACCGTCCCGCCACCGGCGTGCCCACGCTGATGTCGTCCTGACCGCTGTAGCGAGACAGGAGCACCTGCCACGTGGCCAGCAGCACCATGAACGGCGTGGCACCCTCGCCACGTCCCAGCGTCCGCAGCGCGTCCGAGAGCGGCTTCGACAGCCGCACCGGCACCGAGCCACCCCGCTCCGTCAACTTCGCGGGGCGCACCCGGTCCGTTGGCAGCTCCAGCGCGGCCGGGGCGCCTTCCAGCTCCCGACGCCACCAGCCGACCTGCTCCTCCAGCGCGGCTCCCTGCAACCACTCGCGCTGCCACACCGCGTAGTCCGCGTACTGCACCGGCAATGGGGGCAGCACCGCGTCGCGCTGCTCGACGCGCGCGGCGTAGAGGGCGACCCACTCACGCACCAGCACGCCCGCGGACCAGCCGTCGGAGACGATGTGGTGCATCGACAGGAGCAGCAGGTGCTCCCGCTCCTCCGTCCGCAGCAGCGTGACACGCAGGAGCGGACCATGGACCAGATCGAACGGCCGCTGCGCTTCAACTCGCGCCAGCCGCCAGGCCTCCTGCTCCCGCAGCGCCGCGTCGACTTCGCGCAGGTCCACCACCGGCAACGGAAGCACCGGGGCTTCGTTGATGCGCTGGAAGGGCCGGCCATCCTCGGCGTGGAACGTCGTCCGCAGGCTCTCATGCCGCTGGACGAGCGCGTTGAGTGCCTGCTCCAGCGCGGCCACGTCCAGGTGTCCCTCCAACTTGAGCAGGCTGGGGATGTTGTAGAGCGACCCCTGGGGAGAAAGCTGCTCCAGGAACCACAGCCGCTGCTGCGCGAACGACAGCGGCAGCGGGCCGGTGCGGGCCGCGGGCTTCAGCGGGGGCACTCCGGGCGATGCTTCGGCGCGAGCGGCCTCCACCCGCTGCGCGAGCGCGGCCACGGTGGGGGCTTCGAACAGCGCGCGCAGCGGCAGCTCCACGCCGAACGCCGCGCGGATCCGCGAGATGGCCTGCGTGGCCAGCAGCGAGTGTCCACCCAGCTCCAGGAAGTCGTCGTGGATGCCCACCTGGGACACGCCCAGCAGCTCGCGCCAGGTCGCGGCCAGCGTCTCCTCCACCGGCGTGCGCGGCGCGACGTAGGTCGGTCCCTGCTCCGAGCGCACCGCGTCCGGCGCAGGGAGGGCCTTGCGGTCCACCTTGCCGTTGGGCGTGAGCGGCATCGCGTCCAGGACGACGAACGCGGACGGCACCATGTGCTCGGGGAGCTTGTCCTCCAGGTAGCGACGCAAGGCCGCGGCGTCCACCGCCTCGTCCTCGCGCGCCACGACGTACGCCACGAGGCGCCGGTCGCCGGGGACGTCCTGGCGGGCCAGCACCACCGCCTCGCTCACGGCGCCCGCGAGCACCGCTTCGATTTCTCCCAGCTCGATGCGGAAGCCGCGCACCTTGACCTGGTGGTCGGTGCGGCCGACGAACTCCAGCGCGCCGTCCGCGCGGTAGCGGACCAGGTCGCCCGTCCGGTACAGCCGAGCGCCCGGCTCCGAACCGAACGGATCCGGCACGAAGCGCTCCGCCGTCTGCTCCGGCCGGCCCAGGTAGCCTCGGCCCACGCCCGCGCCGCCGATGAACAGCTCGCCCGCGATGCCTACCGGCACCGGTGCTCCCGTCGCGTCCAGCACGTAGGCGCGCACGTTGGGATAGGGCCGGCCAATGGGCGGCGTCCCCGAGCCCGGAGCGCAGACCGCGCTCGTCACCGTGATGCTCGCCTCGGTGGGGCCGTAGGAGTTCACGAAGCGGCGGCCCTGCGCCCAGCGATCCATCACCTCCGCCGGGCACGCCTCCGCGCCCGTCACCACCGTCTGGAGCGTGGGGAAGTCGTCGGACGTGAGGACCGCCAGCGTGGAGGGCAGCAGCACCGAGGTGGTGATGTTCCGCTCGCGCATCAGCCGCGTCAGCTCCGGGCCGGGCCGCAGCGCTTCGCGCGGCGCGAGGACCAGCGTGCCTCCGCCCACGAGCGTGGAGAAGATCTCCAGCAGCGACACATCGAAGCTCATCGACACGAACTGGAGCGTGCGAGTCCCGGGGCGCACGTCGAAGTCACGCACCGCCTGGGCGAGCGTGTTGACGATGCCCCGGTGCTCGACGAGCGCGCCCTTCGGCTGGCCGGTGCTGCCCGACGTGTAGATGACGTAGGCCAGATGCCGTCCGCCCAGCGCGGGCAGGTTGCCGGAAGGCTGGCGCGCGAGGCTGGCGGCGTCGGAGTCCACGCAGAGCAGTTGCTCGCCGCGCGAAGGCAGCTCGTCCGCGATGGCCTCACGGGTGACGAGCACCGGGACGCGCGAGTCCTCCAGCAGGTACGCGATGCGGTGCTGCGGGTAGTCCGGATCTACGGGCACGTAGGCGCCACCGGCCTTGAGGATGCCCAGGAGCGCCATCAGCAACTCGGGCGAGCGCTCCAGGCACACGCCCACGCGCACCTCCGGCCCCACCCCGAGGAGCTTGAGCTGTCGCGCCAGTTGGTTCGCGCGGGCATTCAGCTCGCGGTACGTCCAGCGCGTGTCGTCCAGCTCCACGGCGATGCCGTCGGGCGTGCGCTCCACCTGTGCCTCGAAGAGGCCGTGCAGCGAGGCCTCGGCCTCCAGCGGCGCCTGCGTGGCGTTCCAGTCCTTCAGCACCTGGTGCCGCTCGGCGTCCGTGAGGAGCGAGAGGCGGGAGACGCGGCTGTCGGCCGCCGCGACGGCGATGCCTTCCAGCAGCGTGCGCCAGTGCCCCAGCAGCCGGGTCATGGCCTCCGCGTCGAAGCGCGACAGCTGATAGGACAGGCGCAGGCCCAGCTTCTCGCCGGGGAGGACCGCGGGGGCCAGCGGCAGGGTCAGCCGCTCGCGGCCCTCGAAGTCGCGCACGTCCAGGCCGCGGGCGCGTTCCTTGATGGACGCGTCGATGGGGTAGTTCTCCACGACGACGAGGCTTTCGAAGAGCGCCTGGCCCCGGGGCAGGTCGCTCCACGACTGGACCTGCACCAGCGGGCAGTGCTCATGCGCGCTGAGGGCCACCTGCTGCGTCTGGATTCCCTGGAGCCAGGACACCAGCGTGTCCCCGGGCGTGATCCGCACGCGGAGCGGCAGGGAGTTGATGAACAGGCCCATCATCCCCTCCACCCCCGGAAGCTCCGAGGGACGGCCGGAGACGGTGGTGCCGAAGACCACGTCCTGCTCACCGCTGTAGCGACTGAGCAGCAGCGCCCACGCGCCCTGCACCACGGCGCCCAGCGTGAGCTGGTGACGGCGTGCGAAGGACTCGATGGCGGCGGTGGTCTCCGAGGAGAGGGCGATCTCCTGCGAGCCGTGCTGGTGGACGGCCTCGCTGTCGTCGGAACCCGTGCCCTGATCCATGGGCAACGGCGTGGGGGCCGTGAAGCCCGCGAGCCGCTCACGCCAGAACGCTTCCGAACGGGCGGGCTCCTGCTGGGACAGCCACGCGATGTAGTCCCGGAAGGGAGGCCGCGCGACCGCGAGCGGCACTTGCGAACGGCTGAACGCGTCGTAGAAGCCGAACAGATCCTGCATCACCAGGCCCAGGCTCCAGCCGTCGAGCAGGGTGTGGTGGAAGCTCCAGATGAGCCGGTGGACGTGCGTGTCCAGGCGCACCAGGGCCACACGCAGCAGCGGGCCCTGCGTGAGGCTGAAGCCCTGGGCGCGGTCCTCTTCCAGGTACGCGTCCAGCGCCTGCCGCTGCGCTGCTTCCGTCTGCCCGCGCCAGTCCAGCTCCCGCCACGGCAGCGCCGCCTCGCGACGCACCACCTGCAACGGCGCTTCCAGCCCTTCCCACAGCAGCGTCGTGCGCAGCACCGGGTGCCGCGCCACCAACTCTTCCCACGCGCGCTTCAACGCCCCCACGTCCAGCTTCGCGTGGAAGGCCCAGGACAGCTGCTCGAAGTACACGCCCGACTTCGGTGACAGCAGCGCGTGGAAGAGCATGCCCTGCTGCATCGGCGACAGCGGGTAGATGTCCTCTACCTCCTGCCCCACCGCCGCCTGCACCTTCGCCAGCGTCTTCACGTCCAGCTTCGCCAGCGGGAAGTCCGCCGGCGTGTACTTCGCCGCGTCCTCCGTCTTGCGTCCGGCCACCAGCGCCTTGAGTGCTTCGGTGTACTCGCGCGCCAGCGCCTCCACCGTCGCCTTCGTGTGCAGCGCTTCGCTGTACGTCCACGTCACTTCCAGCTGGCCACCCACCACCAGCCCGTTGATTTCCAGCACGTGGCTGCGCTGGCCGCCTTCGCCCTGCGTCGGGCCCGCGGACTCCTTGGCCAGCGTGAAGCCCCCGCTGCTGCTGGCCAGCGCGTCGAACTGCCCCAGGTAGTTGAAGGCCACCTGCGCCTTCGGTGCCTGCTTCAGCTTCGCGGCGATGGCCTCCGGGCCCTGGTAGTGCAGGAGGCCGTAGCCCACGCCCTTGCCCGGCACGGCCCGAAGTGTGTCGCGCACCGCCCGCAGTGCGTCGCCGGCCGTGCCGTCCTTCGTCACCTCCAGCACCACCGGGTAGAGGGAGGTGAACCAGCCCACCGTGCGCGTCACGTCCACGTCCGAGAAGAGTTCCTCGCGCCCGTGCCCTTCGACTTCCACGCGCACCCGCTGCTGCCCTGTCCACTTCGTCAGGACTCGCGCCAGGGCCGACACCAGGACTTCATTCACGCTCGCCCGGTACGCGCCCGGCACTTCCTGCAGCAGCGTCCGCGTCTCTTCCGCGTCCAGCGCGGCCACCACGTTGCGTGCGGAGGCCGCCGTGTTCGCGGCTGCCGTGTTCACGTCCACCGGGAGGGCAGACGTCTCTTCACGCGCCTGCGCTTGCCACCACGACGCTTCCTTCTCCAGCTCTGGCCCGCGCGCGTACGTCTCCAGCCTGCGCGACCACGTCTGGAAGGATGTCGTCTTCGCGGGCAGCGTTACGTTCTGTCCCTGACGACGCTGCGCGTATGCCGTGCCCAGATCCTCCAGCAGCACGCGCCACGACACGCCGTCCACCGCGAGGTGATGCACCGCCAGCAACAGCCACGACGGCTTGCCCCCGCTCCGTTTCACCAGCAGCGCGCGCAGCAGCAGTCCTTCGTCCAGCCTCAGGCTGCCCTGAAGCTCCTTCGCCGCCTTCGCCAGTGCCTCACCTTCGTTCGACGATGCCGAGACATCCAGCCGCCGCAAGTACGGGCCCGCGCCCACTCCCGCGTGGTGCTGTGTCCAGCCGGCTTCGCTCTTCTCGTAACGCAGCCGCAGCGCATCGTGGTGCGCCACCAGCGCCTTGAGCGCCTCTTCCAGCCGCTCCGTTTCCACCCCTTCCTTCGCCTCCAGCAGCACTGCCTGGTTGAAGTGGTGCGCCTGCGGCAACTGCCTCTCGAAGAACCAGCGCTGAATCGGCGTCAGCGCCGCCTCTCCCTCCACCAGCCCCTGCTCCCCCACCACTCCGCGCCCCTGCTCCACCACCTTCGCCAGTTGCTCCACCGTCGGGTGCTGGAAGAGCTGCTTCGGCGTCACCTTCAGCCCGGCTTGGCCCGCCTTCGCCACCACCTGGATGCTCAGGATGGAGTCGCCGCCCAGCGCGAAGAAGTTCTCCTTCACTCCCACACGCTGCACGCCCAGCACTCGCGCCCACACGGATGCCAGTGTCTCTTCCGTGCGCGTCCTCGGGGCTTCGTAGGCTTCCGTCGTTTCGGCCGTTGCTTCCGGCTTCGGCAGCGCCTTGCGGTCCACCTTGCCGTTCGGCGTGAGGGGCAGCACGTCCAGCACCACGAAGGCCGCGGGCACCATGTACTCCGGCAGCCTGGCCTTCAGCGCCTCGCGCAAGCCTTCCGCCGTCACGCCCTGGCCCGCAACGTACGCCACCAACCGGCGATGTCCCGGCGTGTCCTCGCGCACGATGGCTACGCTCTCGCGCACGCCTTCGCACTGGCTCAGCGCGGACTCCACTTCGCCCAGCTCGATGCGGAACCCGCGCACCTTCACCTGCGAGTCCAACCGGGCCAGGAACACCACGCTGCCGTCCGGCAACTGCTTCACCTGGTCGCCCGTGCGGTACAGCCGCGCGCCCGGCTCCGTGCCGAACGGGTGCGGCACGAACTTCTCCGCCGTCAGCTCCGGCCGGCCCAGGTAGCCCAGCGCCAGACCGTCGCCGCCGATGTACAGCTCACCCGCGACACCCGCCGGCACGGGCTGCCCGTGCGCGTCCAGGACGTACAGCTCCGTGTTGGACAGCGGTCTGCCGATGGGCACCGTCACCGCGTCCACGGGGACCTGCTTCACCTCGTGCCACGTGGCGAACGTCGTACTCTCCGTGGGCCCGTACACATGAACGAGCTTCCCGGACATGCCGGCCGCGAGCGCCGCGCGCATCGCCCCCGGATCCACCGCCTCGCCGCCGACGTGGAGCTGCCGGACCGTCTGGAACGTCTCCGCCGACTGCGCCACCAACTGGTTGAACAGTGCCGTCGTCACGAACAGCACGCTGATGCGCTCGTCGCGCAGGTACGCCGCGAACGCCGCCGGTGACAGCGCCACGTCCTTCGCCACGCCCACCAGGCGCCCGCCGTGCAGCAGCACGCCCCACACCTCGAACGTCGCCGCGTCGAACGACGCGTTCGACGCCTGCGCGATGCGGTCCTCTCCCGTCAGCTGGATGAAGTTCGTCTCCACCAGCAGCCGCACGATGGCCCGGTGAGGCACCCACACGCCCTTCGGGCGCCCCATGCTTCCCGACGTGTAGATGACGTACGCCGGGTCCGTCGCATCCACCCGGCTCTCGGGCGCCTGCGCCGGCTCCGCGTCCAGCGTGCCGTCGTCCAGCAGCACGACGGTGTACTTCCCTTCCGGCAGCGCGCCCTGCTGGGACTTCTGCGTCACCAGCACTTCTACCCCGGCGTCCTCCACCATGAACGCCAGCCGCTCCCGAGGGTAGCCCGCGTCCAGCGGCACGTACGCCCCGCCCGCCTTGAGGATGCCCAGCATCCCCTCCACCATCCCCACACCGCGCTCCACGCACAGGCCCACCCGCGAGCCGCGCTTCACGCCCTGCTTCACCAGCCGCTGCGCAAGCTGGTTCGCCCTCGCCTCCACCTGGCGGAACGTCCGCTGCTCTCCTGCGAAGTCCAGCGCCACCGCATCCGGCGTGCGCTCCACCTGCTCCGTCACCAGCGTGTGGACGCACTTCTCCCTTGGGAACGCCGTTCTCGTCGCGTTCCACCCCAGCACCTGCTGCCGACGCTCGCCTTCCGTCAGCAGCGGCAGCTGCGACACCTTCGCATCCGGGTTCTTCGCGATGGCCTCCAGCAGCACCTCCAGGTGCCCCGCCATCCGCTTCACCGTCACCGCGTCGAGCAGGTCCGTGTTGTACTCAATCGACCCGGAGAACCCTTCCGGCGTGTCCGACAGCGACAGCGTCAGCTCGTACTTGGCCGTGCGGTCATCGGCTTCGATGGGACGCAGTGACAGCTCGGGCAGGTGCTGTTCGGCCAGGACGTCCTGCTGCAACGCGAACATGACCTGGAACAGTGGCGAACGGCGCAGGTCCCGCTCGGGGCTCAGCGCGTCCACCAGCTTCTCGAACGGGACGTCCTGGTGCGCGAACGCACCGAGCGTCGTCTCGCGCACCTGCGCCAGCACTTCGCGGAACGTGGGCTTGCCGTCGAACCGCGTTCGCAGCACCAGCGTGTTGACGAAGAAACCGATGAGCCCTTCCAGCTCCGTCCGGTCGCGGCCCGCGATGGGCGTGCCCACGCTCACGTCGTCCTGCCCGCTGTAGCGGGACAGCAGCACCTGCCACGCGGCGAGCAGCAACATGAACGGCGTGACGCCTTCACTCCTGCCGAGCCCGCGCAACGTCGCGGACAGATCGGAGGACAGGACCACCGGCAGACGCGCGCCACGGAAGGACTGCACCGCCGGACGAGGCCGATCCGTCATCAGCTCCAGCGCGGGAGGCGCGCCTTCGAGCTGCCGTGTCCACCACGTGAGCTGCGACTCCAGCGCATCGCCCTGCAACCAGCCGCGCTGCCACGCCGCGTAGTCCGCGTACCGCACCGGCAGCTCCGGCAGCGACACGGGCTGGCCCGTGCGGAACGACTCGTAGAGCGCGGTCAGCTCGCGCACGAGGACGCCCATGGAGGCGCCATCGGAGACGATGTGGTGCATCGTCAGCAGCAACAGGTGTTCGCGCTCCGTGAGCCGCACCCACGTGGACCGGAAGAGCGGGCCCTTCGACAGGTCGAACGGACGGCGCGCCTCTTCGCCCGCGAGCCGCAGGGCTTCGGCTTCACGCTGGGCACCGTGCAGCTCTTCCAGGTCGATTCGCGTCAGGGGGATTTCAGCATCCGCGATGACGACCTGCGCGGGCCGGCCCTCCTCGGAGCGGATCACGGTCCGCAGGGCATCATGACGACGCACGAGCGCCTGCAGCGAACGCTCCAGGGCCGACACGTCCAGCACGCCCTCCAGCCGGACGGCGGCGGGGATGTTGTACGAAGCGCTTCCGGGCTCGAACTGATCAATGAACCAGAGGCGCTGCTGCGCGAACGACAGCGGCGCCGCGCCTTCCCAGCGTCCGGCGGTCAGCGGCGGACGGCCCTCGGCCTTCGGATCGCGACGGGCCTCGTCCACTCGCGCGGCGAGCCCCGCGACGGTGGGGGCTTCGAACAACGCGCGCAGCGGCAGCTCCACGCCGAAGACGGAGCGCACGCGCGAAATGGCCTGCGTCGCCAGCAGCGAGTGCCCGCCCAGTTCGAAGAAGTTGTCCCGCGCACCGACGCGGGCAACGCCCAGCACCTTCGCCCACTCCGCCGCCAGCACCTCCTCCGTCGGCGTCCTCGGCGCCACGTACGCACCCGAGACTTCCACGCCCGCTTCCGACGGCTCCGGCAGTGCCTTGCGGTCCACCTTGCCATTGGCCGTCAGCGGCAGCACGGGCAGCGCCACGAAGGCCGAGGGCACCATGTACTCCGGCACCCGCCCCTTCAGCGCCGTGCGCACCTGGGCCACGTCCAGGCCTTCGCCCGCCACGTACGCCACCAGCCGCTTCGTCCCTGCCCCCTGCCCCTTCGCCACCACCACGCACTCGCGCACGCCTTCGCACTGCGCCAGTGCCGCTTCCACCTCACCCAGTTCCACCCGGAAGCCACGCACCTTCACCTGCATGTCCCCACGGCCCTGGAACTCCAGCACTCCGTCCGCGCGCCACCGGGCCAAATCCCCCGTGCGGTACATGCGGCTGCCCGCGGGCCCGTACGGGTTGGGCAGGAAGGCCTGCGCCGTCAGCCCCGGCTGGCCCAGGTAGCCTCGCGCCAGGCCGTCTCCCGCCGCGTACAACTCCCCCACCACGCCCACCGGCACCGGCTGCCACTGCCCGTCCAGCACGTACACCTGCGTGTCGCCAATGGGCCGGCCAATGGGCACCACCGTGCCCACGTCCTCCACCTTCTCCATCCGGTGGCACGAGGTGAAGAGCGTCCCTTCCGTCGGCCCGTAGCAGGCCGTCACCGCCACGCCCAACGTCTCCAGCGCCCGCTTCACGTGCGGCGCGGACACGACGTCACCGCCCGTCAGCAGCCGCTTCACTCCGCGCAGCCCCTCCAGGTTGCCGTCCACCATCTGCGTGAAGAGGCCCGCCGTCAGGTGCAGCACCGTCACCCCGTGCCGCTTCAGCACCCCTTCCAATTCCTTCACGTCCCCCACCGGCACCGGCGGGTACACCACCAGCTTCGCCCCGCTCAGCAGCGGGCCCCACACCTCCAGCGTCGACGCGTCGAAGGACACCGGCGCCAGCAGCAGGAAGGTGTCCTCGTCCGTCCACCTCGCGTAGTTGGCCTTCAGCACCGTGCGCAGCACGCCGCCGTGCTCCGTGCACACGCCCTTCGGCTTGCCCGTGCTGCCCGACGTGAAGTCCACGTACGCGACGTTGCGGCTTCCCACTCCGCTTGCCGGCGCGTGCTTCGGCTGACGGGCCAAATCCTCCCGCGCCTCCTCCAGCCGCACCACGTCCAGGCCGTCCGTGGGCAGGCGCTCGCCCAGCGCCCGCGTCGTCACCAGCACGCGCGCTCCGGCCTCCTTCAGCATGTAGGCCAGGCGCTCTCGCGGGTAATCCGCCTCCAGCGGCACGTACGCACCGCCCGCCTTGAGGATGGCCACCAGCGCCACCACCAGCTCCACCCCGCGCTCCAGGCACAGCGCCACCCGCGACTCCGGGCCCACTCCGTGCGCGCGCAGCAGGTGCGCCAGCTGGTTCGCCCTCGCGTCCAACTGCGCGTACGTCAACTGCTCCTCGCCCGCCTCCAACGCCACCGCTTCAGGCCGTCTCGCCACCTGCGCCGCGAAGACGTCCACGATGCTGGCTTCACGCGGGGAGTCGCTCGCCGTCTGGTTCCACTCCACCAGCACGCGCTGCTTCTCCTCCGACGACAGCACGCCCACTTCCCACAGCCGACCCGTCTCCCCCGCCACCAGCCCTTCCACCGCGCGCCGCCACTGCTCCAGCAGCCGCCCAATCCCTTCAGCCTCGAAGCGCGGCTTGTCGTACGCCAGCTTCAACAGCAGCTCGCGGCCCGGAATCACGGAGGCGGTCAGCGGATAGTTGCTGCGCTCGGCGCCGCGCACGTCACGAACGCCGAGCGGATTGCCCTGCGCCGCGAGCGATGCGTCCAGCGGGTAGTTCTCGAAGACGAAGAGGCTCTGGAACAGCGGCGTGCCTCGCGGCACCTGGCTGTAGCCCTGGATGCGGACCAGGGAGTCGTACTCGTACGAACGCGACTCCGTGTGGCGGGCCTGCAGGTGGTGCAGCCACGTGGAGACGGTGGCTTCCGCATCCACGCGCATGCGCACCGGCACGGTGTTGATGAAGAGGCCCGGTGCGTCTTCCGCTCCGGGCAACTCCGGAGGCCTACCAGAGACGGTGACGCCGAAGACCACGTCCTGCTCACCGCTGTGGCGGGAGAGGACCAGGGCCCACGCCGCCTGCACCAACGTGTTGAGCGTGAGCTGCTGCCGACGCGCGAACGACTGAAGCGCGGCGGTGGTCCGCGCGGACAGGGTGAGGGACCGCTCGGCGTGACCGGAGGGGATGGACTCGGAGGACTCCGTGGCACCCGGCAGCGGCGTGGGTGCGTGGAGGCCCGCGAGTTCCGATCGCCAGAAGGCTTCGGACCGCTCCGCGTCCTGCTGCTGGAGCCAGGCGATGTAGTCGCGGTAGTTCGCTCCCGTTGCCAGCTTCGGGAGGGTGTTTGCCGACGCCAACGACTGGTAGATCGCGAAGACCTGCTTGAGCAGCAGGGCCATGCTCCATCCGTCCAGGATGACGTGATGGAAGCTCCAGATGAGCCGGTGGACATGCGTGTCCAGCCGCACCAGGGCCACGCGCAGCAGCGGGCCTTGCGTGAGGCTGAAGCCCTGCGCGCGGTCCTCTTCCAGGTACGCGTCCAGCGCCTGCCGCTGCGCCGCTTCCGTCTGCCCGCGCCAGTCCAGCTCCCGCCACGGCAGCGCCGCCTCGCGACGCACCACCTGCAACGGCGCTTCCAGCCCTTCCCACAGCAGCGTCGTGCGCAGCACCGGGTGCCGCGCCACCAATTCTTCCCACGCGCGCTTCAACGCCCCCACGTCCAGCTTCGCGTGGAAGGCCCAGGACAGCTGCTCGAAGTACACGCCCGACTTCGGCGACAGCAGTGCGTGGAAGAGCATGCCCTGCTGCATCGGCGACAGCGGGTAGATGTCCTCCACCTGCTGCCCCACCGCCGCCTGCGCCTTCGCCAGCGTCTTCGCGTCCAGCTTCGCCAGCGGGAAGTCCGCCGGCGTGTACTTCGCCGCGTCCTCCGTCTTGCGTCCGGCCACCAGCGCCTTGAGTGCTTCGGTGTACTCGCGCGCCAGCGCCTCCACCGTCGCCTTCGTGTGCAGCGCTTCGCTGTACGTCCACGTCACTTCCAGCTGGCCACCCACCACCAGCCCGTTGATTTCCAGCACGTGGCTGCGCTGGCCGCCCTCGCCCTGCGTCGGGCCCGCGGACTCCTTGGCCAGCGTGAAGCCCCCGCTGCTGCTGGCCAGCGCGTCGAACTGCCCCAGGTAGTTGAAGGCCACCTGCGCCTTCGGTGCCTGCTTCAGCTTCGCGGCGATGGCCTCCGGGCCCTGGTAGTGCAGGAGGCCGTAGCCCACGCCCTTGCCCGGCACGGCCCGCAGCGTGTCGCGCACCGCCCGCAGTGCGTCGCCGGCCGTGCCGTCCTTCGTCACCTCCAGCACCACCGGGTAGAGGGAGGTGAACCAGCCCACCGTACGCGTCACGTCCACGTCCGCGAAGAGTTCCTCGCGCCCGTGGCCCTCCACTTCCACGCGCACCCGCTGCTCTCCCGTCCACTTCGTCAGGACTCGGGCCAGGGCCGAGACGAGCACTTCGTTCACGCTCGCCCGGTACGCACCCGGCACTTCCTGCAGCAGCGTCCGCGTCTCTTCCGTATTCAGCGCGGCCACCACGTTGCGCGCGGAGGCCACCGTGTTCACGGCTGCCATGTCCACGAGGACATTCCGTGCGGTCGCTACGGCATTCACAGGCCATGCAGCGACGGAGTCCTGTGCGGACGCCACCGTGCGGACTCCGCCTGCGTCCACCGTCAGCGCAGTCGAGCCACTGGCCACGCTCACAGGCAATGCGGACACGGTGTCCTGCGCGAATGCCGCCTTGCTCACTTCCACCGGCAGCGCGGACGTCTCTTCACGCGCTTGCGCCAGCCACCACGCGGCTTCCTTCTCCAGCTCCGGTCCGCGAGCGTACGCCTCCAGCTTGCGCGACCACGTCTGGAAGGACGTCGTCTTCGCGGGCAGGACTACGGGCATTCCGCTGCGCAGTTGCGTGTACGCCGTTCCCAGATCCTCCAGGATGACTCGCCACGACACGCCGTCCACCGCGAGGTGGTGCACCGCCAGCAGCAGCCACGACGGCTTGCCCTCGCTGCGCTCCACCAGCAGCGCGCGCAGCAGCAGTCCTTCGTCCAGCCTCAGGCTGCCCTGAAGCTCCTTCGCTGCCTTCGCCAGTGCCTCGCCTTCATTCGACGATGCCGAGACGTCCAGCCGCCGCAGGTACGGGCCCGGGCCTACTCCCGCGTGGTGCTGCGTCCAGCCTGCCGTGCCCTGCTCGTACCGCAGCCGCAGCGCATCGTGGTGCGCCACCAGCGCCTTGAGCGCCTCCTCCAGCCGCTCCGCTTCCACCCCTTCCTTCGCCTCCAGCAGCACTGCCTGGTTGAAGTGGTGTGCCTGCGGCAACTGCCTCTCGAAGAACCAGCGCTGAATCGGCGTCAGCGCCGCCTCTCCCTCCACCAGCCCCTGCTCCCCCACCACCCCGCGTCCCTGCTCCACCACCTTCGCCAGTTGCTCCACCGTCGGGTGCTGGAAGAGCTGCTTCGGCGTCACCTTCAGTCCCGCCTGCCCCGCCTTCGCCACCACCTGGATGCTCAGGATGGAGTCGCCGCCCAGCGCGAAGAAGTTCTCCTTCACTCCCACCCGCTGCACGCCCAGCACTCGCGCCCACACGGACGCCAGCGTCTCTTCCGTGCGCGTCCTCGGGGCTTCGTAGGCTTCCGTCGTTTCGGCCGTTGCTTCCGGCTTCGGCAGCGCCTTGCGATCCACCTTGCCGTTGGGGGACAGCGGGAGCGCGTCCAGCACCACGAAGGCCGCGGGCACCATGTACTCCGGCAGCCTGGCCCTCAGCACTTCGCGCAGTCCTTCGATCGTCACGCCCTGGCCCACCACGTAGGCCACCAGCCTCTTGGTGCCGGGCGCGTCGTCGCGCACCACGACGACGCTCTCGCGCACGCCTTCGCACTGGCCCAGCGCGGACTCCACTTCGCCCAGCTCGATGCGGAACCCGCGCACCTTCACCTGGAAGTCCAGGCGGCCGAGGTACTCGATGCTGCCGTCGGTGAGGACCCGGGCCTGGTCTCCGGTCCGGTAGAGCCTCGTGCCCGGAGCACCGTAGGGATCCGGGATGAACCGCTCCGCCGTCAGCGCGGGACGGCCCAGGTACCCTCGGCCCACCTGCACGCCGCCGATGTAGAGCTCTCCCGCGATGCCCACCGGCACCGGCCGCAGGGACGCGTCCAGGACGTGGATCCGCGTGTTCGCCACCGGCCTGCCAATGGGCACCGAGCGTCGTCCGTCGTGGCGCTCGCACGTCCAGGCCGTCACGTCCACCGCGGCCTCCGTGGGGCCGTAGAGGTTGTGGAGCGGGACGCCCAGCCGATCCAGGCAGCGGTCCTTCAGGTCCAGCGGGAGCGCCTCACCGCTGCACACCACGCGGCGGAGCGCCGTGATGCGCTCCAACCCCGGCTCCTCCAGGAACACCTGGAGCATGGACGGCACGAAGTGCAGCGTCGTGACGCCTTCGCGCGCCATCACGTCCACCAGGTAGGCGGCGTCCTGGTGCCCACCGGGCTTCGCCACCACCAGCCGCGCTCCCGTCATCAGCGGCCAGAAGAACTCCCACACCGACACGTCGAAGCTGAACGGCGTCTTCTGCAATACGACGTCGCGGGGCTCCAACCCGTAGGCTTCCTGCATCCAGAACAACCGGTTGCGGATGCCCGCGTGGGTGTTCATCGCGCCCTTCGGACGCCCCGTGCTGCCCGACGTGTAGATGACGTAGGCCAGGTGCTCCGCGCCCACGCCCGACACCACCGGCTCCGAGGACAGGCTCGCGACCTGGGGCCAGTCCGCGTCCAGGCACAGCACCGGCGTGCTCCCCAACGGCAGCAACGACCGCAGATGCTCCTGCGTCAACACCACCGCGACCGCCGAGTCCTCCACCTGGTACGCCAGCCGGTCCGCCGGTGCCGACGGATCCACGGGCACGTACGCGCCGCCTGCCTTGAGCACACCCAGCAGCGCGATCACCAGCTCCAGCGAGCGCTCCGCGCACACGCCCACGCGCACTTCCGACCCCACGCCGCGCGCTCGCAGCGCACGCGCGAGCTGGTTGGCCCGGCCGTCCAGCTCCCGGTACGTCAGCCGGGCGCCCTCGAAGTCCACCGCGACGGCGTCCGGAGTGCGCGCCACCTGCGCTTCCACCAGGCCGTGCAGCGTGCCCTCCAGCGGGTAGTCGCGCGCGGTGGCGTTCCAGTCCACCAGCAGGCGGCGCTGCTCCGCTTCCGCCATCAGCGGCAGCGCCTTCACCCGCGTCTCCGGGTGGGCCACCGCTCCCGCCAGCAGCACGTCCAGGTGCTCCACCCACCGCGCCACCGTCGCCGCGTCGAAGAGGTCGGTGTTGTACTCCAGCGCTCCCGCGAAGCCGGCCGGCGCGTCCGTGAGCGAGAGCTTCAGGTCGAACTGCGCGCCCGCGCCCTCTCCCTCCAGCATCCGCAGCCCCAGCCCGGGCAGCCGCAGCTCCGGGAGCGGATCCTCCTGCAGCGCCAGCATCACCTGGAACAACGGCGAGCGCCCCAGGTCGCGCTGCGGCTGCACCGCGTCCACCAGCTTCTCGAACGGCACCGCCTGGTGCGCGTAGGCGCCCAGCGTCGTCTCGCGGACCTGCTGGAGCAGCTCACGGAAGGACGGGTTCGCGCCCAGCCGCGCACGCAGCACGAGCGTGTTCACGAACAGGCCGATGAGTCCTTCCAGCTCCGCGCGGTCACGTCCCGCGACGGGCGTGCCCACGAGCACGTCGTCCTGTCCGGCATGGCGTGCCAGCAGCGTCTGCCACGCGGCGAGCAGCACCATGAAGGGCGTCACGCCCTCGCGACGGGCGAGCGCCCGCACGGCGTCGGACAGCCCGGTCGACAGGCGCACCGGCAGGGTCGCGCCCGCAGCCGTCTGGACCACCGGGCGGGGACGGTCCGTCGGCAGCGCCAGCACGTGCGGCGCCCCCTCGAGCTGCCCGCGCCACCAGGAGAGCTGGGCCTCCAGCACGTCACCCTGGAGCCAGGCGCGCTGCCACGCGGCGTGATCCACGGGCTGGATGGACAGTGCAGGAAGCGGCGAAGGACGGCCCGCCAACCGGGCCTCATAGAGCGCGGCCACTTCGCGCACGAGCACCAGCATCGAACCGCCGTCGGAGACGACGTGATGCAGGGTGAGGAGCAGCACGTGCCGCGTGGGCGCGCACCGCACCAGCGTGAGCCGCAGCAGCGGCCCTTGCGACAGGTCGAAGGGCTTGCGCGCCTCCTCCGCCATCAGGCGCCGCAGCCCCGCCTCCACACCCTCGCCGCCGAGCCCGGACAGGTCCACGCCCACGAACGGCACCTGCGCGGACTTCGCCACCACCTGGAAGGGCTGTCCCTCCGGCGCCACCAGCGACGTGCGCAGCGATTCGTGCCGCTGCACCAGGGCCTCGAAGGCGTGCTTCAGCGCGGCCACGTCCAGCTCGCCGTCCAGCTCGACGGCCGCGGGGATGTGGTACGCGGGGTTGCCCGGCTCCAGTTGCTCCAGGAACCACAGCCGCTGCTGCGCGAAGGACGGCACGAGCTTGCCTTCGCGAGACACCGGCTCCAGCGCGGGCGCCAACGTGCCCGCCTGCTCCAGACGGACGGCGTCGATGCGTGCCGCCAGCGCCGCCAGGGTGGACGCGTCGAACAGCGCGCGCACCGGCAACTCCACCCCGAAGGCGCCTCGGACGGCGGACAGCAGGCGCGTGGCGAGCAGTGAGTGCCCGCCCAACGCGAAGAAGTCATCGCGCAGCCCCACCCGCTCCACGCGCAGGAGCCGGCTCCACAGGCCGGCCAGCACCTGCTCCGTCGGCGTTCCAGGGGCGACGTAGCCGTGCTCCGAACGGGGCAGCTCCGGGGCCGGCAGCTCCTTGCGATCCACCTTGCCGTTGGGCGTGAGGGGCAGTGCCTCCAGCACCATCACCGCGGACGGCACCATCGACTCCGGCAGGTGGCGCCTCGCGTGCTCGCGGAGTGAGGCCTCGTCCAGCGTCTTGCCGGGCTTCGCGACGACGTAGGCCACCAGCCGCGTGTCCCCTGGCACGTCCTCGCGCGCGACCACCACCGAGGCCGCGACGCCTTCGTGCCGGACGAGGGCCGCTTCCACTTCACCCGGCTCGATGCGGAAGCCGCGCACCTTCACCTGATGATCCACGCGGCCCAGGAACTCCAGCGTCCCGTCCGCGAGCCAGCGCGCCCGGTCTCCCGTGCGGTACATCCGCGCGCCCGGATCGCCATGGAACGCGTCCGGCACGAAACGCTCGGCCGTCAGGTCCGGCCGGCCCAGGTAGCCGCGCACCACGCCGTCGCCACCGATGAACAACTCACCCGGCACACCGGCCGGCACCGGGTGCAGTCGCGCGTCCAGGATGTAGAGGCCCGTGTTCGCGAGCGGCCGTCCCAGCGACACCGTCCCGGCCGTGTCCTGCGCCACGCGATGCGTCGAGGACCACACCGTCGTCTCGGTGGGTCCGTACATGTTGAGCAGGACTGGAACGCGTGCCCGCAAACGTGCGGCAAGGCCGCCCGGGAGTGCTTCTCCGCCGACGAGCAACTGCCGCAGACCGCCCAGCGCGTGCAGCGCCCGGGGCTCTTCCACGAGGGCGCGCGCGTACGACGGCGTGCACTGGAAGTGGGTGACGGCGTGCTGCTCCAGCGTCTGCGCGAGCGCGGCGGGCTCCAGGCCCGTGGGCGCGAGCACCACCTGGAAGCCGCGCGTCCAGGACCAGAGCAGTTCCAGCACGGAGATGTCGAAGGAGATGCTCGTCATCGCCAGCCACGTGCCCGGGCACGGCGAGACGTGCGCATCCATCGCGCGGAAGAAGTTCATCACCGTCCGGTGCGGCACGCTGACGCCCTTGGGCCGCCCCGTTGAACCGGACGTGTAGAGCACGTACGCGAGCGACCGCGCGTCACCAGCGGGCTCGGCGAAGTCACCGTCCATCGCGTCGTCCAGGAAGAGACGCTGCTCCGACGGCACGGAGATCACGCCCTCCAGGCGACGAGGACTCACGAGGACCTTCGCGCCCGAGTCCTCCCACATCGCCGCGAGCCGCTGCGCCGGATAGGCCGGGTCCAGCGGCAGGTAGGCCGCGCCCGCCTCCAGGATGCCGAGCAGCCCCACGGCCAGCTCCGCCGTGCGGTCCACGCACAGCCCCACGATGGACTCCGGCCCCACGCCGCGATTTCGCAGCGCATGCGCCAGGGCCCGCGCCCGCTGGTGCAGCTCGCGGTACGTCAGCCGCGTCTCTCCGGCGACGAGCGCCACGGCATCCGGAGTGCGAGCCACCTGCGCCGCGAACTGCGACGCCACGGTGGCCTCCGCCGGGAACACCGTGTCTTCACCACGCGACAGGCCCCGCAGGTGCTGCGACTCCGAGGCGTCCAGCCACGGCAGCGCGTCCACGCGACGCGAAGGGTCCGCGACAGCGGCCTCCAGCAGCACGCGCAGGTGGCCAGCGAGGCGGGCCACGGTGTCCGCGTCGAAGAGGTCGGTGGCGTACTCCAGCCATCCATCGAAGCCCCGGACGGATTCGGAGAGCGAGAGCGTCAGGTCGAACATCGCCGTGCCGGGGTGCACGTCCAGCAGCTTCGACTGGAGGCCCGGCAGCACGGGGGCGCCCACCTGCGCGCCCTGGAGGATGAACATGACCTGGAAGAGCGGCGTGTGCCCGCGCTCGCGCGTGGGCTGAAGCGCTTCCACCAGCTTCTCGAAGGGCACGTCCTGGTGCGCGTACGCACCCATGGCCGTCGCGCGCACCCGGCCCAAAAGCTCACGGAAGGTGGGCGCACCGGACAGCCGCGTGCGCATCACCAGCGTGTTGACGAAGAAGCCCACCAGCCCCTGGAACTCCGCACGTCCCCGGCCCGCGATGGCCGTGCCCACGCTGACATCGTCCTGGCCCGCGCGGCGAGCGAGCACCGCCTGGAAGCCGGCCAGCAGCACCATGAAGGGCGTGACGCCTTCACGCACCGCCAGCTTGCGCACCGCTTCGGCCAGCCGGGAGTCCAGCACCACCGGCACCCGCGCGCCCTGCGTCCCACGCTCGGCGGGACGGGGCCGGTCCGTGGCCAGCTCCAGCAACCGGGGTGCACCCGCAAGCTGCTTGCGCCAGTAATCCAGTTGCGAAGTCAGCGCGGCGCCGTCCAGCCACTCCCGCTGCCACTCCGCGTAGTCCGCGTATCCCAGCGGCAGCGCGGGCAGCGGAGAAGGGCGACCGTCACGCAGCGCCGCGTAGAGGGCGGACACCTCACGCACGAGCACCGCCATGGACGTGCCGTCCGACACGGCATGGTGCATGACGAGCACCAGCACATGCGTGCGTGCATCCAGCGTCAGCAGCGTGGCGCGAACCAGCGGCCCCTGCGACAGGTTGAACGGGCGGCGGGCCTCGTCGTGAGCAAGGCGGGAGGCTTCGGCCTCGCGAGCCTCAACAGGCAGGGACTCCAGAGATACGCGCACCAGCGGCAGCACCGCGTTCTTCGCGATGACCTGGAGTGGCCGTCCATCCTCTTCCCGGAAGGACGTCCTCAGCGCGTCATGGCGCGCCGCGAGCGCATGGAGGCTGCCCTCCAGCGCGGCTACGTCCAGGTCGCCTTCCAGGCGCACGGCCGCGGGCAGGTTGTACGCCACGTCGCCCGGTGCGTACTGGTCCAGGAACCACAGCCGGGCCTGGGCAAACGACACGGCCCGGTCGCCCTCGACGTCCCGGCGACGCAGGGTGCTCGAAGCCGGCCCCGCCGACGCCCGAAGCGTGAGCAACTGCCGCGCCAGGGACGTGATGCTCGGCCCCTGGAGCAACCACTCCATGGGCACCGTCAGGCCCATGCCCGTGCCCACTTCATGGGCCAGTTCCACCGCGCCCAGTGAGTCCAGTCCGAAGCGCGTGACCGGAGCCTCGACGTCAATCTCCTCACGGCGCATGCGCACGTGCCGCGCCACGATGTCGCGCAGCCACGCCACCAACGCTTCCGCGTCCGGCTTCGCAGCCAGCGTCACCGCCCCCTGCCCTGCTCCGGCATGCGAACCGGACAGCGCTGCGTGAGGGGCAGACGAACCGCCTGCCTGGGCTCCGGATCCCCGGCCCGCATCAGACGACGATCCACCGGAAGCCACAGGCCCTGCCACACCGCCCGTGCTCGACGAACCGCTGGAACCCACGGGCCCTGCCACACCGCCCGTGCCCGACGACGAACCGTCGTACGCCACGGGGCCCGTGCCAGCCTTGCCCGTGCTCGACGCTGTGCCGCCCGCGGATCCGGACGACGGACCTCCGGACGATCCCGGACCGCCTGCGCCTCCCGGAGGCTCGGGCGGCTCCTCCCTCCAGGCCATGACCTCCTGCAACGTCCCGGTCAGGAAACCCGTGCGGCATGCGTGCCGCTGCACCTTGCCACTGGACGTCTTGGGCAGGCTGCCCGGCTCGATGAGCACCACCGCGTGCGCCTGCACCTCGTGCGACTCCGCCAGCCGCTGCCGGATGGCCCCGACCGCCGCGTCCGCCGCGGCGAACTGCTTCCGCAGATCGCCCAGCCGCCGGACATCAATCTCCTGCACGACGACCGCGCGCTCCTCGCCCGCCACCTCCACCGCGAACACCGCGCCGCCACCCGGCCGCAGCGTCGGGTGCGCCAGCTCCACCGACGCCTCCAGGTCCTGCGGGTAGTGGTTGCGCCCACGCAGGATGATCAGGTCCTTGCGCCGCCCCGTGACGTACAGCTCGCCATCCGGCCTCAGGAACCCCAGGTCTCCCGTGCGCAGGTACGGCCCGGAAGCATCACCGGCGATGCGCGCCTGGAACGTCTCGCGCGTCGCGTCCTCGCGGCCCCAATACCCCTGGGCGACGCTCGGCCCGGACACCCAGACCTCGCCCACTTCACCCGAGGCGCGCCGCTCCAGCGTCTCCGGATCCACGATGGCGATTTTCTGCTCCGCCAGCGTCCGGCCACACCCCACCAGCGTCCGCGCCCCCGGCTCCGCCGCGCCCACTTCCTCCGCGCGGTGCCGCTCCAGCGCTCCAGCCGAAAGCGTCACCGACACCGGCGGAGCCGACTTCTCGCCTCCGGAGACGATGAGCGTGCCTTCCGCCAGTCCGTAGCAGGGATAGAACGCCTCGCGCCGGAAGCCGCTCGGACCGAACGCCTCCATGAAGCGCTCCAGCGTCTCCGGACGGATGGGCTCCGCGCCGCAGAACGCGACCTCCCAGCGGCTCAAGTCCAGCGCCTGGCGCTGCTCCGGCGTGCTCTTGCGCACGCACAGGTCGAACGCGAAGTTCGGTCCGCCGCTGATGGTGCCCCCGAAGCGCGACACCGCCTCCAGCCACGCCATGGGCCGCTTGAGGAACGACAGCGGCGACATCAAGGCCGTGTGGAAGCCCCCGTACAGCGGCTCCAGGATGCCGCCGATGAGCCCCATGTCGTGGTACGGCGGCAGCCAGATGACGCCCACGCTGTCCGGCCTCGCCTGGAACGCGCCGTGGATGAGCGACAGGTTGTGCAGCAGGTTCCCGTGCGTGAGCATCACGCCCTTCGGCGTGCCCGTGCTCCCGGACGTGTACTGGAGGAAGGCCAGCGTGTCGGCCTTCACCGCCGGCGCGCGCCACGCGGCGGCCTCGTCCGGCGACAGCGCGTCCGTCGCCACCCACTTCACGTCCCGCAGCTCCGGCGCCTGCTCGAACAGGAACTCCGCCATCGACAGCACGAACGAGGTCGTCAACACCACCGTCGCCCGCGCGTCCTGGATGATGGCCCGCAGGCGCGGCAGCGTGCGCTCCAGCCGCGACGGATCCGGCGGGTACGCGGGCACCGCCACCGCCCCCGCGGCCAGGCACCCGAAGAACCCCGCCACGTACTCCAGGCCCGGCGGGTACAGCAGCACCACCCGGTCCCCCGCGCGCGCGTGCTCCGACACCGCGACGGCGATGGCCCTCGCCCGCGACGCCAGCCCCCCGTACGTCAGCGCCCCTTCCTCACCCTCCTCCAGGAAGGTGTAGAGCCGCGCCTCCGCCGCCCCCTGGACCCGTGCCTCGAGAAGATCCAGCAAGGTCGCAAAAGACGACGCGTGGCTCGCCAAGAGCATGTTCGACGTTCCTCAAGGTGGCTGGCGGTGCAGGCCCTGCCGGGGGGTTGGACCTGCACGAAAAGGCCATTGTTTTATCGCTAAACAAACCGAGCGAGAAATGCGCTGTCGGTAGTTCTTGATTTTCTCTGAAGCTGTGAAAGCGAACGTCAAGACAGACCCGGATTCCCTGTAACGTTCCCGGTCACAGCTCGGGATTCCCAGGCTCTGGCTGCCCTTCCCCGGTCCTGGCAGGGAAGCCGGTGCCTTGAAGTCAGCCGGGGAATCATCAACATTGCCGGCACACGCGTGCTTCCGGGCTTGCCCGGGCGCCTGCTCGCTCACACTGCCGGCAACATCTCCCCCGCGCCGGGCCGAAGGGCCCCGGCGGACGCCCCCGCGAGGCCCCCATGCTCGACCGTCCGATGTACCTGAAGCCCGATGTCGCCATCGAGCCCCTGTTCAACCAGTGGTACGTCTGGTGGTACCTCATCTCCCCCGCCACGGCGCCGCTGTTCGTGTCCCGCCTGCACCTGAAGCTGATGCAGTCGTTCGTCGCGAACCCGGACGTGCACGTGGCCGCGCTGCAGAACCCGGCGCTGATGGGCGGCCCCTTCATCAACCACCCCGTGTCGCGCGTGGGGGACGTGAAGGCGCTGCTGGAGCGCACCACCCGTGATCACGCGGACATGCTGGCCTACACCAAGGCCGTGTCGGACCTGGAGCAGCTCCTGGCCAGCTCCAAGGGCGAGTCGCTGGAGCCGCTCTACGCCAAGGTGCCGGAGATGCTCAAAGGCTACGTGGAGCTCACGTACGACCTGGCCCACCGGGCCAACGCCCGCATCATGGAGCCGCTGCTCTACCGCAGCAGCCTCTACAAGGAGTCGTCGCAGAGCATCTCGCTGATGCGCGTCTCCGGCGACGCCCGCAAGTACGTCTTCAGCACCCCGCGCCTGGAGGGTGACTCGCCCTTGTGGCTCCAGGTGCCCTTCCGGCACGAGGGCATCGACGCGCTCTTCCGCATGCGCCACACGCCGGGCAGCCCCGGCCAGGTGGCGGAGATGCTGGGCGTGCCCTCCTCCGCGGCGGACGCGTTCGCGGACCTCTTCACGGAAACCGCCCCGCGCAAGCCCGAGCCCTACACCGGCCCCGGCGTGCGCGTGCGCTACTTCGGCCACGCGTGCGTGCTGATGGAGACGCGGGAGGTGTCCGTCCTCACCGACCCCGTCATCAGCTACGAGTTCCCCACGGAGCAGCAGCGCTTCACCCACGCGGACCTGCCGGAGAAGATCGACTACGTCCTCATCACGCACGGCCATGCGGACCACCTGATGATGGAGACGCTGCTGCAGCTGCGTCACCGCATCGGCACCATCGTCGTGCCCCGCGCGAACGCGTACTCGCTGGCGGATCCGTCGCTGCGTCTGGTGCTGGAGAAGACGGGCTTCCGCAACGTGATTGAGATCGACGACCTGCAGGAGATCTCCATCCCCGGCGGGTCGCTGATGGGCATTCCCTTCATCGGCGAGCACAGCGACCTGGCGGTGCAGGCGAAGACGGCGCACCTGGTGCGGCTGGCCGGCCGCTCCATGCTGATGGCCGCGGACTCCAACGCGCTGGAGCCGCGCATGTACCAGCACCTGGCGCAACTGGTGGGCCCGCTGGACGCGCTCTACCTGGGCATGGAGTGCGAGGGCGGGCCGATGAGCTGGATGTACGGCCCGCTGCTCAGCCAGCCCCTGCCCCGCAAGATGGACCAGTCGCGGCGGCTCAACGGCTCCGACAGCGCGCGCGCCACGGAGATCCTCAACCACCTGAACCCGCGCGAGGTGTTCGTCTACGCCATGGGCCAGGAGCCCTGGCTGCGCCACGTCATGGTGCTCCAGTACGACGAGACCGCGCCCCAGATGATCGAGTCGAACAAGTTCATCGAGGTCTGCCGCGGCCGGAGCATCCCGGCCGCGCGGCCCTTCCTCACCATGGAGCGCGTCCTGGAGTAGTCCCTCCAGGCGGGCTCAGATCGTCTTGCGCCCCGGCAGGTCGAAGCGATCCAGCTCCATCACCTTGGCCCACGCGGCGACGAAGTCCTGCACGAAGTGGGCTTCGCCGTCGCGGGCCGCGTAGACCTCCGCCAGCGCGCGCAGCTGCGAGTTCGAGCCGAAGACGAGGTCGGCGGTGGTCGCCGTCCAGCGCAGCTCGCCCGTGGCCCGGTCGCGGCCCTCGAACACGTTCGGGGCCGTCTGCGAGCGCTTCCACGCGGTGCGCATGTCGAGCAGGTTGACGAAGAAGTCCGGGCTCAGCGTGCCCGGGCGCCGGGTGAACACGCCGTGCTGCGTGTGGCCGTGGTTGACGTCCAGCGAGCGCAGGCCGCCCAGGAGCGCCGTCATCTCCGGCGCGGTGAGCGTGAGCAGGCTGGCGCGGTCGATGAGCGCGGCGGCCGTCGTCGCCTCGGCGCCCGCGCGGACGTAGTTGCGGAAGGCGTCCGCCGCCGGCTCCAGGACGAGGAACGAATCCACGTCCGTCTGCTCCTGAGACGCGTCCATGCGGCCCGGGGTGAAGGGCACGGTGACATTGTGGCCGGCCTTGCGCGCGGCGGCTTCGACGGCCGCGGTGCCCCCCAGCACGATGAGGTCCGCCAGCGACACCCGCTTGCCGCCAGCCTGCGCGCCGTTGAACCGCTGCTGGAGTCCTTCCAGCGTGGTGAGCACCCGCGCGAGCTCCGCGGGCTCGTTGGCCTCCCAGTCCTTCTGCGGCGCCAGCCGGATGCGCGCGCCGTTCGCGCCCCCGCGCATGTCGCTGCCGCGGAACGTGGACGCGGAGGCCCAGGCGGTCTTGATCAGCTGCTGCGGAGACAGGCCGGAGCCGAGCAGCTCCGCCTTGAGCGTGGCGATGTCCGAGGCGTCCACCAGCGCGTGGTCCACGGCCGGGATGGGGTCCTGCCAGAGCAGGTCCTCCGCCGGCACCAGCGGGCCCAGGTAGCGCACCTTGGGGCCCATGTCGCGATGGGTCAGCTTGAACCAGGCGCGCGCGAAGGCGTCCGCGAACTTCGCCGGGTGGGCCATGTAGTCGCGCGAGATGCGCTCGTAGATGGGGTCGAAGCGCAGCGCGAGGTCGGCCGTGGTCATCATGGGCGCGTGGCGCTTGCCGGGCACGTGCGCGTCCGGGACGGTGCCGGCGCCGCTGTTGCCGACGGGCTTCCACTGGTGCGCGCCGGCCGGGCTCTTCGTCAGCTCCCACTCGTAGCCGAAGAGCGTCTCGAAGTAGCTCATGTCCCACTTCGTCGGCGTGGGCGTCCAGGCGCCCTCCAGGCCGCTGGTGGTGGCGTGCGCGCCGATGCCGGTCTCGTAGGCGTTCCTCCAGCCCAGGCCCAGCTCCTCGATGTTGGCGCCCTCCGGCTCGGAGCCCAGGTGGTGCGCCGGGCCAGCGCCGTGGCACTTGCCGAAGGTGTGGCCCCCCGCGACGAGCGCGACGGTCTCCTCGTCGTTCATCGCCATGCGCGCGAAGGTGTCGCGGATGTCGCGCGCGGAGCCCACCGGATCCGGGCGGCCGTTCGGGCCCTCGGGGTTGACGTAGATGAGGCCCATCTGCACGGCGGCCAGCGGGTGCGCCAGCTCGCGCTCACCGCTGTAGCGCTCGTCGCCCAGCCAGGTGGACTCCGGGCCCCAGTTGATGGGCTGCGGCTCCCATACGTCCTCGCGGCCGCCGCCGAAGCCGAAGGTCTTGAGGCCCATGGACTCCAGCGACACGTTGCCCGCGAGGATCATCAGGTCCGCCCACGACAGCTGGCGGCCGTACTTCTGCTTGATGGGCCACAGCAGGCGCCGCGCCTTGTCCAGGTTGCCGTTGTCGGGCCAGCTGTTGAGCGGCGCGAAGCGCTGTTCTCCGGAGCGAGCGCCGCCCCGGCCGTCGAAGATGCGGTAGGTGCCCGCCGCGTGCCACGCCATGCGGATGAAGAACGGGCCGTAGTGGCCGTAGTCCGCCGGCCACCAGTCCTGCGAGTCGGTCATCAGCGCGTGCAGGTCCTTCACCACCGCGGGGAGGTCCAGCTTCTGGAACTCCGCCGCGTAGTTGAAGTCCTCGACCATCGGGTCCGACAGCGCGTTGTGCTGGTGCAGCATCGCGAGGTTGAGCTGGTCCGGCCACCACTGCGTGTTCGTGCGGGCGCGGCGTGGGCCGTGCGCGACGGGGCACTTCGACTCGTCGTTCATGGGGTTCTCCTGGCGGGCTGCGGGATGCCGGATAGACCGGCACCGCGCGCGCGGGAACCCGGATGCGCGGACGGCCCCGGAGGCCGTTCGTTATCGAACCCCCCTCTCCTCCCGGGGGTTCGCGACAGCACAGCGCGTCAGCGACAGGACGGCTCGGGGCAACTCCGCTGAGTTTGCTATGAAGCCGCCATGTCCTCGGATTCCTCCGATTCCCGCCCTGTGCTGAGGGCGGTCCTCAACGTCCTGGTGGGCTTCCTCGAACTGCTGCGCGCCGTGCACCGGATTGTGTACGACGCGGCCCGCTGGTTGCGGCTGCGCTATGTGTGGCTCAAGCCCAGGCCGGGGGACATCTACATCTCCACGTACCCGAAGTCCGGGACGACGTGGATGCAGCAGATCGTCTACCAGCTCCTCACCCGGGGCCGGGGCGAGTACGAGCACATCCTCCAGGTGGCGCCGTTCCTGGAGGAGCTCATCCTCTCCCCCCGCGCGGAGCAGGTGCTGGATGGCCTGGAGCAGCCGCGCATCCTGAAGACCCACATGAAGTACGGGTTCCTCAGGCCGCCACCGGACAGCCGCATCATCTACGTGACGCGCGCCGCGCCGGACGCGCTCATCTCCCGCTACACGCACAACTGCGTGATGACCGGCCTGCGCCTGGACTTCGACAAGTTCGTCCAGAGGGTGCTGCGCAAGGACGAGTGGGGAGCGCACCTGGCCTCGTGGTGGCCGCACCGCACGGACGCGAACGTGCTGCACGTGCGCTATGCGGACCTCGTCGCGGACCGCGAGGGCTGTCTGCGCCGCATCGGCGCGTTCCTGGGCGTCCCCGTGGCGGACGAGGACCTGCCCCTGCTGATGGAGAAGACGAGCTTCGAGTACATGAAGCAGCACGACGCCCGGTTCGACCCGCGCACGGCGGTGTACGAGCCGAGGGAGCCGGGGACGGGCTTCATCAACAAGGGCGGCGTGGGCCGGGGCAAGCCGGCCCTCAAGCCGGAGCACCGCGCCCGGATGGACGCCCAGTTCCAGGCGGTCCGCCAGAAGCTGGGCATCACCGAGGACGCCATCTAGAAGCGGCGCCGGGTGCGCGGGCTTCAGTGCTTGCGGCGCTGGAGCTTGCGCAGGCCCGCGAGCAGCGCCTCGCCGTCCGGCGTGCCCAGGCCGGTGCACGCGTTCCAGAGCGTCTCGTGGCTCGCGAAGTAGGCGCCGTTGCCGCCCTGGGTGATGCGGCGGACGACGGGGGCGCCCTCGCTGACCAGCTTGTAGAGCTGGGGGTGCAGGAAGCCCACGCGCGCGCCCAGCGCCTCGTTGAGGCGGACGATGAGGCCGGCCCACATCGGCGCGGCGGCGCTCGTGCCCGCGGCGACGCCCTGCTGGCCCTTGAAGACGATTTGATAGCCGGTGTGCAGGTCCGCGTTCGCCGCGACGTCGGGCACGCCCCGGCCGGTGCCCCGGGAGACGGAGAAGGCGCCGTTCTTCCACGACGACGTCACGAGGTCGGGCACGCCGATGCCCTCCTGGTACAGCGGCAGCGCGTTCATGCTGCTGACACCGCCGCTGCTCGCGCCCGCGGCCGTGGAGGTGTTGCCCAGCGCGCCCATGGACATCGCCTCGCCCAGGCGGTTCCACACGCGCTCGTGGTGGAGGACCTCTCCCAGCGCCTCCAGCGTCGTGCCGCCGCAGCCCAGCACCAGCGCGCTCGCGGCCGGGTAGCTCGTCGCGGCCACGGTGATGGCGCCGGTGGGAGAGTGGCCATTCACCGGCACCTGCGAGCCCAGGTCGCCGGACGCCGCGCACACGGTGATGCCCAGGAGCGCGGCTTCGATGAAGAGGCGCTCGAAGGCCACCTCCTCGCCCTGCTGGATGAGCGACCCTTCATAGAAGGACCAGCTGGTGGTCAGCACCGACGGCAGGTTCTCCCGGTCGCTGATGGCCTCCGCCAGGACGCGGTGGTAGTCGCGCAGCGAGTAGTCCTTCGAGCCCGCGTTGTAGACGACGACGCGCGCGCCCGGACACACGGAGGCCACCAGCTCCACGTCCATGGTGACCTCCGCGTTGGAGGCGACATCGAGCCCCGCCTTGTTCGGCCCCACGTTCACCACCGGCGCCGTGCGCTCGACCCCGACCGACTTCAGGTACTGGGCCAGGTCCTCCGGCTTGTAGCCGCCCGCCAGCTCGATGATGCCGACGCACTGGCCCTCGCCCTGGTTGCGCGGGTAGCGGTAGAGGTTCGCCACCTGGGGCGCCGTGTACGAGCGCACGCCGGCCTGCTTCGCCACCTCCCGGGGCACGGGCAGCGCCGCGGCGTTGTGGGTGACGAGCGGCCGGGTGTCCAGCCCGAGCACCCACTCCGCCACGCCGTGCAGCGCGCGCGGCAGGGCCACCGGCTTCGTGTGGGTCAGGTAGGACGAGGGCCCGTGGGTGTAGCGCCGCAGGTCCACGCCGAAGGCCTTGCCCATCGCCGCCGGGGTCCCCTGGAGGACGACATAGCCGCGGGCGCGGTGCTCGGACACGACGCTCAGGCCTTGCTTCTTCGCGAAGGTGCGCACGGTCTTCAGGTGCTTCGGATCCGTGCCGTACTTCGCCTCGAACTCGTCGTGGGTGAGGGGGCGGCGCGGGGGATCCGCGCACAGCTGGGCCACGGTGGGCAGGGGCGACCCGTGGCGCAGCACCAGGGTCACCTCCACGGTGCCGGTGGCGGCGCGGCTCCGCAGAGGGGGATGCACGGACTCCGGGGACACACGCGCGCTCTGCGCCAGGGGGATGCGGACCATGCGCGGCTTTCTACCACGCGGAGTCCGGGCTCCCGGTAGCGGGGCCCCGTCATAGGCACGGGCGCGGGCCCCGGTTAGGCTCGCCCGCCTGCCCATGGACCGAGTCCTCCGCATCAAGCCCCACCTGCGCGCCGAGGTGCTCGACGCACGGCGCGTGTTCCTCGTCGGGGAGCGCGCCCAGTTCCTGCTGGAGGGCGAGCTGCACGCGAGCATCGTCCCCCTGCTGGATGGCCAGCGCACCGTGGCGAACGTCATCGCCGCGCTGGCGGGACGGGCCTCCGCGCCGGAGGTGCTCTACGCGCTGTCGCTCCTGGAGGAGCGCGGGCACGTGGAGGAGGCGCATGACGTCTTCGATGCCAGCGTCGCCGGCTTCTGGGAGTCCCTGGGCGTGGGCGCGGCGGTCGCGGCCGGGCGGCTCTTGGACATGTCCGTCGCGGTGCGGGCCGTCGAGGGCGAGGACGGAGAGCGGCTGGCGGAGGCGCTGCGCGACACCGGCCTGGACGTGCGCGAGGACTCGGACCGGCACGTGCTGCTGGTGGATGACTACCTGTCCTCGGAAGCGCTCGCCCTGGCCTGTGAAGCCCGGAGCGCGGGCGCCGCGTTCCTCCCGCTGAAGGTGTCCGGCACCGCGTGCCATGCGGGCCCGGTGGTGGGCACCGGCGAGCGTGCGTGCTGGACGTGCCTCACGGCGCGGCTGTTGGACAACCGCCCCATCGAGAAGTACCTCGCGCGCAAGAGCATCCCGCCGCAAGCCACGCGCCCGCCGCGCACGGGCCTGCCCACCACCGCGCAGGCGGGGCTGTCCTTCGCCGCGGCGCTCGTGGCCCGCTGGGTGGTGGACGGGCCCACCGGCGGAGGCCAGACGCGGCTGTGGACGCTGGACTTCGCCACCTGGAAGCTGGAGTCGCACGCGGTGACGCGGCGTCCGCAGTGCCCGGACTGCGGCGACCCGCACTGGCTGGAGGCGAGAGCGAAGGCGCCGCTGGAGCTGGCCTCGCGCCCCAAGCGCTTCACCGGCGACGGCGGCCACCGCATCCTCACGCCCGAGGAGACCTGGGAGCGCCACCGCCACCTGATCAGCCCGGTGACGGGCGTGGTGAGCGACCTGCGCGCGGTGCCGGGTGACGCGCCCCTGGGCCACATCCACTCCGCCGTCTTCCGCGTGTGCCCGTGGACGGACGCGCCGGCCTCCGACGACTTCCACCGCGTGGCCAGCGGCAAGGGCCGCACGGAGGCCCAGTCCCGCGCGGGCGCGTTGTGTGAAGCGCTGGAGCGCTACAGCGCGGTGTTCCAGGGCGACGAGCCCCGCGTCCACGCCACCGCGTCGCAACTGGGTGACAGGGCCGTGCCGCCGGACGCGCTCCAGCACTTCAGCGCCGCGCAGTTCCAGGCCCGGCTCGCCGAGCCCGGAGGCCCGGGCCGCCGCGACATGCGCACCGCGGTGCCCCTGCCCTACGCGGATCAACCCATGGACTGGAGCCCCGCGTGGTCGCTCACGCACGGGGTCCACAAGTACGTGCCCACGTCGTTCGCGTACCTCTTCACGCCCACGGCCTCGCGCGGAGACGGTCCGTTCTGCCTCTTCAACTCCAACGGCAACGCGGCGGGCAACTGCGTGGAGGAGGCCATCCTCCAGGGCTTCCTAGAGCTGGTGGAGCGCGATGCGGTGGCGCTCTGGTGGTACAACCGCCTGCGCCGTCCGCGCGTGGACCTGCGCTCCTTCGACGAGCCGTGGTTCGCGTCCGTGGAGGCGCACTACCAATCGCTCGGCGTCCAGCTGTCGGTGCTGGACCTCACGCACGACCTGGGCATCCCGGTGTTCGTCGCGCTCGCGTGGTCCCCGGAGCACGGGCGGGCCTGGGCCGGTTGCGGCTGCCACTTCGACGCGAAGCTCGCCGTGCAGCGCGCGCTCACGGAGGTGGCCCAGTGCTACGACCCGAAGGACACGGCCCCGTCGCCCTGGGACGCCCGCGCGCACGACGACGTCACCTGGCTCTTCCCGGACGACTCGGTCCCGGCGCGCGTCCGCGCCGACTTCCCGCGCGTGGGGCATGACGACCTGCGAGACGACGTGCGCGAGTGCGTGGCGCGGGCCGCGGGCGTGGGGCTGGAGACGCTGGTGGTGGAGCAATCACGGCCGGACGTGGGCGTATCCGCCGTGAAGGTCATCGTCCCGGGGCTGCGGCACTTCTGGCCCCGGCTGGGCCCCGGCCGGCTGTATGACGTCCCCGTGCGGATGGGGTGGCTGAAGGCCCCGAGGACCGAAGCGCAGCTCAACCCCGTGCCCTTCTACTTCTGAGCGATGGCGTCCGCCCTGCCCCCCAAACCCCGCATCCTCCTGGTCCAATGCGGCCCCGACCGGCGCCACGTGGACCGCGAGACCGAGGACTTCGACCCCGAGCGCGGGCTGGTGAAGCGCGCGACGATGACCCCGCTGGCCTGCGCGACGCTCGCGGCGCTCACGCCGGACACCTTCACCGTGGACATCTGGGACGAGGAGCTGCACGGGCAGGTGCGCGCGGACACGGAGCTGGGGGACTACGACGTCGTCGGCGTGTCGGTGATGTACTCCGCCCTCACCTACCAGGCGCGCTTCCTGGGCGGACTCTTCCGCGACCGGGGCGCCACGGTGGTCGCGGGCGGCCCCGCTGTCTCCGCCGCGCCGGAGGACTACCGGGGCTTCTTCGACGCCCTCTTCGTCAACGAGGCGGAGCGCACCTGGCCGCGCTTCCTCGCGGACTGGCTCGGCGGCGAGTACTCGCCGGAGTACCGGCAGCTCGAAAAGCCGTCGCTCAGCGAAAGCCCCCTGCCACGCTGGGACGCGGTCGCGGCGGACCTCCCGCGCTACGCGTGGGGCTCCGTGCAGACCACGCGCGGCTGTCCCTTCGACTGCTCCTTCTGCGACGTTATCTACCTGTACGGCCGCAAGCAGCGGCACAAGCCGGTGGAGCGCGTGCTGGACGAGGTGCGCGCCCACGCGGGTTTGGGGGCGGAAGGTGTCTTCTTCGCGGACGACGAGTTCATCGGCGACGCGGCCTACGCGAAGGAAGTGCTCGCGGGGCTGGTGCCGTTGAACCGCGCCCTGCCCCGCCCGCTGCGCTTCTTCACCCAGGTGACGATGAACCTGAGCCGTGACGCCGCGCTGCTGGAGGGCATGGCGGACGCGAACTTCTACACCGTCGTCCTGGGCATCGAGTCCTTCGACGCGGGCGCGCTCAAGGAGGCACAGAAGCACCAGAACGTGCGCGCGGACCTCGTGGGCGACCTCTTGCGCATCCAGGCGCACGGCATCGGTCCCCGGGGCAGCTTCATCGTCGGGTTCGACCACGACACGCCCACCGTCTTCGACTCGCTGCACGCGAACATCCAGCGCACGCACCTGCCCTGGGTGGTGGTGGCGCCGCTCCAGGCCCCGCGCGGCACGAAGCTGTGGACGCGGCTGCGTGCGGAGGGACGGCTCGCCACGCCACGCAAGGCGCACTCGCAGGACCGGGGCGCCATCGTGCTCAACGTGATGCCGCTGGGCATGACGCGGCCGCAGCTGCTCGAGGGCTTCCGAGACCTGGTGGAGCGGCTGTCCACCTGGGACGCCGCCTGCGAGCGCATCCGGGGCTTCATCGCCGGCATCCTGCGCCCGCCCCAGGTGACGGAGCGCGAGTGGCCGGAGGCCGTCACCGACCGCTTCCTGCGCGAGGCCTCCGCCGCCTGGGCCCTGACGCCCGCGGAGCGCCGGACGCTGGGGGACACGCTCGCGGAGGTGCGCCGCACCGCCCCCGCGATGCTGCCGCGCGCGGTGTTCTTCCTCGCGCGCAACCAGAACGAGCGCCGCCGGCACGAGCGCCTCTTCACGGACTTCGACGCGGTGCTGGCCGCCGAGCGCCAGGGCGACCTCGTCCCGGACACGCAGCCCGTCTACGTCCCGGCCACCTTCGCCACGGCGATGCGCGACGTGTTCCCGGACCTCTTCGTGCGGCTGAGCCGCGACCTGCCGGACCGCCGCGACGTGCCGGAGGCCTCGCGCGACGTGCTGGTGGACTTCGTCGCGCGCTGGGGCGAAGGCTTCCAGACGCTCCAGCCGCAGCACCACGAGTTCCTGCGCGAGCTGTGCGACCGCGCGGTGGAGGCCCGGGGCGGACGCGCGGGCACGCTGGAGGACGCGGAGGAGCAGTCCCTGCGCACCCAGGCCCGCCGCACCGGCCTGCTGGAAGCGCTGCTCAAGGACGTGCGCGACGAGCTCGCGAGCTGGGGACCCTGACGCATGCGCGACGGCCTTCACATCTTCGACGCGGACCGGCACGTCCTGGAGCCGCTGAGCCTCTGGGCGGAGCAGCTGGAGCCCGGCCTGCGCCGCCACGCGCCCCGGCCGGGACGGCTGCCGGACGAAACGCTGGAGGCGCGCGTGGAACGGCTGGGCCCCCAGGGACTGCTGCCCGTGCTGCCCCTGCCAGAGGTCGACGGCAAGCCGCTGTGGAACCACATGCCGGAGCGGGCCTGGGTGGAGTTCTCCGCGCGCTCGTACGCGCAATTGGGCCGTAATGAAATGCTTCAGCGGCCGGACGTGTACCTGGCCCAGATGGACCGGGACGGCGTGGACATGGCGGCCCTCTTCCCCACCTACGCGCTGCTGCTGGAGGGCTTCTCCCCCCTGAAGCCCCAGGTGGCCACCGCGTTCGCGTCCGTCTACAACACCTGGCTGCATGGCTTCTGCGCGCACCAGCCCGAGCGCCTGCGAGGCGTGGGGCTCATCAGCCGCCACGAGCCGGAGGCCATGGTCGCGGAAGCCCGCCGCGTCGCGGGCTTCGGCTGGCGCGCCGTCATGGTGCGCCCCAACCCCATCAACGGCCGGCTCCTGTCGGACGCCGCCTACGCGCCCTTCTGGGCGGAGTGCGAGGCGTTGTCACTCGCGGTGGTGCTGCACGGCAGCGGGCACGTCTATGTGCCCTCCGCCGGCGCGGACCGCTTCGACACCCGCTTCGCCAACCACGTCTGCGCCCACCCCATGGAGCTGATGATGGGACTGCTGGCGCTCCTCCAGGGCGGCGTGCTGGAGCGGCACCCGCGCCTGCGCATTGGCGCCATGGAGGCCGGCTGCGGCTGGTTGCCGTACTGGGCGTGGCGGCTGGACGAGGAATATCGCGCTGTAGGTGCAGAGGTCTCCGCCACCATCCGACAGCTCCCTTCCTCCTACCTGCGCCAGCACTGCTTCGTTTCCCTGGAGCCGGATGAACCGTACCTGTCTGACGTGGTGCGCCACCTCCCGGAGGACCGCGTGGTTTTCGGAACTGACTTCCCCCACCTGGACCACGGCGAGGATGTGCTGGGGTCGCTGCTGTCCTTGCGTGACGTGATGACCGAAAGTCGTCTACGAAAGGTTCTCTGGGAAAACCCGACTCGGTTCTACGGTGTGGAGCCGTGAGGCCGCACGAATGAGATTGTCGCTCGCCGAAGGTGTGGCGCTGCGTTGCCCCGACGCGGAGGACGCGCGCGTGGAGGGCCCTGGCCGCTCGCTGCGGTTGGGCCCGCTGGCCCCCGGTGTGCGCGCGGTGTTCGAGTCGCTCGCGGACGGAGGCATCCACGAAGCGGAGGTGCCGGCCGCCGCGGGCTCGGACGCGACGCTCGCGTGGTACTGGCTGGACCTGGCGGGCGACGGTGGCCTGCTGTCGTGGACGGTGGAGGAGCGGGGCAACCTGCTCCTGACGCTCACGCCCGCGTCCGCGTCCTTCCTGCGCCACCGCGCCACGTTCGACGCGACCCAGCCGCTGCAGCTGTCGCGCTTCGCGCACACGCGCATGGCGGAGGGCCGCGCGGTGCTGGACTGCCCCACGGTGCACGCCACCGCGGCGCTGCATGACCGGCGCGTGGTGTCGCTGCTCTTCGACATGGCCCGCCCCACGCTGCTGGCGCGGCTCAACCAGTTCAACACCGGCATCGAGTCCTTCACGCTGCGGGAGCTGGTGCGCCTGCTGGCGGAGACGGGCATCCTGGTCCCCAACGGCCTGGACGTGCCGGCGTCCGAGGAGACGCAGACGGCGCTGAAGCAGTGGGAGCCGCACGACCTGCTCTTCCACCTGCGCTCGCGCGGCTGGGGCCACCAGACGCGCGCCGGGGCCACCTACCGCTTCCGGGGCGAGCTGCCCAACCCGCCCGCCCTCAAGCCGTCGGTCATCCAGGAGACGGTGGAGCTGTACCGGCCGGACCTGGAGGCGCTGCGCGCGGGCGGCGACCGCTCCTTCACGGAGGTGGTGGAGGCCCGCCGCAGCCTGCGCGGCCGGGGCGCCACACCGCTCACCGTGCGGCAGTTGGGTGAACTGCTCTACCGCGCCGCGCGCGTGCGCGACGTGCGCAGCACCCAGGACGGTGAAATCACCGACCGGCCCTATCCCAGCGCGGGCGCGGTGTACGCGCTGGAGCTCTACCCCATGGTGGGCGAGTGCCAGGGCCTGGCCCCGGGCGCCTACCACTACGACCCGCTGGGCCACCGGCTGGAGAAGCTGAGCGGCCCCACGCCGGAGTTCCACGCGCTGCTGGACGAGGCCCGCGCGCCGGTGGAGCCCTACGAGCGGCCCGAGGTGTTGATGGTGGTGGCCGCGCGCGTGCCCCGGCTCGCGTGGAAGTACGAGACGCTGGCGTACTCGCTGGTGCTGCAGGACACCGGAGCGCTGGTGCAGACGCTCTACCTGGTGTCCACCGCGCTGGGGCTGCGGCCCTACGCGCTGGGCCGGAGCGACCCTGACTTCTTCCAGCGCGTGGCGGGCGTGGACGGCTTTGGCGAGGCCTCCGTCGGGGCCTTCGCGGTGTCGGGGGGCGATCCTCCGGAATCAGCCCCCTGAAAGGGCGACGGACGGCGCGGCGGCCTCAGCAGCAGGGGCTGCCGCAGCAGTGCGAACGGCCGTAGGTGTCGGTGAGGCTGGAGAGGGCCACGGCGTGGTCCGCCACGTCGGCCGGCTTCTTCGGCAGGTGCAGCTCCACCTCCGCGCTGTTCACCTTCCAGGTGCTGTCCGCCGCCGCGTCCTTCGCGGTGGAGGGGACGACCTTCAGGTGGATGCTGGCCGGCAGGTCGAAGTCGAAGCGCTTCTTGAGGGCCTGGCGCGGGTCCTTCTGGAGCGCCGCCTCGAACTCGGGCTCCTTCCACGCCAGCGCGACGGCGCGCATCCACACGGCCTGCCAGTCATTCACCGAGGCGGCCTGGCCCCCCGCGCTCCGCGTGGGCTTGCGAGCGACCGGGCGGGCCCGTGCGGGCGCGGGCGCGGCCTTCGACTCCGGCTTCTTCTTGCTCATGTCAGCGGTCTCCTCCCAGCGCATCCAACAACGCGCGGGCCTCCGAGATGGGCGGCGTTCCCCATCCTTCGGAGAAGGTACTGTAGACCGATTGCAGGCGTTGACGGGCTTCTTCCTGATGTCCGGAGGCCAGGAGCACCCGCGCCAGCGCCGTGACGGCCTGCAGCTCCCGCATCCGGGCCCCCTGGGCGTGCGCCACGTCCGCCGCCTGCCGGAAGCACGCCTCCGCGGAGGCTGCGGTATTTCCATCCCGTTGCAACAGCGCCAGCCCCTTGACGCGCAGCAGCTTGGACTCGTGGTACGCCTCGCCCAGGGCCTGGGCGCGCTGCCGGCCGTGCTCCACCGTGGCGAGCGCCGCGTCCACGTGGCCCAGCTCCAGCTCCAATTCCGCGAGCATGGCGTAGTAGCCCGGCTGGTCCATCTCCGTGCCGAACGCCTCGCGCATGGCCACGCCGCGCCGCATCGCCGCCAGGTCCTTCGCGGCCCACCCGCGCAGGATGCCCAC